>JBIKVI010000445.1:0-2715 GCA_044356935.1 Silvanigrellaceae bacterium | reverse complement strand
CCGAATGGAGGCGTTCGATATCGCAGAGCGCCCGTTCCAAGGCGATGGCTTTGCGTCGCGAAATGGCCTCGGCGTGCGCGACCTCGAGAAAGTTCTTTCGCGCGCCCTCGCGTTCGCGGGCCTCCCCGGCCAAGCGCCGCCAGGTGGCATGTGCGAGAGCGGCCAATGTCACTAAAGTCACACCCCATGCGAGGTCGCCCGACCACGGGGAGGGCTTCGAATTGGCAGGCTGTTTCGTTGCGAGCGCGAGTGTTTGCTGCCCGTGACTGGACGTGATCGAATCTGGCATCAATGCAAGCTCCCTCTAAGTGGCTTCCCTCTCTATCGGGGCGAGCATTTGGAAACTTGTGGATACACGCCGATCGTGACGACTCTCGAACCCGGCGCCCCGACCGCGGGAAGCGGCATCACGTTCTCGAACGTGACGGGGTCGGGATTCACCGTGTCGTGGGGCGCTGCGACGGATCCTGACGGCTTGCCTGTGTCCTACAAGGTCGCCTGGGCGAGGCAGGCCTCGGCGGTCGATTCGATTGCGGAGATCGAGGCCCTCTCGGCGACCGCATCGGACTGGATGACCGAAGCGACCTACGACGTGCCGAACCTTCGTTTCGGCGCGGACTACGCCGTGGCGGTGCTCGCGAGCAACGATGAGGGCAAGACGGCGATCTACTCACCGGCGGTCCGCTTCACGACGACGAAACGCGTGTTCCTCAGCACCGCGAAATACAATGGGAACTGGACGGGCCTCACGAAGACGGCGGTCGATAACTCGTGCCAGACCGACGCTAAGAACCCCACCCAAGCCAACTTCGATGCGATGATCCTCCTGCCCGGACGCAGCGCCTGCACAAACGCGAATTGCTCACAGGGCGGCGTCTCGGAGCACGTGGATTGGGTTTTCGAACCCGATATGGGATACAGCCGCATGGATGGCACGGTGGTCTTCAAGACCGATGCGGTCGGGATAGTCCCTCAGTCGTAAGCGCCTGACGGGCTACGCTCCGTGGGGCGCTTGACACTGGCCGTGAGAGCCGCGCTCAACCCTTGGTGAACCTGGCCTTGTAGTTCCAGGAGAGGAACGGCGTGAGGTCGAGCTTGCCCTCGCGCGGCTGTGCCTCGGCCTTGGGAAGTTCGCGCAGGAGCCACTCGAGGTAGGTGCCAACGGCATTGCCGTAGGCACCTACCTCGAGCAGTATTCGCCTAGCCCGCTGCATTTCATGCGCTTGAGGCAAAAGGGTTTCCCGCAGTTTTCTGTACCCTCCGCGTCCTCGTCGGCCTGACCAGACGCAGCATCATTCGCTTCGACCTCAGAGTTGTTCCGATTTCTCGTGCTTTCCATTCGTCGAGATTCGACACCTTCACCGAGCGAAGTGCATCTCGAACGAGCTGAGGAGAGAGGTCACCGCAAAGCGCCGGTAACAGCAATACGGATGTCGTTAGCTCGGCACCACGATGATAGCCGATCACCGCTTTCCACCGTCCGAATAAGGATTCGATGATGTCGCTCGTCACGCGCAGGGGCCGGCCGAGGTGCGCAGCGAACGCGAGATGTTTATCCACCCAGGCACCAAGGCGGCGTGCCAGTGAACTACGGGCACCAAGGCGCAGCAATTCGAACTTCATCTCGAGTGCGCTCCGCGCGTCGAGTCCCCGATGCTTCACGAGACGCCGGATCCGATCGAGTAACGTGGTATCAGCTAGTGTCCATCCGAAAAAGGCTGGTCTGACGCGGAAAGGGGGCGCTTACCGCGCCCCCTTTCCGCGTCAGACCAGCAGAGTTTTCTTCGGCGCTTCGCGCCGATCTTCACTTGCTATATTCATCCCCATGCGGTTCTCCTCGCTGACGGCATCGAACAGGCCGCCTCTGTGTTCCCTCAAGACGCCATCAGCATAAGGTTGTAAGCGCAGACGGAACTCCAAACAGCCTTCATGAAGCCGTCTTCAGTTTTCCAACGCACCCGCGAGAGACCGAAGGCACGCTTGAGAGCCGAGATGTTACTCTCGATCCCTGCGCGGAAGGCGGCGAGCTTCTTGAAGACCCACCTACTCTTGCACATCTCTTCGGGTTCAAGGGCAACGCGCTTGGTGAAGCACACGTCCTTCACGCCCGCATCTTTGGCTTCCTCGACGTTCTCCTGTGAGGCGAACCCGCCATCGCAGGACGTCTGGCGCGGGACGCGGCCGTAGATCTCGCGCAACCTTTGGAGCAGGGGCAGGAAGAGGTCACTGTCGGATGGATTGCCCTGCGCAACGTAGACGTCGGCAACAAGGTTGCTACGACCCGTCGAGAAGTAGACTTTTCGTCCGAACTCGACCTCGCGACTACCCTTGATAATGACGTCCGAGTGCGGCTCGAAGAGCGAGATCACCTTCTCCGACGCGGGAACGGTCTCTCTGTCGATGATGCGCACGATGGCCTGCGCGAGGACAGGGCTGAGAAGTGCCTTCACGTTTTCGATCTCCGCGACCCTTCTGTCCCTTCCCGAAGTCCCAGATGGCAAGGATCTAAGAGCGTCTAGGACGCGGTCCAGAGAGCGCCATGTATCGCCCGTGCCGATGATAAGCGGCGTGTAAAATGAGCGACGCTCCTCGTCGTTCTTGGCGTTGAGAATTTTGACCTTGAGCTTGTGGCCAGCCTTGAACTTGAAAGGTATCTTCACCTTCAACTCGTGGGTATCCTCGAGCCAGTGGACGATACGTGAAACAACACGTAGC
>JBIKVI010000160.1:0-10079 GCA_044356935.1 Silvanigrellaceae bacterium | reverse complement strand
GCATGCCCGCACCCGCTCAGGGGCCGAAGCAAGGTGCTGCGTGGGCGTCGTTGCTCCTGGTCCAGTTCCTTTTCGGCGGCCTTCCCGTGGTCTCCAAGTTCGCCATCGCCGAGGTGGCGCCGCAGGTGTTGGTCCTGTGCCGCAGCTTCACGGCCACCCTGGTGTTTGCGCTATTGTTTGCCTGGCGGGGGCGAAACTCTCGTTCGAACTCCGGATTGGCAGCGCCCTCAGCGCCCTCAGCGCCCTCAGCGCCTTCTCGCGCATTGGGAGCGCGCGATCATCTGCAGCTCGTGGGCTTGGCTTTCCTGGGCGTCACCTTTAACCAGACCATCCTTTTTTACGGCTTGCAACGCACGACGGCGGCGGCCTCGGCCATCCTCGCTCCCATGATCCCCGTCTTCGCACTGGTCCTCTCGCTGCTCCTTGGCCGTGAGCGTTTCGCGTGGAGCAAGCTCGCCAACATCGCCATGGCCGTGAGCGGAGTGGCCTTGATCTTCGCCCCCCACCTCGACGAGACGTTCTCGGGAGCCACGGCCATCGGCAACCTCATGTGCCTCGCGAGCACGCTGAGCTACGCGAGTTACCTCGCTCTCGCCCCGCCGGTCATCGCTCGCATGGGATCACTGCGCTTTTCTTTGCGCGTTTTCCTGTGGGCATCGGCTCTCAACGTCGTGGGTTACTTCCTCCTCACGGGCACCGCGCCCGCGGACGTCCCAGGCGCGTTCGTTTCGGCGTTGCCCGCGCTCTCAGCGACGTTTTGGGCAGCGCTCGGCTACGTGGTCGTGGGAGCCACCGTGGTGACCTACCTTCTCAACGCCTTCGCGCTCTCACGCTTGGCGCCGGGCGTGGTGGGAGGCTTCATCTGCCTTCAAACCGTCATCGGTGTTTCGTTGTCGAACGTCCTGCTCTCCGAGCCGTTTCCACCCGAGTACGGTGCGGCCATGGCGCTTATCATCGCAGGGGTGGTTGTGCTGGCGGTTTCGGAAACCCGGCGCGCGGGAAAAGAGAGGCGTCGGCGAAAGGACGAATCGGCCCGGGCCTCGGCGGTCTCGCCGCCCTGAGGGGTGCGCCGCCGCTAGCCCGGTTTCCCTGCCCTTGTCGAAAACCTTCCTTCAGCTGCGGTGATGGGCCTGTGCGAGTTCGCCCGGCGTCGTGCAAGTGCCATGCGACTGCGATTTAGGCTGGAGACCGCCGGAGGTGTGGCACCAGTTGCGGCACCCCCCGAGTGTCGTGCTCAAGAGTCCGGCCGCGACCAGCGCCAAGAGCGTGAGGCGGCGCGAGAAGGGAGCCTTGTGCGCTTGCGAGAGGGGGAAGTTCAAGCGGTTCATGGATGGCCTCCTTCGGTGCGCCGGCAGCGACGCTCGCCCCCACTTATCGGGGTGAGGCTTCCAAGGCTTGAGTTGTTTCGCAAAAAGACGTAATTTTCTTAAAAATTTCAACCGCATTGCGGCAGTCGTCAATGCCTCGGTGGTGGGTGCCAAGAAAGGGGAGTCCCAGGAACTCGGTGACCGCGAACAAACCCTGCCGCTGGCCTTTGCGCAGGCCAAGGCGCCTCGCCGCCAAGGTGCGGAGGTTTACATGCGCCGACGTGAAAGGATAAGGGACCCGCCATCGCTCGCATTCCTTGTGCAACTGTCGCTTGTCGAAGTCGCCCCAAGAGCAAAACGTGACCTCTTCGGTGGGAACCTTCTGCTCCATCCAGGCGGAGAATTCAGTTACGACCTCGGGAAAAGAGGGAGCCCAGTCGACCTCGTACTGGGGAATCGTAGTGAGCTCGCGGCAAAATTGCGAAAGCAGCGGATGGAGCGACGGACGCGTGAAGCGACAAAACTCGCCGTCTCCCAAGGGAGTCCAAGTCGCGTCCACGAGGATGGCCGCGAATTCAATGATTTCCATTTCGTGGCCGGGGATGCCATCGCCGCACGTGGCTTCGAAGTCGACGATGGCGGCGAAGGGGGTCTTGGGGGCGTCCATGTGACCTTTCGAGGAGTCGGGCATCGTGGTCGTCGCCACGGAGCGAGGGATCGCGTCAAACTTTTCACACGCCGGCCAGCGTTGCAACCGTGCGCTCAAGGACCGAAGCACGAATTCCGAAGAGAGGGTGGGGCGTGCCCGCGAGGTGCCGCCAAGGAGGTGCCATGAATTCCTTGAAAGCGACACTCACCTGCCTGGGAACTTTGGGTCTGGCTCTGGCTTGCTCAAGCCAATCGAGCGGTCTGAAGACTCCCATGACGGGAACTCCCGTGGCCTCGCCAAGTGCAACTCCGACCCGCGCGAACGCTGAGACGTTGAGGGATCCTCCCGCCGAAACTGGGCAGGAAGAGACACCCGAGACGCCCGAAACGACGGAAGAGCAACCGCCCGCGGGAGGCGATCCCGCAAGTCCTGGGTTCGTGCCCCCCAACAAGGATGCGCCGGCGCCAGGGGGAGGCTCAACCGAAACGAAGCCGCCCGCGAATACTCCACCAAAAAAGGAAGAGCCAGTAGGCAAGGACGACCCCGTCAAGCCACCCTCGACCACCAACCCCTCGGTGGACTCCGAGGCCTGCGTGGCGGGCACCACCGTGCTTCTGAGGTACATTAAGAAGCCCGCGCCCCTGTACGAGTTCGCGCGCAAGGATTCCCGTCCCGTGGTGGCGAGCGTGCCTGGCGGCATCGGCGCGGCGGCAACCGAGGTCGAGTACTTCATGCGCGCCAAGAACGGCTTCGCCTGCGTGCGCCTCAAAACCGGCGGCAAAGAGCTTGGCTGGGTCAACGTGCCCGACGCGAACCTCGGCGAGGGGCGTTGAGACTCGCGGGTTGGGAGGGCGATGCCTTCAGGGCACCGTGAAGCGAAAGAGCCTCACGGCGTCGTCGCGTTTCAGCGCGAGGAGGTAACGGTCGGCCTCTTGCGCCGACAGCACCATGCGCAGTCCATTGCCGGAGTAGTGCGCCACCGTCGGCCTCCTCGCGTCGCCTGGCGTGGCGAACAATTCGCGCGCGGCCGCGGCGTCGAAGGTCTGGCCGTCGTCGGGCAGAAGGCGCAGCCTCAGGTCGAGTAGCGGCATGTCGGCGCATACCGTGCTCGTCAGAGCCTCCTCGCAGGAGAGGCTCACGAAGAATCCCCGGCTGCCTGCCGGCTCGCCGTTGTCGCTCGGCTCAAGTGCGGAGGGCACCAACGGAACGCGTTTGGCTATGGCGCCCGCGAAGGTCCCGACATGGGACGCGCCCGCGGCGAGACGGGCCTGGGCGACGGGCGACACTCCAAATGCCACCGCAGACTGATCGCCGAGGGGGGAGGTGAGCACTCCGCCAAGATGAACCACAACGCGGGTCGCGACCGAAACCGAAGCGGGATCCGCGGCCGGATCCGCGGCCGGGTCCGCGGCCAAGGCCCTTGGTTCCACCTGCGTGAGCGTGATCGCTCCGCCTGCCCGGACCGTGGCGGGAAGCGCGCCCGACGAAGCGTAGACGCGCGTGTTCCTTTTGGCGTCCGCGTATGTCACCTTGACCGGCAGGACCCTGCATCCCCGCGCGCTCGAGGGAAGGTTCAAGATGCCCACTTCCCCTGCCGCGAAGGCGTGCGCGGTCTGTGCGACTCCTGCGCATCCGGCCACGGCGACGACGAAGGACCGAGGGGCGAAACCGCGCTCCGGATGGGGTGCGTTCCAGTTCACGGAGACGAGCACTGGCGTGAGCTCGGGAACCGACTCCGCCGTTTGGCCACATCCCGATGCGAACCCCACGAGGAGAGCGAAAGCGGTCCTCATGGCGGGTCCTTCGGGCAAGTGAATGATGTTTCGTTCTCCACGGTGAGTGTGCCCGTCCCCAAGCGCAACGCGGCGCACGAAAGTGTGCCGCGCAAGGGCGAGGAGCCCGCCACCCGCACCGTACAGGGGCTTGCCGGGGAGCTTGTGAAGGCGTCGCCCTGCACGCGCACTTGGACCGTGCAATAACTCTCCTTGAGACGCACCTCGGGCGGAGGCAGGTCCTCGCGCTCGGGCCCCCTGCACACCCGAGCCACGCGAGGAGCCACGCGCTCGCCTGCATACGAAACGACGATCTCAATGCCCGAATCCGACGCGCGCGCGCCATCGGCCATGCGCACAAGGTAGCCGTCGGCACTCGGCGCGCACCTCACCCGGATGTCGCTCGAGGCAAAGCCGCCGCCGGCCGCGTCGCCCGACAACGAAACACGACCACATCCGGTAGCCGCATCGCCATCGCCCGCGCACGAGCCGTTGACGTCGAAGTCGACGGCGAAGCGGTCGAAGGGGTCCTCGGGAGCGAGGTGGACGCGATCGTTGGCGCGATCGCCGCACGAGGGCAGGCAGGCGAGCGCTAAGGCTCCCAAGCCCGAGCCCAAACTCAATTTCAAGCCCGATTTAAAGCCCGAGCCCAAACTCGTTACGACGCGCGCACGCGCCGTCCTGGCGGTCCGCGCCCATAGGGGCGCGCGGACGACGGGCCTCATGGAGCTGTCAAAGTTGGGGATCTCCAATGGTCACCTTGAAGTAACGGTAGGAGCGGTTCTCCGCATCGTTGGGGTCAGTGAACTGTACCACGAGGTACATGGCCTTGTGCTGGCTCAGAGGACCCGACTTCTGCTGGTTGGAGACATCGAACGCGTCCGCGGTCACCGTGACAGCGTTGGTCAGCGCGTGGATGATTCCCGAGTTGGCGGCATCGTCAAACAGCGCCCGTGCCGCCACGTAGTCGAACATCGAGGGGTCAGCGGGTTCGCTAATCAGGATGGTCGAGAAGTTCTCCAGGGCCTGGTTCTCGCCCGTGGGAGAGGGACAAACCTTTTTTGTCGCTACGGTCGTCACGCTTTGGGCGCACTTGAGGGTCGTCGTGAAGGTCGCCTTGCCTGTCGCCCCGTCGATGGCCGTGAGATCCATGTCGTCGATGGTCAGGTTGGGAGCCTCGATGGCGCCGACTTCCATAGTCTCCGTGTAAGAATAGTCTTGGACGGCGAAGTCCGCGCCTTTCTTTATTTCCATGAAGACGTAGACGAACTCCTCTCCGTCTTGGAGGGGAGAGGAGAGCGTGGTCTGGATGCGCACCCGGACCTTGTCGTTGGGCGGGGTGGTGCGTTCGAAATAAACGGTGCGAGATGCGTCGAAGATGCCTCCATTGAAGAAGCTCGTCGCTCCCCCTGAAGGCTGAAAAATGTCGCCCTCGAACCCGAATTCCCTCAGATCGAAGAAGCAATTCCTGTCGTGCGCGTAAAGTGCCACCGGCTCTGACGTGGCGTTGGAAGTGAGACCGTTGGCCAGGAATCCCGACGCGCATCCCTTCACATCGAAGGTGAAGCCTTCCGAAGGAGCGAGCGAAAGGAACGGGCCTTCCTCCGCCGAGAGCGCCAGCCGAGCCGTCGCGTCCCCCGACCGAACGGCCAAGCTCACATTCACCTTGTCGGCACCTGGTGCAGCGGCGGTTTTGCCGCCACCGCCGACTCCGAGGTCGGAGGGCTTCACAAGGGAACACCCTGCCAGACCAAATGCCAGCGTCGCTATCGCGAGGACGGTGGCCTTCCGGAGCCTCGCGGGACCATGCGCGCCCCATCGGAATGATTTCGACACCACGTGTTTCTCCCCCGCAAGGATTCGACCCAAGGGTTGCGTCGGTAAAGGGCTCCCATCCTTGATAGGAATTGCGATTTCATCACGAATCACGGACGGTTGGCATTAGAAGAAGATCGAGGCTCCCGCCTTGGCTGTGACGATTTGCCAACGGGAACGAGCGATGCCCTCCACGCCCAGTTCCGAAGACCGGGCTCGGAGGTCCTGCCCCCTCACCTCGAACGTCCCCACCGAGCTTCGCGCCAGTAAGGGCAGCGTTTGGAGGTAACAGCCGTCGATCTCCAGGTCGATCCACTGCCCCAAACGCCATGCCAGCCTCAGTCCACCCCCGTAGTGGGCGCCTAGCGACCAACCTTCGTAGGAAACCCGCGTGTCCGCACGGGGGACGTCGAGTTCGAAAGCGTGCGCGAATCGCGTGACGCCCACTTGCGTGAGCAGTAGAGCGTGGAAACCCTTGATGGTGTTGGTGCCACGGGCGAACGCGCGGTAGCCCAGGAGCCCCAGATAAGGATCGATGCCCGAGCTCTTGAAACGGGGCAAAGGGAGGAAACGAAACGCGCCCGAGAAGGACAGCGTCTGGAACATCGTGCTCGCACGGACGCGCGCAGGGGAGGGGTCGTTCCCCGCGGCCGCTACGTTATCGCGCCAAGCTGCCAACTCGACTCCGCCATGCCACGTCTCGTCGCGGCTCCAACGCCAAGCGGTCGATCCTCCGTCCGCGCGGCCGAAGGCCTTGCCAACGGGGAGCGCCACGCTCTCGCCCAGGCGTTCGTTCATGGTCGCGAGCGCGGGGCTCCCATAAAAATGCGTGCCCACATGGGCTCCTACGTGGTTCTTGCGCGGTTTGCCTCCCGACGATCCCCAGCTGCTCCAAAATCCTTTGGAACCCGAAGGCGAGGCGGCCCCACCTTGACCAAGGGCGACGCCTTGTGGCCATGCCACCGAGAGTCCTCCCAACACGAGAGGCACATGGAGTTTGAGCCAAGGCCGGAGCTGGGAATTTATGCGCCTTGCGAGCCGCGCGTCGCGCGAGTCCTGGAGCCCTCGATCGCCTCCCCTCATTTCGCGCGGACGGTGAATGCGTACCAAACGTAACTAGACGCCCCCGCGGTGGCGTCGGAACGCTCCACGAGCAACACACGATCTTCTCCCGCGAGCAACTCGCCCCCAAGCGGCAGAGTCACCGCGAAGCCGCCGCGCTGCACGCCCTCCTCGCCAGCCTCAAGCACGACGAAGGCGGAGGCGCTTCGCGCGGTATTCCCTTCGAGAGCTTCCGCCATGAGGGCCGCAGCCTCTTCGCGCGCGGGCCCAAGAGCCTCTTGTTTCGTCAGGGCTCCCGAGGGGTCCTCGCCGAAAGCGAGGCGAAGGGTCGAGAGAGGAGTCGCCGCGCCGTCCTCTCCCATGCACGCTTGCGCTTTGGCGTCGAAGTCCCGTTTGCATTCAAAGAAAATCTTAACGGCGGTAGCTTTGCCACTTCCTGTTACGATCCATGCGTTCTCCTTGCGCGCGAGGCCAACGGCGGGCTCAGGGGGCGCACTGTCCTCGGCCGAAACAACCTCCCGCGGACCGAATGCCGTCGTGGTGCCGGGTTCCCCCAACGCGGACTCCTTGGGATCTCCCTGCGAGTCTCCATCCCACTGCCACGTTTCCCCACAGCCCGAGAGCGTGGCGGCGAGCGCGGCCGCGAGCGTGACGAACAGCCCGGTGAGAATAGTCGCCTTCGAGAGCGCAAGTGCCACGGGCATTGTCTGAGTCTCCCAAGCGGGTAGACTCCGTGTCCGCCCCTCACGGAGCGAGTGTACACGCACGCGTTCCGTTGAGGGAGCGTCGGGTGATTGGGTGCGTCAACCGCAGCAACCTTCCGCCACGAGCTTGGCGATATCGAACGAAGCGAGCGTTCCTTTGCTGGGATCAAAGAAGTCGTCGGCGAGGTCAGTCCGATGCACGCCCGCGCCAAACACCTCTCCTGGTTGCTGTGGCCAGAGGTGGAGTTCGCTCTCGAAGGTGCGCCAAAGCTGCGCTGTATTGCGCGTCCAACGGCCATCCATGCAACCGGTTCCCGCATAGTGTTCCTGCATCCGGCGGTTCACCAGGCCGTTGAGTTCCTTGAAGACCGTGACCGTGGCCGCGGCGGTATCGTAGCCCCAGTAGTGGTTGAAAACGACGCCTTTGGCGCGCGTGAGCGTGCCGAGCAAGCCAGATTGCGATTCTGCATGGCCGATAGAAAACACGTCGTGCGCCACGGCTTCGAGAAGAAGCTGCTTGCGCGCCGCAGAGTTTCGCGATTCGAGCAGGATCTTGGCCATGGCCAGTGTCTGGCCAACGTTGTTTCCGAAGGTGCCCCAACCTCCGTAAGCGAGCAGATCGCAGCGTTGGAGGGTCGCGCGCGCGTTCCACGCGCCATTGAATGCGCGTCCGTCGATGATCGCTGTGACCCCCGCCTCGGAGGAGGGCATAGGGCGGAAGTCGCGCAGCAATGATTCGTCGAGGGAGATTTGGAAGGCGTCGTCGGCGACGTAGGAGTCCTTCTGGCGTGGGCGTCGGGAAAGGACCACCGCGCGGAAGTCGGGCTTGCCGTCTTCAACGCGCAAGCGGGATTGGGCTATCTTCTCGCGCACGATTTCTAGGGTCGTTCGACGTCCATCCCATGTGTGCGTGGCGTTCGGATTCGAAAACCAGACCTTCACGCCGCGCTCCGGCAACTCGCGGGCGAACGCGACGGCAACGAGCTCATCGGCGCCCCAACTGACGGGAGTGGCGACGTTGGCCACGCCGAGTTTGCCGAGGAGATCATCGACACGCGCCTGAACTTCCACACGCACTGGCGGACCGAAGTCGGTCGTGGAATCGCCCATGCCCAAAACGATGCCCGACACAGACTTGCCCAACGCCTTTGCGGCCTCCACCGTTTTACCGAGCGCCCAGAGTTCTTCTCCATGACGCCAGGTGGCGTACTTGTAGGCATCGGATGCGCGGTCTTTCGCGACGCCGATGCCGACGAAACTCTGGATGACCACCACCCGCGCGCGGGAGCGCAGGTAGGGGACGTAAGCCTCGGGATTCTGCACGAACCTGTCGGCAATGACGAAAGCCGTTTCTTTGCGGATCTTTTCGGGCAGAAGGACGTAGAGCTGCCGAACCATTTGATCGACCTGCCGACGCGGACCGAGGACGAACGGCAAGTAAACAGGTTCGGAGCGCCTATCGGCCTCTCGCGCGCCGGGGAAGATTCCGACGCCTTCTGAATCTTGGAACGTGGCGGCTCCCGTGGACTTGCGTGCCTTAATGCTGGCCACGACCGACGCGATCCCAGCGGGCACCGGGTTGGGGGCTGGGATGACATCGGGCTTCACGCCGAGGAGGTCGAGGGCGAACTGCCGGCCCCAGGCGTTCGTCTCGCAGGCAGGCCCGCCTCCAAATGACCTGCACTTGGCGCGCAGCGACTCCGCGAACGGACCATAGAGGTTCGCACCGTCGGAACAGAAGTCGGTTTTGGGTTCGAGGAGCGTTCCTTTGGGGCACGTGTCGAAGCCGCGCAGGTTCAACGCCTGGAAGATAGGCCAGACAGGGCCGTCGCAGAACGGCTGTTGGAGGACCTTGCAATCGGCGCGCATGCCGTAAGGGAACGGCCCGAAAGCGCTGCTCCCGTCGGTGCAGATGTAACGCCCGGTGGCCGCCACGGGCATGGGTGCTTGCCCCAGGGCGCACGAGGCGTCTTGTTGGCCCCTGGCCGCGTCCGGAGAGAGAACCAGGACGAGGGCGGACACCCAAGCGAGGACGAATCCCAGCGCGGACGAGGGAGAAGAGAGCCGGCTCTTGGGCAAGTAGGGCGTCATGGCGTGCTCGCGTTCGCAAGTGGGACGGGGATTTCCTGCTGAGGTTTCCTTATCGTTTCGCGCGCGGGAAGCAACCGAGATCTCGCATGACTGGCCACCCGTTCAGAGGGGAGCCTTCGCTTGGGGGGGCGTGCATGGTCCAGCCAACGAGACGTGGCGCGCGAGTTCGGGGAAGGCCGCTCGCCTTTGGGCACGCACGGTGCGGAGTTCCTCTATGTCCGTTTTTCGCGCGCTTTGTGCCGCCAGGAAGAGCTCGAGACGCTGCGCGCGTTCGCGCCAGGCCTCGGTCGATGCCGACGCGCGAGCGTCCTGCGCCCACCCGGACTCGGAGTTCCTCCCTTTGCCCCTCGCCGTTGCGGCCTGAGTGGGGAGAGGAGCTCCCAACGACAAAAGAAGGTTCGCCAGAGGGTCGACGGGAGGAAGTGAGGCGCCCGCGCGCGCAGAAACGCAGGCATCACTCTGGATGACAAGAGCCCAGGCCGCACGCATTCCTTGCCAGTAGGTGCGCCGCTTCACAGCCGAGGAAGGCAGCGGGAGCGAGAGGCCTTTTTCCAGAGCCTGTTTTGCAGTGGTCAACGAGAGGGACTCCGGCGCCATGGAGCGAGAAACGAGCCCCGAGGCAGCGAGGATCGACAAAGCCTCCCCGGGCAAGAGGGTCTTCAAGCCGTAGGCTTCTTCC
>JBIKVI010000444.1:0-2778 GCA_044356935.1 Silvanigrellaceae bacterium | reverse complement strand
CTTCACCTTGGTTTTTTCCCACCATGCCATGGTTCGCCCATGCTCTATCCGCCGCGTCAGCCCTGCGGTGAAACCGTTCCCGGCGTGCCTCTCGACCTGTTTTGAATAAGCGCCCACGTCGCCTCCGATAACGTAACACGAGGTTCGGAGTCGGCGCGCAGAGATTTAGGAGAATAAGCCGTTGATCTTCTTGACCCTGGACATTGCCTCTCGGCTACGATGTCCAGAAATCCTTGATCCCGGTCAATCTTGGCTTTTAAGCGCTTTAAAAAATGGCGCGCCCGCCAAGAATCGAACTTGGGCTTAGAGCTTCGGAGGCTCTCGTGATATCCACTTCACTACGGGCGCGCGTAGCGGCAGACGATAGGGAAGCCCCCCATGGTTGTCAACCCACGCAAACCGCGCTTTCCACGACGCGATGTCAATGGGTATAGGCATCGCCGTAGTACACGAGCCAAAGGAGGCTCCCGAAGTCGCGGGGCGTGATGTGCTTGCCGTGCTCGCAGGCCTCGAACAACATGCGGCGCTGCTCGGGCGAGGCCAGAGCCAGGTCGATGCCGAGCTCCTCTCCGAGCATGTTCCAGAGCTGGAACATCTCCTCCTCACTGAGCGCGAATACCGCGCCGTGTGGGTCGCCCGCATCGCCCGGAGCGGCCGGTTCGAACGTCGACTCAAGGATCTTTACAAACTCGCTCTGCAGGACCTCTGGCCGCATTTACTTTCCCCCCAAGGCTCGCGCGTCGAGCGCGCTCGCTGAATTTGCACAAGTCCATTTGTGTGGGCGCGCGAGTGATCTCCTCACGCAGGGGTAACGTCGTCTTCAAACGCTTTCACAACGCGGTCGAGGCCCATGCCACGGCTCCCTTTGACGAGAACCAGGCTAGGACCCTTCGCAATGAGCACTTCCTGTACCCAGACACGAGGATCCCCATCCGCGGGAAGCCATTTCAATGTCGCGAAGTTGTTCTGCGACAAGGGATTTTCTGACAAGCTGCAATAAACATCGTACATGGCCTCCCCATAAAGGCACAAGTGAACCCCGCCTTGCTCTTGGAGCGTGGCGAGTCTAGCGGACAGCGCGAAGTGCCACTTCTTTGACTCTTCGCCGAGGTCGAGCATGTCGCCCAGGACCAGGGCCTTCGCTCGATGGGCCCACTCCGGGTTTTCGAGCGCGTCGAGCGCGGCGTCCATACTCCCCGGGCTCGCGTTGTAGCAGTCGTCGTAGAGGACGACGTCATGGGCGAGGGTCACAACCCGAGAGCGCATGGCGGGTGGAGTGAATGCCTTCCAGCCACGCGCGAGGGCATCGGCACCGCGGCCCAGGAGGGCGGCCGTGGCCACGGCGAGTGCGAAATTGCGGGCGTTGTGTGGACCGGGCAAGCCCACCGTGAAGGCACTGTCGAACGCAGGGGCGGCTTTTGAACGCGAACCATCGAGAATCGGCGGACGCCAGTGCGTGAGGACCCGACTCGCCAGCGGGCCCCTTTCGATGCACGCAAAACGCAGACGACCTGCCTGCGCGGGAATGACGCCTCGCGCTTCGCAGGCGGCCAACGTTTCTTCCTCGCCCACCACAACATCGCTTTGGCCCACCGAGAGCCGGCGCGACAGGACCCGCTCCCTCAGTTTCGGGTCTTCCAGCTGCCAAATGCGACAGGAGGGCGTTCCGGTAACGAAAAGATCGAGTTCCTCGTCGACGGCCCTCTCCCATGTCCCGAGACCGGCCAAGTGCTCGGGGCCAAGCGCTGTGAGCAGCACCACATCGGGTGAGCCCAGCGCCACGTGCTGACGCATGGCGCCCACGTCGTCGATACCGATTTCAAGCACGAGAGCCGAGGGCGCACTTCCTGAAACGTGGCGCCGATGGGTGAGAGTGATGGCCACACCCAGGAATCCATTCTCGCTCTTCTCTGTTCGGGTGACTTCGGTATCGCCCCCGAGCAGCGCTGCGAGCATCTCTTTTGTCGTGGTTTTGCCGTTGCTCCCGCCCACGCCCACCACGGGAAACGGAAACTCCCGCCTCAACGCGCCTGCCAACGCGCGGAACGCTCCCGTAACGTCGCCGCCGTCGACCAGAAGGCAGCGCGCGCGCGCGTCCTCAGTAAGAAGGGAAAGCCCCCTCCAGTCGGCATCCACCAACGCCCCACCCGCCCCCGCGTCGAGGGCGGCGGCTACGAAGTCATGCCCGTCGAATCGCTCGCCCCTGACTGCGACGAACAGGCAGCCCGCAAACACCCTGCGGCTGTCCACGACGGCGCCAAGGAGGGGAGTCCTTGCCACTTCAGTCGCGTCTAGCGAGGCACCGGGTGCGTGCGCGAAGCGCGCGCCCGCGGCGTGGCACACTCTTTGAGCGGTCCAAGGCCACATGCGAAGGTCCTCTTAGGATCGTGAATTCTGTGCGAAGGGGAAGACTCCCTCAAGGTTACCCCGCTCCCTGCCCAAGGTCCAAGCGGAGCCAACCCGGCTTGAGCTTTGCGACCGCCAGTGGCAATTGTCGAGGACACGCAAGGAGACCGCATGGACACCGACTTCAGCTATCAGCCCAAAACCAAGGTGCGTTTCGTGACCGCGACGGCGCTCTTCGACGGCCACGACGCGAGCATCAACATCATGCGCCGACTGCTCCAGCAGGGCGGGGCCGAGGTCGTCCACCTTGGCCACAACCGCAGCGTGAAGGAAATCGTCGACGCGGCCCTCCAGGAGGATGCGCAAGGCATCGCCATCAGTTCCTACCAGGGCGGGCACATGGAGTTCTTCGGCTATGCGCGCGAGATGCTC
>JBIKVI010000159.1:0-10120 GCA_044356935.1 Silvanigrellaceae bacterium | reverse complement strand
GGCAGGGCCGCGTGGAATGTCGTGCGCGGAATCTACCAGACCTGCTCCATGGCCGAGGTCGACTTCCGAGCCTACCTGCGGCACGTCCTCGTTGCAGACCCCGAAAGCGTCGCCGCGCGCCCCGAGGGGTTCACCCCCCTCGCGTTCGCCAGGGCGTCGCGGGCCTGAACGCCCCCAGGCCATGACCGCGATTTGAGCGGATGTGCCGAAAAGGAGGGGTTACGAGCAGATGGGATTGAAGGGTCGCGGCCGGAATTCCCGCATCCTTTGAAAGCTGGATTGCCGCTGTCGCGGAAGGGGCAAGGCCCCTCACTTCGAAGCCAGCCTGCGCTGATGCCTCCACGATCTGGCGCATGGAAAACGTCTTGCCAGCGCCTGCGACTCCTTCCCAAATGATCACCTGATCCTTTGAAGAAAGTGACCTGGCGATAGCGCCCGTTTGTCCGCGTGTCGCGGATTGAAACTCGCGCTCAATCGGCCCCATCAATTCCGAGATTCGGGCCTGCCTCTGAGGTCTCGCGAGATTCCGAAGTGAAGTTGAAATGTTGTCGCGAATGCGATGGAGTTCGCTGGGCTGAATTCGCTTTCCCACCTTTAAGGCGCTGTCCAACAGGCCGAGGTGCTCCCGCAAACTTGAGTCTCCTGGAAGACCAGACTCCGCGCTCGCACGAAAGACTTCCGCCGCCTTGCCTGCGGACTCGGGATTGAGCGCCTTCAGTCGACCGACGCGCTGAAGAATCTCCGAATTCAGGGCCAACGGCGCGTGTTTTCCGATGCCGTCAGCCACCAGACTCCGCACCTCGGCTTCGCTTGCCAATGCCGACTTCGTCGTCCAATCACCGCTCTTCGTGGAGATGAGTTCCTTACCGACCTGCGCACGAATCGCCGCCTCAACATCAGGAAGTGCGTGAACACCGAGTGTGGATGAGAGCGCGGCTTCCATCAGCTTCTGAGTGTGGAAAGTAACATCCCGCTCGGAGGCTATCTTGATGGACGCGTCGATCGCTTCGTGCACATCAGATTTGTGCTTTCTGGTGCGTGACTTCGTTGCCCTGATCTTCGTCAGGCCGGCGTCACTCGCCTCGTTTCTCCAGCCACCGACAAGGTCCCTTCTCGTTTGCGGGCCTTCCTTCGCTTTGCGGTTCTTGTAGACCAGATCTCTCGCTGACTTTTGCGTCGTGACTCCGAGCTTTTCAAGCTGCTCTCTTCGTTTGGAGAACACACGCAGAGACTCGTCTGAGTATCCATCGAGTTCGAACGTTCCGTTACGGTTCTGGCGGATGTCGTATCCCAAACGTCTCACCTTCATTGCCAGGCTATTTTGGTACACGAGGCCGATGAGTTTGCTGTCGCGGAACAAGAGGTCGTTGTGCATGGCGCGTGCATTCCCATCGCTGTCGACGACGCGATTCAACACGACGTTGTGGGTGTGAAGTTGGGGGTCTTTCAAACGGGAAGTGTCGTGCTCGAATTGTGCGACGATGAAACCGGTTCCAATTCGAACTTCGCGGGCTTTCTTTGGCCCAATACGATATGCCGCATAGTTCTTCTCGACGAACTCTAACGCCTCCTGCACGGCTTCCCGGTGTGCTCGTATGAGCCGCTCATCCCCGTAAACAAGCCCTTGAATCGAGACCGACTTCGGGGCGGAGAACGGGCCTGTGTCGTGAGGCCGACCGCCTCCATGTTACGCAGCCTTGCGTGAATGCCTCGGCCGTTTGAGGTCCCCCATCGCCTCGAGTGCGGCACGCGCAACGTCACTGTGTTTTCTTCCGAAGAACCTTTCCGCCGCTGTCGCCCCGTCTTTCCTCCGAGAGAAGAAGTTGTGGACGTGCGTCGCGCAGCGCAGCTTTTTCTCGCTTAGGCCCCGGCGCGCGTGGTGCCGTTGAGAGAGTGTTCCGTTGCGGCCCTCGATGCTCGAAGTCGTGCGCTGCCACAGCGCCGCCAGGGCGGCGGCAACGGGCAGGAGGGAAAGGAAGGCTTCGTCGGTCACCACAAGGCTGAGCCTCGCGGCTGCCTCGCCCAGCATGGAGTCGGCTCGTTCTCGAATCGCCTTCCGCTCTTGCGCCGTTGCCGCGTTCCTTGCGCGCTCCTCTAGAAGCGCGCAAGGAACGAGAGTCCTTGAAAGGACGTCAGCTTCCTCGCGCGAGAATCCCCTCGCCCGAATCTCCGCTTCCACCTGTGCGTGGAAGTGCGCGAGCGCCTCCACCATCTCCGGCACGCAGCGCTCCGCCTTGCGAAGGTAGGCAAGGTGGTGTTCGCCGAGGCGGGAGGACTTCGCCAGGTCGTGCAGGCATGCGAACACTTCCGCGAGTTCTCCTTCGAGCGCTTCCGCGCTTTTGGGCTCGCCACTTGCGAGGGAAACAGGAAGGTACTCCGCGCTGAGCGCGGCGAGCATCGTCTTGAATTCCTCCCTGCGCTCCTTGGCGACGAGGACTTCCCTTGCCGCCGAGGCGATGCAGCCACGCCCTTCGGCCTTGCGTGCATCGAAGTCGATGGGACGGCCACGACGCGTTTCCTTGCCTCGGCGAAGCTCGAATTCTCCCAGGGCAGCGTAGACTTCGCGCGCCTGTTCTTCGCGGCCCTCCGCGGCTCTCTGGAGTCTCGCGAGGTGGCAGCCGAAGGCCTTGCCGACGTCGTGCAGGACGTGGAAGAGATCCGGCGCGCGGTGCGTGCCAAGATCTCCGTCGACGAAGGCTTGGATGCCGCGCGCGCCGTCGGAGACGGCATGCGTGACAGACAAGTTGAGTCCCGCCGTGCCCGCATCCCAAGCCGCCTTCCAGGCGTCACGATCCCGGGCCTCGGCGAAGTTTTCGATGAGCAGGAAGCCCGTGAGAAGGTCGGCCGCGACGAGGCAGGTGCGCGCGCCGAAGAATGTCTCGTCGAGCCCGACGACGACGGGCATCGCCTCTTGGACCTGTCTGGCAAGAACAGCGCGCTGCTCGTCACACTCCTTCACGAACGCGGCCTCGAGAGCGGAGAGCCTCTCGTGCAACACGGAATGGGAGGATGCGACGTAGACGTCGAGCCCGGAGAGAGCGAGGAAGCGGCGGGAGGTCGGCAGGCCGACGCCGGAGGCGACGCAGAAAACCATGAGCGCGGCGTCGATGAGCTGTCGGACAAGAGCAAGACCCGCGGGGGAGAGAACGAGCGCGTCGCGCTCGTCGGTCACACCGTTGCGTTTCCCGAGGCCATCGAGGTCGCCGAGAGTCGAGCGGGGCAACCCCGCCCTTTGAGCGGCGTCCCGCTGGCTCGCGCCCTCTTGGCGCGCGTCTCGATAGGCGTGCAGGGAAGCAACAACCTTGGTGGAGGAGTGGAGAGGGCGAGGAGACGGCGAAGGGGCTCTTAGGCTATCCTGCATGCTTCGGGCACTCCCTGTTCCTTAGGAGTTACTTTTTATTGGAACAGGAACGTAACCTGGGAGTGCCCTACTTCTCTACTTGCTCAACTTCTCATCATCATCGCATCATCAAGCTGATACAAACCCTCGACTTGGTCGGCCTCAAGACACAGGCCCTTCGGGGGACCCCGTTTACGCACCCGGGGGCCCCCGATTTCCTTGCATTGCCCCCTGCACCACGCTGGATAAGCAGGTCTTTCCCACATCCGGGGTTCCCCGCCGGGGCCACCTTGGTGGCGTACTGTGTGCCGCAAGAGCCGAAGGCGAGGGCTGGCGGGTGACGTGCCAAAGCACGGCGCATGACAGCCCGAGACAGCGGCGAGCACGGAGGGGGACCGGGGTCACCCCGGGCAAGCCCAAGACGTCCGATAGGACGACGACGGGCGCGCAGTCGCCACTGCTGGCTAAGGCCTCAGGGCTGCCAAGCCCCGCTCTTCCTGCTCGGCGTCGAAGGTCAGGAGACGCTCGCCCAGGCTCTTCGCCAGGGCGACATAAACGGCGTCGCATCCCCTGAGCTTGAAGGTCCCGGCAAGCCGGGCGGCCTCGAGGGCGAGCGTGCGACTCACCTCGTGAAGGACGGACTGTTCCGCCAACTCCCTGACCTCGTCGAGGCATCAACAAGGACACACCCGTGGAAGAATCCCAAGACCCACGGTTTGCCCCTCGGTCGAGGGGTAGGGCTGTGGGGCACAACGAAGGAGCAACGTATGGGACGATCTGAGGCCGCAGCCGAGGGGACCAAGAAGCCCTCGACCGAGGGCGCAGGACTCACGATGGCTGAAGCATCGAAGCTAGTCGGCAAAGCCGAAAGCACCGTTCGCGCATGGGTACGCACTCAACAAGTCAATGCGTGGCAGGATACTGCTGGCTGGTGGAGAATCGATCGCAATAGCCTCCTGTCGCACGCAGCAAGTGCGGCCACAGCAAAGGGGAACGACCGAGGGGCAGGCACACGCCAGGGTGCACAATCCGACCTCACCTCCTACCCTCAGCCGACCCCTTCAGAGCGGATACTCACCGAGGCCCTCGAAAGAGAGCGTCGCTTGAACGACGAGCTGCGGGCAAGACTGAGCGTTATGGAAAATGAGCGCACCCAGCACATGGCAGAGATGCGCGCAATGCTTTCGAAGGATGGTAGTGGAGGAAAAGACGGCGTACTTTCACGCTGGATCAGACGCTAATGATCAGTTTGGCTTGAAGCCCGTCTTGTTCATTAGATCCTCTAGCTGGGTGACTATCTCACCGCTCCTCAGCTGCGCAGCAGCGTTTGGAGGTGGCGCCTGGAGAATTTTCAGCTCCAACAAAAGCTCGTTAATTTGATGAATCTGGGACTTTATATCCTGAACATCATCCGCCATACGTGCAAATTCAGTCTTGTCTACCTTCCTGGCATCAAGCTGAATAAGATCTTCTTTATCAGCCTTTTTGCTGACCTCATCGCGATCAGCCTTCCGCTCGAGATCTGCGAATGTTACAGCTTTCGCAGCCTTCACCGCGTCAAGGTGTGGCTTGAGGCGGCTGCCCGGAAAGTAGCGCTTCGAATCGTCGCGAAAATGAAGCCAGCTATCAGCCACCAGACGGTCTCGAAGCTTCGTAAATGTACCTTTCGTGCAAGCTTTTTCTCGCACAAACCACTCTGCATAAATCTCTCCATCCTCAAAAATGAATGACTCTAGAAGAAGACGTGCCAGTATTCCTGGAGAAGCGTACTTCGCATTGCAAAACGCATCTTTAAGTTTGCAATATTCTAGTGCAGAAATTCTGGTCTTTTTCGCCATATTATTAGTCATTCCATTGATGAAGGTGGAGATGAAGGCGAGAATGAAGGTGGATGAGGTGGACCCCCCCTCCACCTTCATTCCACCTTCATCGTTAGAGAAAAGCGCTTAAAAAGCAAATTAGTTGTTTTTAGGGGTCCACCTTGATCTCCACCTTGAATCCACCTTGATCTCCACCTAGTTCCAAAACTTATCCTTGTGGCTGTAAGATTCGAAAAACCACTCTGTATTCTCTCCAAGACTTAATACGGAGACCTCGCTATGCTCGGTTATTGAGCACTGGCTCCCCCACCGCTTCGCTCGGGCGAGCCGACAGGGGCTCCGCCCCTGAAACCCCATGAAAAAGCCCCTTCCGGGGCTTGCGGCTTCGCCGCGATAGGGAAAGCACCCCCACGGCGCGCGAAAGGCTGTTCCCTTTGTTCGCTTACTACCTCGCGCCTACCGCGCCCTTCGCTACGCTTCGGGACGTCCCCCCTCCCTCGCTTCGCTTCGAGGGGGGCCTCGCGGGCGAGCGCGGTTCGCTACCGCTCACCGACGCCCGCACAAGGGCTGCGTATTACGCAGGAAAGAGAAAAGGCGGTAGAAAGCGGGACGCCGAAGGGCGTCTGAGCGAGCCGTAAGGCGAGCGCAGCGGATTGCGTTCCCTTGAGGCCAAAGGCCGATTCCTCTCAAGCCTGTTCCCGTTTCTTTCTTCGCAGGCCCCTGGGGGCCGAGAACGGGGGATTGTCGCGAGCGAAGCGAGTTCCTGGCGTTGTTTCCCGGGGTGCGGGGCGGAGCCCCTTTTCCCACCATCTCGTCCCATCGGTCCTCACATCAGCCTCAGACCACCCTCAGGAAGGCCTCAAATATGTCCTCCAAGGCGCTTCAATCAGGTATGACCACCATGTGGTAGTGTACATGAAAAAAACGGCCACATCGCGCCTGAAATCAATTATGATTTATTCTTAAGCAGATAGGCTCAGGGAGCCAGAGAGAAAGCCTTCTCTTGCCGGCCCCCTTCTAGGTTTTCAAAGATGAGCCTCACGAAGATTTTATGGCCTGGCTGCACCTTGGCCGAAAGCTGTGACAGAGCCTGCATGCGAACGTAGCGCTTGCATTCACGGCACCAACTGGTGTGTTCGGCAGCCGGCTTCCGCAAAAACACCGTTCACACGACCCTCGAAGGTCGTAGGTGAGTCTATGCGTCCGCCATCGCCAAGCTGACCCGCGCCTCCGGCACCGCGGCACGCAACTGAACCGCCTTCCAACAGAAGACAGCTTGCTGCCTCGCCCGGGGCCATTGCAATAACTCCTGATACGTTGAGTGGAACTGGGCCCGACGGCGAAAGTTCCCAAGCAGTTCCGTCATCCTTCAAAAAGAAGGTATTGTAAGGGCCCGCTGCAATGGCTTTGACACCGGTAACCCCAGGAACGCTGGTGGGAGAAAGGACAGTGTTGGAGGCCGACAAACCAATGCCTGCCCAATGTGCGCCCCAACATGACAAAGTTCTATCGGAATGGAGAACACATGCGTGATTGTTACCCATGGCCACGTGCGCAACATTTGCGACACCCACTGCCTTCGCTGCCGAATAGAAGTTCGCCGTGTTCGTAGTGATGCCTCCGCCTATTCCGCCCGCGCACCAGAGTTCTCCACTGCTAGTCGTTGCGCACATACCGTTGTAGCCAACAGACACGGAACGCACGTCTGTGAGATTGGCGACGGGAGTCGCCTTACGCACGCCGCTGTCTCCCCAACATTTCACTGTGCCGTTGGTTAGCGTTGCACAAGCCGGATAGGCGCCCGCACTGAGATTTGTTACACCTGTGAGTGGCGTGGTTCCGTCGGTGTCGACGACGTTCACAGGTGAAGGCCGTGCCAAGTTCGAAGGATCTCCATCGCCAATAGAGTTCCCTTGACTGCCCCAGCACTTTACCGCACCGCTGACGAGAGCACACGAATGGTGCGCTCCGGTTGCGATAAGGTTGATGCCCATGAGCGGTGTGGAAGCACCTCCCACGACAACGGGCACAGTTGAATCTCCGTCTAAAGATCCGTCTCCAAGGCGACCCTCGTTTTTCCCCCAGCAGCGAGTCTTTCCGTCCGCGCCAAGGGCGCAGGCGTGGTTCCAATTGATATCCAAGAATCCGGGTAGCGACGGAGACGCGCAGGACAAACCGCACCCTTGAGCCGCAACTTCCCGCCCTTTACCATGAAGTCCTGCCGGAAAAAGGCTGAATTCGAAGACCGATCTTTCGGGCGAGATCGCTTCTATGCGCGTGGCGAACGAACTCATAATGTCCGCGGTTGTGCCATCCTGCCGACGAAACGTCGCCGCGAATTGGGTTTCGGCTGAGCCAGCTGAGAATCTGGAGACGCGCGTGCGGAATGCGGACCCGTTCAAGAACGTCGGTAGTTCGGCTCCTACGATCGTCGCCGCACTCGACTCGAAGGAAGTCGCAGGCGTCGTCGGAGATGTTTGAAGGATGACGTCTTGAAAGCACATCGCATCGGGATTCGAAATCGTGGAGACAGTCAACGTCGGTGCGGGAACGGGCGATGGGACCGTAGGATTCGGCGTAGGCAACGCTGATGCGGCCACGGGTGGAGTCGGCGAAAAAATCGGGACTGGTGTGGCAACCAATGAGGGAGTGTCGGTGGGGGCTTCTAAACCTGACTTGCTCATGTTGGCCTGCGGCAGCGGCACGCCCGCGTCTTCAAAAACCTTCTTCACAAGCGCGTCAGGCGAGGGGGGCGTGGATTTTTCCGACGGGTTGGCCGAAAGAGACCGTACGTACCGTTCTATAGCCGCTATGATGTCATCGACGGTCGTGTTATCCAGGATCTTGTCCATGGCAAAGCTTTTCTGAGCGTCCGCGGCGAGGGTCTCACCCAGTTCGGCCGCGAACGTTTTAGTCCATTGGGCGCCGTGATTATTCTCGAGCTTGACGAAAACAGAGTCTAAACGCTTTTATTGCGCGCTGGTTAACGTGATGTTTTTTTGAACCAGCAGAAGATACCTGCTTTTTTCTTTCTCTTTTTGAGCCGTCGCACCCGGCTGGGCCGGTTCGCTGACGACGTCTACGGAAACTTTTTTACTGTCACAGCCCGCAAATGCGAACATGAAGACGGCCAGGGAGGTGAAAAAGAACCGCGGGCGCCGATTGCTCATGTCAACTCCACAACGTCTAAAGTAACTAATTCAATTCCCTGTCGGCCACGAAGGTAAAGACCTAAAGGGGATTCTGGTGTGCGGCCAGCCCATGAACGCGGCAATTGACTTAGATAGATAAGTGCAAACCCATGTACGGATGGATGAAAAGAGGAGAGGCGTCGTTCCTCCCCTGCTTGTGTCCAGACGGGGGAGGCCCCTGCGGCGCCTCCCCTTTTGCTGTCCACTTCTGATAACGGACATTATCAAAAGTGGGAAAAGACGTGAAAATACCCTGACCTCAACTCAAGTCTTGAGCATTGTATGACGATGTGTTACATTGTCATTTAATGGAGAAGAAACCATGAAAACACGAGTTCTCAACTTCCGACTGGAACCTGAAACCGAGCCTCTGCTCGATGCCTGGCTGGCAAAGAATCCTGGGTTCACCGCCTCGCAGCTCGGAAACCTCGCTTTGCGCGCGTTTGTCACAAGGCCTTTCGTCCTCGAGCCCGTGACAGCGGAAAGCGTGGCGGCGAAGGACTACTTCGGCGCCCTCGAGACCGTCCTCGACGAACACGCGGACGCCATGGAGCGCCTCAAGTGAGTCCTGGGAGGCTTCTTCTCCCGACGCCAACGCTCGTCATCGATACAAACCAGCGCATCTGCACGCGCGATGGCAGCCCGTCCCAATGCCTCGATGCTGGAAAAGTCGAGAGTGCAGTCGCCGCGGCCTTCTACCCGGGCGTGCCGCCGTTCGTTCATGGGGGCACCGCGACACTCGCGGGAGCCCTATGTTTTTATCTCGTGCGGGCGCATGCGTTCCTCGATGGCAACAAGCGCACCGCGCTCGCCACCTCGACAGCCTTCCTGCGGCTCAACGGCTGGCGCCTTGTGTACCCGCAGGGGCCCTCGCACAACGCGCTGGCGGACATTGTCGAACAGTGTGGAGCCTCGCGTGTGGGCAAGGACGAGCTCATGACGTGGTTCGAAACTCACAAAATTCCTCTGTAGCCTGTCTTGCGGTGAAGCCTCGCTACTGCCTTGAGCAAAACGCGAGAGGGCCTCGCCAAGGCCCGTGAAGGCGCCCGGCCTTGGCATTCCCTTGTCCCGTCAAGGTCTCTTGGCCTTCTCAAGCCTGCCTCCGCTCCCCTCGGCGTCTCGCCTGTTGCTCGCCTCTCTCGGGGACGCTGCGCGCCCTGCGTCGTCCTTTGAACTCCTCGGGCTTGCCCTTCGGAGGTTGTCCGCCTTGCGGCGTCCTCCCTCCTGCGCGGTCCCGTGCTCCTGTCGTCGCTCGGGTCCTTGCGGAGTAGAGCGTGCCACGTCGGGACCCCTTCGGGCCCCTCCGTTCCACTTACGCACCTGACGCCACGCGTTCGCGTGGCAGGTGGAGGCAAAATATGGGCAAAGATTCGATTATAATGATAATTTATGGAGACAAATGAAGTCGAGTGAGTCCCTCCCATTGGAGGCATTCCCGGAAAATATTGAAACGGCAGGGAAATAGTCATGAACAAAAAAGACATCAAACGCTCCAACAAACGCTGTCGAATTCAAATCGATCTCAAGCCAAATGAACTCGAACTGATCGAATCGTTCGCGCGATCGAGGTCCTGTCGAACCAGTGAACTTGCCAAGGAAGCTCTGCTTGATTTCATCCTGAATCGTGCAACACGGGGAGATGAACAAAAGGCCTGTGTCGTGAGGCCGACCGCCTCCATGTTACGCAGCCTTGCGTGAATGCCTCGGCCGTTTGAGGTCCCCCATCGCCTCGAGTGCGGCACGCGCAACGTCACTGTGTTTTCTTCCGA
>JBIKVI010000443.1:0-2784 GCA_044356935.1 Silvanigrellaceae bacterium | reverse complement strand
AACCAGGAAAAAGCCGATCCGGAGTGCGACCTCGACTACACTCCCAACACGGCGGTTGAGCGGACCGTTCGGGTGGCCATGTCCAATTCCTTCGGTTTTGGGGGCACAAACGGATGCCTGGTGTTCAAGAAGTTCACCCAGGCCTGATCATGTTCCCACTTCTTTTCACTTCGCAAGGATGACCTTCGAGGGCGTGGCAACCTTCAGCCCGCCCTCTGAGCGTTCGAAGAGAGCTCTCATTTTGGTCCCTCCCACTGCAACGAGCAGACCACCGAGGGCCGACGCGCTTCCTTGCGTTCCCCCGGCGGGAGCGCAATCATGCGTCCAGACGCCTCCCTGTTCTCCTGATCGCAACGTGCACGGCAGTGAAGCCTCCACTGCCACACCTGCCCCTTGTGCGCGCGCGGAAACCAATACGACGCGCATCCGGGAGTCGGGCAACGCGGACGAGTCCAACGACGCCTTGCCCGCGGGAAGCGCTTCGTCTGCCCGGTCGGCGACAAGCCGCACGAGCGCGAAGCCTTGGCCTACCTTGGAGTCGGATGCCTCGAGAGCGGCACAACGGGCGGTTCGGGGTTGTGCCTCCGGCGCATTAGAGGACGCAAGGAAACGCACGCGCGCCTGCGAACACGTTTCGCGGCTCACGCACGCTGAGGTCGTCAGGACGAGATCGCTCGCTAGAGCCACGACGCTGCACGCCCGCGTGACCTTCCCTTCGTCGTCGATAACTTCCCAAAGACCGACGGCCTGGCGGAGCGCATTCAGGGCAACGTCTTCGCCTCCTCCCTTGCCTGCGCCGACCGAGGCACCCGTGTCGAGGCCGTCGGCGGCACCGGGAGCGCCAATGGCCCCCCCCGACGGAGTTTCCTCGTTGGTGTCGCTCGCGAAGGGCGCGGAGCAACCCGTCGTGGCCGCGAGCGCGCATGCTACGCCCACCAGGAGCAACGAAAACACTGGCGGAAAACGAAAAACGCGTTGGAAAAATGGCATGGAGGCTCCCCGGGGAACGGGTGTGTCTCCATGGTAGCTCCGACTCCGCCCGAGGTGCCCCGCGCCTCCGTCGCGCGGATGACGCTCCTCAAGTCAGATTTCGAATCTGCGACCAAACAACGTTGGAGCAAGCGTCTGCAGAAAGGAACCGCGGACGAAGGGGTGTTCTTCAAAAGGTTCGGGTGTGATGGGGTGCATGCATCTCCTCGCAACCAGTTCGACCGAAGGTATCACTTCCGTCAAATTGCGATGCGTCGTTGACAGGCAGCCCTGGCCGCGCGACGAGGTGCCTGCTATCAGTAGTTCTCTCGCTTCCAAGAGGTTCTTGACCATGCCCCGTTTTACCATCTCCTCCACTTCACTTTTACGCGCACTCGGTGCGCTCATCGCCCTGCTGGGACTCGCCTCCCACGCCGCCGTCAACACCGCCTGGGCTAACCCCCGCGAATCCGCTTGCCCAGTGGGATGGACGCGTGGCGGCTCCGCATTCCCGCACGCGGGATGGTGCGCTTCCAAAGATGACGCCCGCGTACTGGGTCCCTTCCCCACCACGCTCGTCGACGCATGCCTCGACTCTGGCTTCCAGGCCGCGGATTGCAGGGCCACGACCTGGCCCAAAGATCGCTATCTCACACTCAGAGGGGAATCGGACTGCGGCCGAGGTGCCCTCTGGAGCCACGCGGCGCAGGCGTGCATCGACGAATCGAAGGCTCGAGGTGGGTCCTCATCAGCGGGATACGGACCGTTCCCGCGCCAGTGGATTTCCGCCTGCCAAGCCGCGGGCGCGGGTGCGGCGTGCAACACAAACCGATGGGAACTGGGTTTCCTCGGCGGTATCGCCCGCAGCGCGCCGGTGCGCGTGCCGCTCGCGGTCGACAACGCCGTGCGCGGAATCTACGTGAGCCACTATGAGCTCTTTGCAAGGCGCGATGCTCAACTGCGTGAACTCGCACGCCGCTTCAAGGCGGCCAACTTGAACACCGTGTACTTATCGGTTTACGCCGACGGGCGACCCATGTGGCCAAGCGCCGCGTTCCGCGCCGCGGGCGGTGAGGTCGATGATTTCGACTGGGCCGAAAAATGGGCGCGCGCTTTCCGCGCGGAAGGGCTGCGCGTCGTCGCCTGGTTCGAACTTGGCCTGCGCCTCCCGGCTGCCGACCATCCTCTCGCGGTGAAATACCCCGAATGGCTCCAGCGCGACGCGAAGGGTGGGGCGCAGACGTCCGAAAGCGGATCGGTGTACCTCTCTCCAGGGCACCCTGCAGCCCGCGAGTTCATCGCGGGACTTCTCGGCGAACTTGCCGCGCGCGACACCTCCTTCGAGGAAATCCAGCTCGACCACTTCCACTGGTCAATGAAGGAAGGGGGCCGGGAATTCGGGTACGAAGCGGCCACGTCGAACGCGTGGAGAGCCCGTACCGGCCAGAACCCACCAGCCGACCCGAACGACGCAGCGTGGGTCGCGTTCCGAGAAGACTTGCTCGACACTCTGGTGAAGCGGACCTGGGAGTCCGTGAAACTCGCACGTCCGACGATGCGACTGACCGCCTGCCCGGAAGCTGTTTACGCTCTCACGAAGCATCTCAAGCGCTGGAATCGGTGGCTCGCGGGAGGATACATCGACGGCATCATGGCTCAGGTTTACTACGCTGACGACGCCCTCTTCCTTTCGCAACTTCGCACCCTCGCCGCGCTCGCGCGATCCGCTGGCACTCCGGAGCGCTTCGGCGTGGCCATAGACGCCTCCCGCGCCGGCGATCTCGCCGACGTTGAACGCCACATAGCCATAGCGCG
>JBIKVI010000442.1:0-2790 GCA_044356935.1 Silvanigrellaceae bacterium | reverse complement strand
CAAGGATGAGTGGAATGAAGGGCCACAGGAATACTGGGGCCCTTTTTCCAAAGAAATCCTCGGAAAGTGCAAGGAGCTCGACTGGGTTTGCCGCCCCGAATCCTACCGCATGGACGCGCGGCTCATGCAGGTCATCCTCACGTTGATCCTCACGAACACGCCCACCCCCAAGCGCCCCGCCCCTGCCGTTGCACAGCCCCCCGACGCCGAGCCGCCGAGTGCGGGGAATGCCGCGTTCCGCACCACGTTCGAGGGAAAGGAGTATACCCTCACGAGGGAGGACATGGACGCCATCGGCGAGCAGATTTACCTGAGCGAAACCGGCGGCAAACCCGAGAACCTCGCGTTTTGGAGCCCCAAAGAGGCCTTCCCTTCGCTCGGCATTGGGCACTTTATATGGTTCCCTCAGGGCTGTGGGCCATGCACAAGGTTCGGCTCAGGCGCGGGTCCGTTTCTGGGCCTCGCAGAACATTTACGCAGTCAAGGGGTCGCTCTTCCCGAGTTCGTCTTCTCCAATGGCGGCTTTCCTCCGTGGGGCTCTCGTCAGGGATTCCTGAACGACACAGATCGCGTGCTCCAGCTGCGCGCGGCCCTCGAATCGTCGAAGGGAGAACAGGCGCAATACATTATCGAAGGGAACATGGGGAAACTCTCGAACCTGGCCCAGGGCAACAGAGATGTTCTCGTTCCCCGCATGGAGAAGGTCCTCAACTCCAAGGGCGGAGCCTTCCTCCTCGTGGACTACATCAATTTCAAAGGCGAGGGCGCCGCGGGAAATCAAAATGGGTGGGGTCTAAGGCAGGTGCTTGAGGCGATGCAGGAAAACCCGGATACCGCCGATGCCTTCGCCGACGCCGCAGACGCCGTGCTCGATAATCGCGTCGCGAACAATCCCGCCGACGGTCAGTTTAGCGCGGGGTGGCGTGTGCGCACCGACCGCTACAGGACGTTCGTCTTGCCGAGCCGACAGGGCGCTCCTACAAACTAGTCCGCAGTGCGCCAGGCCAGCCAAGAGAGCCGCAACTCTGAATGCAACGCGCACGAGGAGTGCAAGACTCCCTAGTCCTCGCGGCGCTTCCATGAGACTCCTCCATGGCAGGGGTCGATCGCGCGCCGCGCGAGCCGACTTCGCGGAGGATGAAATCCATGAAGCCGAAACGAATTCTAGCCCTCCTTCTGCTGTTGCCGCTTGTGCTTCTCGCTGGCTGTGGTGGAAATGCTGGCCAACGCACCTCGGAGGACCCCGCACCCGAATCCAACGACGTTGAGGCGCGCCTCGACGCAGAGCGGAGACGGGAGCTAGCGTCCTGGGACGCTCGCCTTCTCAAGGACTGCACCGTCGCAGACGTATTCCCTTCCCTGGGGGGAAAAACGGCACGACGGCCTCCCCAGCTCGACATCACCCGACTCGACTCCGCGTTAGGCGGCAAGCCCTGGATGGACGATGAAAGTGGGAACTTCCTCGTCTTCGGCTCTCCTTCCAGCTCGCCTGCTCGTTCCGTCGCGCGGCATCGACTTCGGGTCGAGCACACCGGTGACACAGGCGATACTCGCCGCGGTTTGACTCGCGCCATCGACGTGGCCTTCGTGCAACGCGGCGGAGAGTGCGTCCTGACCATCGACGATAAGGAGATCCGTCGCGTGCGTTTGGCACGCTTCGTGGCGGTGCGTGGTGGATCCTTTTTTGCTCCCGCGGCCCTAGAGGCTTCTTCGCTGGTTCGTCACGGAGACGCCTCAAAATCAGGTGCACGCGCCAAGATGGTAGCGGATGGGAAGGAAGTCCCCCTCGCTACCGGCGAGGCGTTGGCCGGAGCCGTCGAAAAGGCATTCCGCGAGCAGGTCGACCACGCTGCTTTCTTGGCGGGTCGCTTGGGCATTGCCAAGTCCGATGCGACCCGGCTCTTTTTGTCCGACGCCGTTTCGGGGGTGCGTACCGCGCCCTCTTCGAACCGAGCTTTGAGTTTCCGCATCATGGAAGCTCAACATCCTTCCCTCGCGTTGCCCTTTTCGCGCGCCGTGCCCCATTTGCCCCTGGAAGCCGAGACGCTTGCGGCCTTCGACGCCTCCGGTCGCCGGGTCGCCAAGATTGAATCCACGCTGGCACTCCGCCGCCTGCTCGCGGTTGGCGCTAAAGGCACCGGTGACGGTAACCGTAACGGTAACGGAAACGGTAACGGTAACAGCGATCCCGATGTCTTCACCCTCACGTTTCGAGCGGATGTCGCTCTCGACGGCCCCACGACTTCGGAAGGTCGCGCGCGAGCAGCGACATTGCGGCTTGCCTTCCGAAGCGCGACCGCTCACTCGCCCGAGCGCGCATTGGACTGTGTCGACGCGCGCCTTTTGGCCTTCGATGGCCTCGTGATCGCGCGCGGTGGAGCCGCAGCTGCTCCTCTCGGTTTGAACGAAATCCTCGCTCCCTGCGAGCCGCTCGTCGACGACATCTTCACCGCGCTCCCCGCCCGCGTGGGAACGCATCGCGCCTTTCTCGCGCGTCTTGACTCTCATCGAACCGCCGAATCCTACATGCTCGCTTGGTTCCTGCAACGTAACGTGATCGCGGAGGGCATGACCGTCGACTCGGCACTGGCGCGCGCGCACCTGCGCACGCCCTATCTCGACGGCGTGCGCGAGGCCATCGTGCGACTGGAGACCGCATTGGCACCCGCGCCGGGTGATCTCCGCAAAGCCATCACCGCCTTTGCCGCGGCGCAAACCGAACCGCGCCCTTTCGAGGAAATCGACGCCATCGCAGCAGACACGCGACTCCTGGCCGACGCCTTCGGAACC
>JBIKVI010000441.1:0-2801 GCA_044356935.1 Silvanigrellaceae bacterium | reverse complement strand
GGACTGGCTCTGTCGACGTATCTCGTCCGTACCCGCAGGGCGTCCGAGGCTCATTCTTCGGAACGCGTCATGAACTCTTTGGTACGTTCTCAAGAGCTGGCGGCCGTGCGAACGAGGCCTCGAGGATCGTATCGATTCCTTTGGCCGCTGACTTTTCGTTTGTCGATAGTGGCGCCTTGCATGCCGCTGCAAGGAACAAAATACTGAAGCAGATTGAAGTGAAGAAAGAGCACGTCTTGCTCGACACGTCTGACTTGAAGATGCGCCTCAGAACATAAGGTAGCTTCACAGTGTTCTCCTAGAGCTCCTGATTTTTACGCGGCTGACGATGCTCATTTTAGCACGTCATCTTGCGCTCCAAGACTTTATGCAAATTCTGGCCAGGGTCAGAAAGCTGACGGTCAGGTCTTCGAGTAGGTTCGTGATGCGCTAGAAGCGTGTGCCTTAGTCCTGCAGGCACGTGCGGATCCCGAGCGTGCAGGCGAGGTAGGTTTTTCCGGCGCCTGTGGGGCCGGTGATGATCACGGAAAGTGCTCGGGCGTTACCGTCTATGCGGGGGTGTCATCGGATGGCACGTTAGGGTCGTGTAAGTTGCACGTGACCAGGGTTCCAAGGTCCGTCGCGTGAAGGACTTTATCGAGGAGGACGCACCGTTAAGGATCGTTTTTTAGGCGCTTGGCGATAGATTGCGGCGTGCATTGATCAGCAGAGGCTGCCACTTTGTTTGCGTCCGTGAGGAGGACGTCCAGGGGGCATGCGTGGGATCGACCTGCGCAGCGACGCTGGATTTCCAGAAGGAGCGGATTACATCGCAACGATCCCGGCCTTCCACGGTTTCGCGGCCGAACGAGTTGCGGTCCATCTGTCCCACCGGATACGAACGAGCGTCAATACTTTCATGGGATGGTTCTCCTAGGTCCAGGCCGACGGAATCGGACCTAGGATCGTTACTTTTGTGGTCAGAAGGAAGTGAACACCGATCACCCATGGAATTTGCAAGAGGGCACTGTCGGCGGGCACGGCGGCGCATCTCAGCGAGCGCAGGCACCACTCCCTCGCAGCGTGGCCATGGCGGTATCTCGATCGTGCTTTGCGAAGCCGCTCCACAAGGCGAGGCCCGGCGCACGTCTTGCAGTAGATGTTCCCGCGGTCGCATCGCGCACATAGGATCACCTCTGCACGGCAGGAATGGAAGCAAAAAAGACGAATTGTCGACGCACCCGGCAAGGGATTGTCGGAAGTGGAGGCGGCGGAGTTGGGATCTGGAGGTAGCATGCGGTGCCGAAGTCCGATGCGGATCGGCATTCGGGTACGGGTTTGGAGAGGCGTCTACACTGGCTTTGGGAGACTTACCGTGAAAGCATTCGACAAGGACTCGCTCCTCCGCGCTTTGGACTCCGACAGGTGGAAACTCTCGGATGCGGGGGGCGTTGCGCGTGAGTTTTCGCCCGACCGTTCCTCATGCCGCATCGTCGCCGCGCGTCTGGACGGAGGCACTTGGGAAGATCTCGTTGTGTCGGAGAAGCTGCAGGCGCAGGAGCGTGGGTACTCGCTGGAATGGAAGACCTACGAGCACGACGGCCTCGCGGAGCTTCCTCGCATCCTGACGCTGCACGGATTCGTGCAGGAGGACGACGAGAGCGTCCTCGTCTGGTCGGGCGATCCCACCGCTGCCGGAGCCTTCCCGCAAAACAATTTGGGGGCACGCGAGGGAGTGATAATCACCCGCGCGCGCGACGAGCGCGACCTCGAGAGCGTCGCCGAGATCGCGCGCGCCAACGGACGGCGCAACGTCGAGGAAGAGAGGCTCGGGCTGCTCGCGATGCTTCACGCGTCTCCTGACGAGGTCGGCATTTACGTGCTGTGGGAGGACGGAATGCCCGTCTCGTGTGGACGTCTCCATTTCCCTCCTGGAAGCGTCTTCGCCGAACTTGCTGGCGGAAGAAAGCGACCGACACACAGGCGCAGGGGGCACTTCAGCGCGCTCGTGCGCCATCGGCTGGAGGAAGCCTATGTGCTCGGGCGGAGATCCGTTCTGGTCGACGCTCTGCCGACTTCCGAGGGTACACTCCTCGGGCTCGGCTTCCGCCGGCTTACCCGCACCCGCCCCTACATCTTCGAACCAGAGAAGTGACGAGTGCGTGCGACGGAAGGACAAGAAATCCGAATGAAATCAAATGCAGAATCTGTGGGCAGGGAGCACTCCACTTCCCAGCTCCGACAAGAGTCGGCTCACTCAATTGCTTGAATCGAAGAATTTCTGTTGCAAGGTGAGTCCTGCCTGATAAACGCAAGCCTTTCGCGCGTGGCATCAAGGCGACATCTTTCCTAACATCAGAGGTATTCGTGAGTTTTTGGAAGACGCTCCTGCTTGCATTCGGGGCGGTGTTTATGGTCGCCGCATGGGCCTCTGTGTTCGGGCGATCGCCTCTCCTTAACGAATTGTCGCTTGGATTGGGTTTTGCATTTCCATCGGCCTGCTGCATTTACTTCGCGAGGAGAAATTCGAACTCGTAGCGCTTCGAGTAGTAACCGGACTCTCCCAGAAGCGCGAACGGCGGGACCCTCTCACCTGCGTTCGTCACAAAGCTCCCGCCCATCCTCGTGGGGACACCCTGAGCGGATCCACGCCTCCAGCTGGACGTTGCGTCGTTCAAAAGGAACCTTACAAAACTGGCCTCGTTCGCACGGCCGCCAGCCGTTCGCGTAATGCCAACTCAGATTGCCGCATAACTTTGCAGAGCGCGTAGCCTTGAAGAAACAGAATCCGCTCCTTAGATTCGTGGTGCTTAACGTCACAA
>JBIKVI010000158.1:0-10188 GCA_044356935.1 Silvanigrellaceae bacterium | reverse complement strand
GGCATGAACGAGTGGTACCCAGAGAGCGATGATTGGGCCGTCATGCGACCCGGAGAAAAGCTGCGGGTCCTCGTTCTCATGCTCATTGCCGACGACCCTGAGTACCCCAACCAAACGGGGTGCCTTCTCGATGTGATGTCGGCGCGATCCGGGCAGCCGGAGGGCCCTCGGTATCCCAATGGCCAGACCCTCGATGCCTGGGCAGAAGGAGTCGGAAGAAACAACGAGGCTCAGCGGGTCCGCCCCATACCTGAGGGCTATTATACACTCGGGCAAGGCGCGCTAAATCATGGTCGAGGCCCTTACATTGAGTGGGTGTCGACCGTGAGCGGTTATGCCGCGAAACATCAGGAAGGCAAACGTTACATTCTTAATCCCGAGTATGCGAACTCCATGTCTGTTCCTGCACCCCTCTGGCCGGGTGGGAGCATGCCTTTGGGAGGCCTGGACGCAGCGAGACCCGGGCTCCTCGCTGGCCTTGGCCCCGTGATGGTGAAGATAGATCCTGATGCCTCGCGTGGAACCACAAACTTCGCGGGTGCTCGCGGCGGGCTTTATCTCCACATGGACGTCAACGAAGAAGTTGCAGCGGGCACCGCGGGGTGTCTAGCCATCGACAAAGCCAAGCTCAATAAGTTCATGTGCTGGATGCGCCACTTCAAGCCCGCGAAGCTCGTCGTCGACTACGATCTCGGAACCGTGTCGAGCAACGAAACGCCCTATGTCGTAGACCGTTCGCTTTTCGGATGCCGTCAGGTCCAGCAACCCGACGGCTCGACGAGGACACAATGCGAAATGAACAACACGGTGCCCGAATTCCCGTGTGGCATCAACACCGAACGCATTTTCGGCAATCACATTCTGTATCGCTGAGACCGTCGAAGAAGGAAAGGAAATCCAATGAGGGGAGTATCGAGGGCCATCCGCGCGTGCACAGCGTTGCTGCCTACAACGATTTGTGCCCTGGCGTTGGTGTTCCTGCACTCCTGCCGAAAGGACACCGAGGAACCTACTGGGACCAATACATTCGCCATGGCGAGAGATTACGCCGCGTCCTCCGTCCCGCCCGCAGCGCTTGCCATGCAGCTCAATGGAAGTATGAAGGAACGGCGTGACTTCGCCTGGGACGTCGTAAGCAGCGTCTTCGCACCCGTGAAGGTTACCAAGGACCTCAGCGGCGCGGCCACTAACCACGCGTTCCCATCCTGGCAGGCTTGGTACGACGTGGCCGACTTCGGGCGCATCTACACCCGTTTCAAGCAACGTCACAAAGAGGTGGAGGAGCTCTACAGCCGCCTCACCAAATTGGAGCTCTCAGAGCTGCCCTATTCCCAGCGACTCGAGTTCAGCGCAGAGATCGCTGACGAAGTGATGCGCGAGTACCAGGAAAAGGAACTTCGCATTGGACTCGAGAAGCTCAAATCGGTCCTCAGCCAGACCCGCAACCGCTCCGCGCACGAAAGGCAGCGCGCTGGCGACATGGCCTTCGAGTCCACCGGCTTCATGCTCTTCTCCCCCTCATTGGTTAGGCATTATCTTGCCAACTGGGAACGCGTTCTTGAGTGCAACCCGCAGAATTTCGCGTTCGAGAAAAAAGCCAGTGAACTCCACGAATCTGTGCGTCCCAAGGACCCCGAGAATCGCTACGCGATGTGTTTCGAATCCGAGTTCCCGCGATCAGCCGTGATGATCAAGACCTCGTGGATGAAGATCAACACCAAATTCTTTTATTCGATCGACACCTCGAAGGCCGGTATGCGCGATCTTTGGGACCGCGGTGGCGATGGCGTTTTCTACTTCAAAAACTCCTACAAGCCGGACCCCGCCACGCTCTACCGCGTGAAAGATTCCAACGGGGAGGAGTGGGGACTCCGCGCCTTCCACGTCTCCACGAAGGACGTCGCGGAGTGGGTCTGGGTCTCGCTCTGGTACGACAAAGACGCCAAGGGGGACTTTGGCGCCGACAGGCCTGCGTCCGTGGAGAAGATCGCTCCGTACATGAGTTACTTCAAGATGTGCGTTGCGAGCCATTTCAACGAGCTCGACCCCCGCCCCTGGTCTCACTACCGCGGAAAAGCCGGTCTCGAATCCCTTGCGGACTCGCTCGAGGAAGTCAGTCGTTGGACGAACGGCAAACAGTGGTGTGCGAACCCCTATCTCGAGGATGGGTTCGCCAAGACGAACTGCGTGGCTTGCCACCATTCCTCAGGTGAGCCGGAGCCGAACAACTTCCCTATGAAGCTTGGTCCGAGCCGGGTCAATGGCCTTGCCGACTTTCTCCAGACGTTCAACACGTTCCGCAACGCAATGGGATCGAAGGTGGCGAAGAACTCGGGGCGGCGTGCCGTGAACCAGGGGGGAGGGGAACCTGAGATGACGGGTCCCGCGGTGCTCCAAACCGTTACCCCGGAGGAAGCATGGCGCGCCATTTTCGGCGACAAAGTGCCAGTTGGGGTGCTTCCAGGAGAGCCCTCGCCCTCTCCCTCGCCTTCTCCCTCCCCTTCGCCCTCGCCCTCGCCCTCGCCCTCGCATTCTCCTACGGAGTCGCCACCTCCCGAAGGCTCCCAATAACTTCCCCGCGCTCGCGAAGCACCACTTTCGCACCAGTGACCGCCTGAAAACAGAGTCTAGTTTGACTCTGTTTTTGACATAGAGCGGCATCCACAGCGCCGGAAACATTTGAGGGAAGAGTGGACCTCTCTGTTTTCTCCCGAACGATGAAACAACGTGCGTCCATCGTCACTCAGACCTGCCATTTTCTTCTCAAGTCCCCATTGGCTCATTCCGATACGGCCTTGACGCGTGCCACTGGCTGCCGGCTCGTGAGTTGACATTGGGGTCCAATTGTCCTCGGACGACGAGTCGACGGAAAAGACTCCCTTCCACGTTCTCGCGATCGGCAGATGATGTGACCTCGCACGCTCGGCCATTTTTACGAGTTCGCCTTCAACGATAAGGAACACAAATCGATGAAGCAATTGTCAGCCGCTCTCCTCTCCCTAACTGCATTGGCCGGCTGCAACAATTCTGGGACTTCGGGAGCCGAGTCGCAGGGAGCCGTGTCGGCGGAGAGAGGTAGACTTGCACAGGGCTCACGAGAGCGTGAAGTCGCCAAGTGCGTCACTGACGAAAGCTCGCTCGTCATAACTCAGACGACAGAGTTCCCAGTTTCGATGCGAGCCTCCATTGGCAGCACAAAAGCCGCTGAGAGCACTTCGTTTGGGTTCAACGCATTTCAGTCGGGCAATAGCCGAGGCGAGAAGCTGAGTTTTTCTTGTTTCCACTTCCGCAATCAGATGACGGTTGTTTTCGAGTCTGAGAATGACGAACACTCTGGCCTCGCGTACGCGGTTCCACGGGCCGAAGGCGAAAGCCAAGACTGTGGCTTACTTGTTGGCCAAGTTCGCGGACCAACTCCTGTCGTCGCTTCAACGAAGTTGACATGTACCAGACTCGACGTCGACCCCACCATTCTTCCCCAATTGGTTCCTCTTGAGAATCAGGTTTTGGCGTCGGGCGTCTCGATGTCATCTGGAGCAGTTTCAGTTCAATACTTGCCGCCAACCATGACTGGTACTCTATCGTGGCCAAGCGGCGGAGCTGTGACCACGCGGTCGGCCAACTACCCATCTGGAGTCGGCCTCGACGGCGTCGCTGTGCCGACCGACCTGACTAGTGGCGCAAGTTTCCAAGAGGGTCGTGTGCCCGCTCTAGGTAGTCTTGCTTTGGTGCCCGCTCGACAGGGATTTCCGGTGCCTTCGAGCCTCGCGCCGATAGTGGCAAGGTTGTGCCCCGCTACTCGCACGTTTGAGTTCCCGGATGGAAGCAAACCGGAGATCGACTATGTCGGAGTATTTGGGCACGTGAAAGGCTGCATGAACGGCATGCAAGAGGTCGAATTTTCGTGCCAGTACACCAGGACAACAGGTTCAGGCCCCACCGCAAGAACGTATAGCGGGCAGTCTACGAAGAATATTTTTGCATACTGCCCCGCGAATAGCGGCTCGCGCAATTAGATTTCCGGTAGACATTCACTCACGACAAAGCATTCCCATTTCGCGATAGCTCATGATTCACCCTACCCTTCGAAACAAAACGAAACGAAAGAGACGCCATGCGAAAGTCACCTTCCAACCGCAGTGTCCTCCTCACCTTCCTCGGTGCGGCCTCCCTTGTGGTCAGTGCGTGCGCGCCGTTCGCAAACAAGGGGGCGAACACGACTTCGACGACGACCACGGCGGCCGCTCCCCCGGCAAGGTCGACAACCACGACATCCACCACGCCTGCGCGGGCTCCAACGGGCCGGCAGTACTCCAACGCGGTCGTGCGTGCTCCCCTCACCTGCTCGACGCCAAGTACCGACGTCTTGCGGCTTGCCCCGAGTTACGTCTACACCGGGCCGGCGCGCAGCCTCGACGAGCTCAAGACCACGTTGAGCACGGTACCCATTCCCGTGTTCGATGAGTGGGTGCGATCGGATTCACCGGTGCGCGTGAATCTCCGCGATCTCAAAATCGTTGGGAAGAACCTCGAGGGTCGCGGGCTGAGCTCCAACACCGAGTCGAAGTTCGACGTCGTGTTGACTACGGAAACCCGCCAGGCCAACGGCGAGTCGTGGTTTTGGATCAAGAGCCTGCGGCTCTTCCACAAGAACATGGGCAGGCACATCGAAGTGGCTTGCGCGGCGCCGCGCTTCCCGGATGACCGTGGGCAGATCAACGCGTTCGGCGCGGGAGCCCATGTGTCGCGATGCAAAGAAGACACCTCGCCCGACAAGGAGCGCAGCGTAAAGTTTCACCTGAACTTCCTCCACTATGCGGAGCAGTACTCCGGCACGGTCCGCGCTTCCCTCGAGTACAACGACGGAAGGCAATGGATTCCCACCAACGGATTCGCCGTGAGTGCGGAAGGCAACCGCATCTTCCTGGGATCGAGTTCGAAAGACGAAGCGTGGGTGGGCAAAAAGCACGTCACCTTCGAATACAAGGTTTCCTATCCCGGTGAGTTCCGTGTTTCCTATAAGGCGCGAGGGAGCGACGGCATCGTTCTCTCCGAGGGAGCCACGCGCGGATCGGTGGTTGCGAACGATGGCTGCAAATTAAGGCCCACGCGCGACGTCGACCACGCCGTTGCCCCTTATGGCACTCGGAGCGAACCCGTATCGACGACTCCTACCGTGCGCAGCGCATTGTGTCCGGCGGTGATGCCCGCGGGAACTCCGGGAACCCTCCTCATTGCCGAGGAACTCCGTTGCAAGTCGCCCATGCAGTACGAAGCCGAGCGCAAGCGGCTCGAGTCGAACGCCGGCAAGGCCCTCGCTTGCGAGCAGGCTTTCTTCCTCACGCAGTGCCAGTGAGAGCTTAATTCTGGAAGGGCGACTTTTAGGTTAGGTCGCCGAAGCCATGGAAGCGCCCTGGGCGCTCGTGGTTGCCGCGCGGGCACGGAACGCCTCGAACACCATGTCGAGAATCATGAGGCCGATGCCCACGTCGATGGAAACGTCGGCCATATTGAACACCGGGAAGGAATACTCCCAGCCGAGCACGCGCCACTGGAAGTGGAGCATGTCGATGACGTAGGTAAGCACCAGTCGGTCGATGAAGTTGCCCAAGGCGCCGGCCAGGATGAACACGAGCGCTGTGCGGTAGAGCCGGTTTTCGGGCGGCGTGTTGCGAAACAGGTAGAGCACGCCGGCCACCGCGACGACGGTCACCGAGTAGAAGAGCCCCAAGCGCCAGAAGTCGGGGAGGTCGGAGAAGATTCCCCACACGGCGCCATGGTTGCGCAGGTAGGTGAGGTTGAACTCCACCCAGTTTGCGCTCACCGTAGGAGGCTCTCCAGGCTTGCCCAATGCCGCTTCCACGTCGCCAGGCGATGTGCCTAGGCTCCCCACGAGGAGGTGCGTGGCCTGGTAGACCTCCGAGTCGTTGACGTCGTGGTAGGCCATGTAGGCCTTTTCCGCGTGCCACTTCGTGGTCTGGTCGATGCCGAGCATGGCCAGGAACAAGAGCACGTAACCGACGAGCGCGAGCCCGCCGGCCCGTTGGAGTGCGGAGCGAGAAGTCATAGGGTTTGTCCTTTTTTGCTGTTGGAAGAGCGCAGCCGCGCCATTCCCAGCTCAGAGAGAAGCATGTCGACGATGAGGAGGCCCAAACCGACGTTGATGGCCACGTCGGCCCAGTTGAACACGGGGAACGAATACTCCCAGCCCAGGACGCGCCAATGGAACTGGAGCCAGTCGATGACGTAACGCAAGGCGATGCGGTCGACGAGGTTGCCCGCCGCCCCCGCAAGGATGGTGATCAGGGCGGCGCGCGCAAGCCTCTGCCCGGGGTGGGAGGTCACCAGCAGGTAGAAGATAATGGCGCTCACGAACACAGTGACGCCATAGAATACCGAGAGCCGGATCCGTTCGTCTACCTGGGCGAACGATCCCCATGCCGCGCCCGGGTTGCGCACGTAGGTCAGGTGGAAGTCGAGCCAGTGGGGTGTCACGGCGTCAACGGGCAAGCCCTCCTCCCGCGCAGCGGCGGGGGACACGCCCAGGGTGAAAACGCGCTCCTTCGCCCCCCTGTAGGAGCGCAGATCGGATTCGTGACTCCACGTTAGAAACCTCGACTCCGCGTGGAACTTCGAGGTTTGATCGAAGACAAACGTGGAGAGGAAAAGGAACACGTAACCGAGCAGCAGAAGGCGTGAGCGTGGGCGCGTTGGCTCGGCGCCGGGGGCGTTTGCTTTCACAAATGACATGAATAGACTTCCACAACGCCCCCGCTGCGCCCGCGCGCACGGCGCGGACTCCCTGTTGCTTCCTTTGGCCCCGGGCGCCCTCGGACGGGGCCGCGGCGTGACGCCGTGCTCTCGTCACCCAGGCGTCGGAGGTCCCGAAGTTACCATGACGTCCTATAGAACCACGAAAGGTACCGACGAGGCAAAGGCCCCACCCGTGGACAAGGGGGGCGCCGACCATGCTCCTTGCAATCCGAGCACTCCCCTCGACCTCGACCTCGTCCTCGATGACGGCCATGCCTGGACGCCCATTCGTGCGTTCCGATTGCGCGACGCCCGCCGTGTTGCCGAGCCGCCGCGCACCGAGTTCCTCTCGAGCGGCAGCACGCAGTCGGTCCGCGCGCGGCATTCGTTTTCGGGCGATGCGCTCGCGGCTTACGCGCGAGAGTCCGCGCGCGGCTTCGTGGCCTTCCTCGAACGTGCGGGCTTGGCGCCCGACACGCCCATCGTTTCGCTCGTGCCGCGACCCCAGGCGTGGCCTACGAGTTCCCTGGCGGCCATGATCTTCTTTTTCGCGAAGGAGGGTCTCGACGTGCACTGGCACGACGTGGAGACGCCCGAGGGCGCGCGTGACGTGGGCAATGCCGTGGAGCGAGCCGCCGCGCGCGCGCGTGACCGGGGAGCTCCGGGCGATGTGGTCGTTTTTGGCACCAGCTTTCACCATGTCCTTGTGGGCCGGGCTTTTCCCCTCGCGGCTGTCAAGGTTGCCACGTCGGTCGCGAACCCTGCGGCAAACTCTGCGGCAAACCCTGCGGCGCATGCTGCCCTGGTTGTTCCCAATGCCATGGGTGGCCAAGGCCCTGTGCGCACTCTCCTCGTCGTGGACACCGGGGGAACCAAGGGGCGCACGGAGTCGCTCGATTCGCTCGCCCTGCGGGCCTTGCTCGAACGAACCTACGCCGACCTTTGCGAAACACTGCGCGTGGGATCGGAATACGGAATGTGCGAGCTCGCGAGCCAAGCCTACGGGGTCGACTTCCCGCATTCGGGGCGCTTCGAATGCAATCGGACCCTGGAGGTCTGCACGGTGGATCTCCGGTCGCGGCGGGTACTTCCCTTCGGCGAGAAAGGATTCTTGGCCTTCCACGACGCGCTCAACTACGAGAGCTACACGCGTGTGGTGACCGAAGACCTCGGCGTCGCCCACGACGCGCGGACGTTCACCCTCCTCGCAAGGGCCCCCGACGCGACGGCCAAGGGGTGCAGTCTCAATGTGAAGGACGGTTTCTTTTCCGCGTCGCATCGCATCGAACACTCCCATGCCGAGATTGCTCGTTCCAATGTGACGCCCGCCATCAACAGCCCAGGCAAGCACGAGAGCGCCGCGTTCGAAGCCTCCTCCATCGCGCGCGAACTCGCCGACGCCGGCGTGAGTCAAGGTTTGATAGCCGACCTCATGCCTGCTCTTCTGAGCGTCGAGGAGGGGTTCTCAAAGCTCGCCGAGCTCGCTAAGTTCGCAAGACTCGCGAGCCTCACAAGCCTCGACGAACACACATCGCCACCGCGAGGCACGGGCGGAAAACTCTACATCGTGGCGAGCGCGAACGTGCCCGTCGTGTTCCTTTATCCTTTGGTATGGGCCTGGGCGGGCGGTTGGGAGTCCTGCGAGCTCAAGCTCCCCTCGCTGCGCGAGGACGATCCCTTGGCCGCGCGCACGCGCTCGGCTCAGGCGGCCCTCTTTTCCGCCTGCGCGGCACGCCTGCCTGGACTCGCGTGCCACGCAGCGGCGGATCTCGACCTCACGGGCGCCGATGCTCCCCACGCGCGCTTACTCGTGTTCGGCTCCGACGCCACCTGCGCCACGTTCTTGGGCCGCTACCCAGGACGCGTCGACGCACTCGGTGACTTCGCCAACGCCGTCGATGTGTGCGGGCTCACTCCCGAGAGCGCGTGTTCGCGCTTGACCCATGAGTGCGTCAAAACTCTTGGCCGAGGATGCCTGACGCCGTTGGCCTTTTTCGCCGATGCCAACCTCGAGGCGGGCAATTGCGCAGACGCCTTGTCCGCGCTCTTGGAGGCGCGGTACACGCAAGAGGGCGTTGCCGACCTTCCACGCTGGATGCACGCGCAGGACGTCCTCGAGATTGCCTTCGTCCTAGGGAACGCGGGCCTTGCCAACCCGCGCGCTTGCCTCCACGAGCGCGGAGCCGCATGGGTGGTTGACTTGCGCGATGCTCCGGAAGGGTTTCCCTTCAGGAGCGTTCCCTTCACCCTCGGGGGAGCGGGCCTCGTGTTCCTTTTGCCCGGGCGCGCCCGCCTCGCCTGCGCGGGCCTCCTCGCGCAGCACCCCACGAGCCCGGGGCTCCACGACCCACACCAGGGTCTCACTTGGAACGAGCGTCTCGAGTCTCTCCGTTCGCGGACTTGATTGCGGATCTCCGAAAGGCGCCCTTCAGCCTTCTACGAAAACCATGGGGATGGCCTTCGAGAGCCATTCGTGGAGGGTGCGCTCTTCGGCGGTGAGGTAACGGTTCTTGCGGACTTTCTCGGCCAGCGGGGCGCGCTCGGACTCGAGCTGCGCCACGAGCTCCTTGCGAGCCTCCGCGCGCAAGGTTGCGGCGAGGACCTTCACGACCCGACCGTCCTTCTCCACATCGACTTTGAAATTCGTGGCGAAACGAGAGGCGTTGTCATCGTCTACCAGGAAGCGATCAATGGCGGCCTGGCGGGTGCGGATGTCCACCGTGGGGCGCGACGCAAGTCGGGCCGTCGCCATGGCAAGTCTGTGAGACGTCCCACCCCGGATGGCGGGACGCGATGAAACCTCGTCGCCGTAGCCATCGCCGTCGATGTCGTCGGTAACGACCACCGTGGGCAGCTCCTGGAGGACGCGCGCCGAAGCCACGGCAAGGTCGGCTTCGAGCGTGGCATCGAGGGCGATCGCGAACTCGGCCAACGACTCACCCACCGCGCCGCGTTGCGCCTCTGGCAGAGCCGCGATGAGCTTCGCGAAGTGTTTACTTTGGGAGTCCTTGGCTGCGGCCACCGCGGCGCGCACGTCGCCTTCTCCCACGAATCCCTTGCCATTGGCATCGAGCCCAGTGGTGAAGAGATCCGCCATGTCGCGCGCGAGCTGCCCCTGAATCTTCCGTTCGTACGATTTGTAGGCATCGCCGGAAATCATGCCATCGGTGGAGAACAGGTTCGTAATGAAGCGGGACGCGTACTCGAGCCCCGAGCGCCACGAGAACTCCGTGTCCTTCTCGATGCCGTCCACGGGTTTCCACTCGCCGAGCATGCGCATGGAGCGCGCGAGCGCGTTGACGTACGAATAGCTGCCCGTGCGAAGGAAATGCCGGAAGGCCGTTGCAATTTCGCTCGTGTACTTGGAGGCGGCCTCGCGGACGAGAGTGGCCTGCGCCTCGGGTTCATCAGATGAGGCTGCGGCGACATCCGCTA
>JBIKVI010000157.1:0-10190 GCA_044356935.1 Silvanigrellaceae bacterium | reverse complement strand
CAAACGCGTGGAGGACGGCATCCATCCTGGAGTGGGGCTTTCCCGCCTCAAAAAAATAGGCGAGACCGTCGCCCCCGGCGAACCACTCTGCCTCGTCCATGCCGCGAGCAGGGCCGACTTCGAGCGCGTGCGCGCATTCCTCGAAGAGAGCTTCGATGTCAGTCCGCCCGGGGAGCCATGGCAGGAGACGGTCATTCCCTTGGTCCAGGAATGGATCACCTGAGAGCGTCCTCAGCCGGGCTTCACAACGTAACGAAGATGGTCGCCTAGAGGCGAAGCGAAGAAGTCCTCGGACTCGGCGCCGTCGAAGGCGATGAGCGCGGCGGGCCCGCCGATTTCGATGCGACCGTAAGTTTCCTCGGCGCCCAGGGCGTATGCCGCATTGAACGTAACACCCGCGAGGATTTCGGGCACGGAGAATCCACAGCGGGTGAGCGCCAGGTGCGCCGCAAACCAGAGGTTGTTGAAGGGCGCCGAGCCTGGATTGAAGTCGGTGGCGATGGCGAGTCGGACTCCCGAGCCCCTCCATTTCATGGCTTCCACATAGGGGATGTTCGAAAAGAAGGACGTCGTCGGGAGAGCCACGGCGGCGACGCCCATCATGTTGAGCTTGGTGAGGTCGGCTTCGGTCGAATACTGGCAATGGCTCACCGAGAGAACGCGGCCGCAACGACGCTTGCGCACGGGCCCCTGCTCGATGCGCCTCGCTAGCGCGAGGGCCAGTTCGGCACCGCCGCTGCGCGAGAATTCGTCGGCGTGGACGTGCGCGTCCACGCCGAGCTGGATGGCGTGCCCGAGCCACTTCTCGCCTTGCTCTTTGGTGAAGTAGTTGCGTTCGAGGAAGATGTCGGCCGCCAAGGGTTGGCACAGGCCCTTCTCGTGCAAGGGTTTGATGACATCGACGAACTGCGGGAGCGCTTCGACGAGGGCTTGGATGTAGGCGTCGAGCCCCCGGTGCTCAGGACTCGCCGCGTGAGGACCAAGCAGAGTTGGCGCGAGCCGAGGGAGGAGTGAGCCCGGCAAAGCCGAAGCCTCGATGACCTTGGCGACGACCTGGAGATGGCGCAATTCCTCGGCAGGCGAGAGGCCGTATCCGGTTTTGGCCTCCATGAGTACCACGCCGCGCGACAAGGCTGCTTTTGCGTGGCGCGCGACCACGTCGACCAGGGCGTCAGAGCCCGTCTCCCGCGTGAGGCGCGTTGTGACGCCGATTCCACCGCCGCGTGCGGCGATCTCTTCGTACGACATGCCTTGGGCCTTTTGCACCGTTTCCTTGGCGCGACTCCCCGCGAAGACGGGATGGTTGTGAGCGTCCACGAGCCCCGGCATGACCACGAGGCGCGAAGCGTCGATGACGCGCGCACCGGAGCGCGCGAGCCAGGGTTCACCCGCTCCGGCCCCAATGGCCACCACTTTACCCCCTTCCACGACCACATCGACGCCGCGCTCGATGCCGAGGATGGCGGGCGTGTTCCAGTCGACGGCATCGTGCCCGTTCTGCCGCATGGTGAGGACGCAGGCGGACTTCAGAAAGACGACGACGGAGTCCCCGGCCGCTGGGATCACCTCGCTCATACTGGTCTGCATGGCTTCTCCAATTCTGTGGCCCTCGCGGGTCCACACCACCCTGTTTCTCTTTCGGTCCGCGGCCTCACGGACGAAACAGGGCCGATTTTGGCACTCGTAATCAAGACGTTCAGTGGTGACGAGGGTAGTAACGCGGCCCTAAGGGCGTCACCGCGTCGTCGGACATGGCTTCTTTCGCCAGTGCTCGAGAGGCGGGATAACCCGCGTCCGCATGACGGAACACGCCCATGGCAGGATCGAACGTGAGGACGCGTTCCAAACGGCGCGCCGCCCCGGGGGTGCCGTCGGCGACGATGACCATACCCGCATGCAGGGAGTATCCCATGCCTACGCCGCCCCCGTGATGGAAACTCACCCATGTGGCCCCACTCGCGATGTTTCCGAAGGCGTTGAGGAGCGCCCAGTCTGCGACGGCATCGGATCCGTCCTTCATGGCTTCGGTTTCGCGGTTTGGCGACGCGACGCTGCCGCAATCGAGGTGATCGCGGCCGATGACGACAGGGCATGAGATTTCACCACGCGCCACCATGGCATTGAGCATGGCGCCCGCTTTGGCGCGCTCGCCGAAGCCCAGCCACACGATGCGGGCGGGCAAACCTTGCACGGCCACGCGCGCCGGCGCGATTTCCAACCAGCGCTGGACGTTGGCGGCGTCGGGGAACAGGGCGCGCAGGGCGGCATCGGCCTTGCGGAGATCTTCGGGGTCGCCCGAAAGGCATGCGAATCGGAAGGGGCCCTTGCCTTCGCAGAACTGCGGGCGGATGTACTCGGGCACGAAGCCCGGGATGTCGAAGGCGTCGTTGACTCCAGCTTTGTGGGCCATGGCTCGGATGTTGTTCCCGTAGTCGAACGTCGGCACGCCGCGGCGCTTGAGTTCCAAGAGGGCGCGCACGTGCACGCCGATGCTCGTAAGCGCATCGGCTACGACGCGGCGCGGGTCGTTCTTTCGTTCTTCGCGCGCGCGTTCCACGGAGTAGCCCTGAGGAACGTATCCGGTGAGCGGGTCGTGGGCCGATGTTTGGTCGGTGGCTAAGGCGGGCGCGAAGCCTGGGTGTTCGAGCAGCTTTGGCAAAAGGTCGGCGGCGTTGCCAATGAGCGCCAAACTGCGCGCCTCGCCCGCGGCCATCGCGCGGCGCAAGGAGGTCATGGCGGACTCCACGTCGTCGTGAATCTCGTCGAGGTAACGGGTGCGCAGGCGCATTTCGGCGCGCGACCTGTCGACCTCGATGCCGAGGAAACAGGCCCCGCACAGGACGGCCGCCAAGGGCTGCGCGCCCCCCATGCCTCCCAAGCCGCTGGAGAACACGAATTTTCCGCGAGCGACGCCGCCGTGGTGCTTGCGGAAGGCTTCCAAGAATGTCTCGAAGGTGCCCTGGACGATGCCTTGGGAGCCAATGTAGATCCAACTGCCGGCGGTCATCTGGCCGTACATCATGAGCCCCTGCTTCTCCAGGGCGTCGAAGTGTTCCCAAGTTGCCCAATTGCCCACGAGGTTGCTATTAGCCAACAGGACACGCGGCGCATCGGCATGGGTTCGCACCCGCGCCACCGCCGCGCCGCTCTGCACGAGCAGCGATTCGTCGGATCCGAGTTCCTGGAGTGCGCGCGTGATGGTTTCGAAGTCCGCCAGACTGCGCGCAGCTTTGCCCCTTCCTCCGTACACGACGAGGTCGTCGGGACTCTCCGCGACGGCAGCGTCGAGGTTATTGAGGAGCATCCGCAGGGCCGCTTCCTGGAGCCAGCCCTTCGTGTGAAGCTGTTTGCCGGTGGGAGCGGGAGCGCCGGGCCTGAACGATCGGAAGGACGCATTCGACATGGATTCCTCGCAGCGACGGGTGTGGACCGGAGCCTCGGACCAGACACGGAAATTACCAGGAGAGTTTTTCATCCCCAAGTCCTTGCAGGGCGATTTTCTCGCCGTGAGCGACTATTTGAGCGGGTTCGTATCGGAACAGCGACGCGAGCGATTCCTGCGCGTCGCTTCGGAGCGTTCCCGTTTCGTAGCGCCCGTCTTCGAGAACACGCACCACGTGCACAATATTTCGGCCATCCTGCGCACCTCCGATGCGCTCGGTTTCCAGGATGCCTTCTTCTGCTACACGCTCAAAGACATGCACTTCCGGCTCAAGGACGGCGTCGAGCGCGGAGCGAGCGCCTGGTTGTCTCCCCGTCGGGCCACCTCCATGCGAGCTTGCGCCGAATTGCTCAAGGCGTGCGGGTACGCCGTGGCACTCGTGTCGCTTCCTTCGTTCGAACGCACGTCTGACCACTACCGCGGCGATCTTCCGAGCTTCGCAGTGCAGGACATCGTTTCGGCGGAATTCGAAGCCGTTAGAGCGCGACGCAAGCTCGCGCTGGTGTTTGGCAACGAACTGCACGGCGTGTCGGAGGAATGGACCGAACATGCGGACCTCTATTTGCATGTAGACATGCATGGGTTCGTGGAGAGCCTCAACGTGAGCGTGTGCGCGGGCATCCTTCTCAACGCCCTCCGCCGCGCGCTCGATGCCCGTGAGAGCGAAACGTTCCGGGTGAACGCGGACGAGCGCGGCCTCCTTCTCGACCATTGGTTCGCTCGGAGCGTGACGAACGCACCCGACCTCGTGCGCGTTCACCATCCTGAAGTGTGGTCGTATTTCGACTTCGTCCGCAAGGGCCTCTTCTACGACCCCTTCGACAACCTGACCGAGCGCAAGCCGGGCTTCTAGCGGTTCCTCCTTGTGTGACTGCTGGGAGGGAATCGAGGAGTACGAATTCCCCGATGCGTGGCGCACGCCCTAAGGCACGAGTGGCATGCCCAACCTCAACCGGCGAGATACGGTCACCGCGTGGTCGGGTCCAAAGTCGTCGTCCGCGCGCGGCATTTCCTTATCACCGCTTCCAACGTGCCAATGGCGGCATCCCCTTCGTTGGTGCCATCACCACCCGCGAAGGCCTCAAGCACGCTTGCAGCGCAATCGTCGAGGCCCCGGGAAAGCGGCCAACCGCCCGCGCCATGCACCACAACCACGCGCCCCGATCGCGAACCCGTGGCCGCATGGCGCAAGCCCTGCCAAAGCGGAACGACCGGGTCGGCGTCTCCCAGCACCCAAAGTGTAGGAGCTTGGTAAGGGAACACCGAGGCGTCGAATGGCCGCGAAAGCGGCGTGTCCGCGCAAACCGGAGGCGCTCCTTCGGCATCGAGGGTGAGCCGTCCCCCTTCGACGCGCAGGCCAAACGCGCCCGCCGGGGGAGGGAACGCCGCGAGCGTCGTGAGTTCGCGGCACACCACTTGGCGAAAGAGCGTCTTGCGGCTCTCCGGCCATGGCGGGGGAGGTGGGTCTTCGGACAACGTCGCCCCTACCGGCGCAGCCACAGCATTGAATTCAGCGTTTCGAACGGACACGACCGCGTTCGCGCCTTTCTCGGCAAGCCTAAGCGCTTCAGCCGAGGCAGCCAGTCGGGCGCGTTCCAAGGCTTCTTCTAGGGCTGAGCTGACGGCCCCCCCTTCCGTCCGCGGGAGCGTCCCCCGCGTGAGCCGCTCCAGGAATATCGGCGTCCACGCATCGGCGTCGAGTCCGGCGGCCGAAGGGTCGCTCAGGACGTCCGCGAGTTCCCGGCGCGATCCCCGCGCCCGCTCCAGCTTGCCGCGCGCTCGCTCCCAAAGACGAATGACTTCTTCGTGCGGGAGCAGCCCCAAAGGAAACGCGCCGCCGAACGCGGCTTCAAGCACCACCGCGCGGGCGGGCGTGGCACGCGCCTCCAAAAGAGCAGCAACACGGGTCGCCACGATGCTCCCGTAGCCAGCGCCATGGACCACGACGCTGCGGGCGGCGGATCGGATCAAGGCGGCGACCACGTCATCGGCGAAAGTCGCGGTGTCGTGAAACCGATCCGCGAGCGCACCCGAAACAGGGCTCGAGGCGAGGTTGCAGCCCACGCCTCGCGGCTCCGCATTCAACCAACCCCATCCGCTCGGCAAGACCGGCGAGCTCCCTAGCGACGACTCGCCCGGATCCACGGCGCCCGCCACGCGCACGATCAACGGATACCCGTGGGCGGGCGGCTCGAGTTCGAACACGTAAAGGAACGAGGGTCCATGGGGGTTGGCGGGGTCAACGGGGCGCTCGACCGTGTGGACGCGCCTAGGCTCTACGCGCGGGCAAAGGCGCCTCGCCTCGTCCCAAGTCGCGGCTTCGGCGGCGCGGGAGGAGTCGGCACGAGCCGCCAGTGCCAGCACTTCGCGTTCGCGAGCGCCGACCGAGGCGGAGCCTGGCCCTCCCGCCAACAGCGACAGGATGACGTCCGACCGTTCACCGAACGCAAGCACGAGGACGACGAGGGAACAGAGCGCGAGAACCAAGGGCCCCGCCGGGACGCGCCACGAGCGCGATGCCTTCACGACGGATTCTTCTCCGTCGCGGCCGCGACCTTCGCGAACGCTTCGTTGGCGAGCTTCTCATTGAAGGCGAGGCCCGCCTTGCGCGCCTCGTCCATGGAGGCGCGCAAGGCCACGGCCGCCTTTTCGTAGGCGGGGTTCTCGCGCAGGCTCCGTGCGAAAGCGTCGGTGGCCTCTCCAAGTTTACGGGCCTTGCGCAGTGCCAGTCCGATATTGAACTCGAGCAGGTGGTACTTCGAGCGATCGGGCAGGACCTTCATGGCGTTTCGGTAAACTTGCACGCCCTCGTCAAATGCGCCCTTGCTCACGCGCGAAATGGCCATGGTATTGAAGTAACTCGCGAGCTCCTCGCCCTTACCAGACTCCCGGAAGAGGCGCGCGGCATTGTCGAAGTTCCCGCGACCGAACTCGATCTTGCCTGACCCGGCCTTGGCGTCGGCGTTGTCGCCGTCAAGGGATTGGATCTTTTTGAACATGCCTTCCGCCCTGGCCTCGTCTCCGTTCTCGAGATAAGCGCCGCCGAGGTTCACCATGCGCATGAGGTTGCGCGGGCTCTTCTCATGGAGCTTCTCGAGGAGCGACAACCCCTCGTCAAAACGCTTCAAGCGGATGTAGAGCTTCCCGAGCCCGGTCATGGCGGGACCGCAGTTCTCGTCGATCTTCAGTGCGTTCTTGTAAGACGTCTCGGCCTTATCGACCTTCTCGGTGCGGCTCCAAAGATCGCCGTTGAGCGTATAGGCCCGGAGGAGGTGGGGCCCCTTCTTGTCGAAGAGAGGCGTGAGGAGCTTGAGAGCCTCGTTGACCTTCCCCTCCTGGATCCAATCCTCGATCTTGCGCAGCGACTTCTGGGTCGAGTCGAGATTCGATTCCTGCGCCAACATGCCGCGCAGCTTCTCCAGGATCTTGTCCTTCTCGAAGGGCTTAATGATCCAATTGGAAATGCCAAAATCGTTAGCCAGCCCGAGGTCCTCCTCTCCGAGGAGTTCCGAGAAGAGCAAGTAGGGAACGTGCTTATAGCGATGCATCTCCTTGAGGTTCTGCATGAGGACCATGCCGCTCATGGGCTCGAGATCCCAGGAGGCCACAAAGAAGTCGAACTTGGTCGCCTTGGCTTGGTCAATGGCGTCGTAACCTTGCTGGCACACCGAAACCTTCGCTTCGGGCCACTCGCCCTTGATCGCCATTTCCCAAAACAAGGCATTGGAGTGGCTCGCGTCCACGATCATGAAACTGAGCGCCTTCTCCTCGGACATCGTCGCAGCCCCCCTGGTGCATGCAGTGTCTTCGACCTTTCTTTCCCGCCCTTGAGCCCAAATCGACCGAGGGATTCCGGCTCGTTGACCAAACAGGGCTGGGGTGGCTCTCTTTTCCCACCCAACGAGCCTCAACTCCCTCGCCATTCAGCCGACACACCCTCGCGGGACTCGATGAAAGGGGAAGAGCATGAGCCAAACGCCAGAAGACGGATTGACGCTCCTCGTCGTAGAGGACGAAGCTCCTATCCGTCGTCTCGTTGCCATGGAATTCGAGGATCTCGGTTTCCGAGTGCTCGAGGCGGCCACGGTGTCAGAGGCGCGCGCGCTCCTGGCCGACAAAGAAACTATCGTGGACATCGCACTCTTTGACTTGCGGCTCCCCGATGGCGACGGCCTCTCGCTCCTCCAGGAAATCAAGGGCGCGGGACATGAGGGCCCCGTGCTCATGATGACCGGCCATGGCAATAAGCACACGGTGCTCGAGGCGTTCAAAGCTGGAGCGTATGACTTCCTCGAGAAGCCCTTCTCGATCTCGGGCGACCTCATGCCTGTGGTGGCCCGAGCGGCGGGGGAGGTCCGCTTGCGCCGCGAGAATACCTCGCTGACCGAGCAGATCCTGCATAACACCAAGCTCGCCGCACTTGGCGAACTCTCGGCCACCGTGCTGCACGACATCCGAGGACCGCTCTCCCTCATCCACGTCGTGTGCGACGACATGACCGACGCCCTCGACGCCGACGAGACTCTCACGCCCGAGGACCTGAGGGCTCACGTCGCGCAAATCCGAAAGGCCTGCGACCGCATCAAGAAGCTCGGCGATCATTTGCGCAATTACTCGCGACAGGACGCGGACGAGGTCAACGAGCTTAAGCCCGTAGAGAACCTCCTCGACGATTCGCTCTTCCTGGTCCAGCAGAAGTCGCGCGCTGGACGCATCAAGGTTGTGAAACACCTCGACCCGTCGGCCGTGGGGCTCTCGCTCCCGTGCCACCCCAACAAGCTAGAGCAGGTCATCATGAACCTGCTCTCCAACGCATGCGACGCCATGCGCGACTCGGCCCGCAAGGAACTCTCCCTCTCGGCGCGAAGGGACGGCCCTTGGCTGCTCATCGATGTGTCGGACACGGGCTCGGGCATCCCCATGGAGATCCGCGACAAGATTTTCGACACCTTTTTCACCACCAAACCGCGGGGCGAGGGCACGGGCCTTGGTCTGAAAATCGTGCGCAACATCATCGTCGAGCACGGCGGCGAACTGCTCCTCGACAGTGAAGTGGGACGCGGCACGACCTTCACTGTCAAGTTGCCTCTGGCGGGCAAGGCGGATGGAGCTACCAGCGAGGCGGCCTGAAGGTCAACTCGCGTTGTGCACTCCCCGGCACCTCAGGTCGAAATCGTCGCGATTGGTGGCGTTCTGGTATGCCTCCTCGAACTCCACCCACCCGGCAGCCACGAGCTCGTAGAGGTGCTGATCGAAGGTCTGCATGCCGTAGCTCTGCCCCTGGCCCACGAAATCGCGCACGATGCTCGGGCTAGCGCCCTTGAGGATGCGTTCCCTTATCGTCGCGGTGTTCACTAGAATCTCCTGCGCGGCGACTCTCCCTTTGCGGTCCTTCCGACGAATGAGGCGCTGGGAAATTACGGCGCGCAGGTTCTCTGCGAGCATCTGCCGCACGATGGGTTCTTTGGCGGTCCCAAGGGTACTGAGGATTCGGGTCATGGCGTCGGCGGCGTCGTTCGTATGCATGGTCGAGAACACGAGGTGCCCGGTCTCCGCCGCCTGGAGAGCCACCTCGATGGTTTCCGCGTCGCGCAGCTCTCCCACCAGGATGACATCGGGGTTCTGGCGCAGGGCACTCTTGAGCGCGGCGGCGAACGAATTGGTGTCGAGACCCAGCTCCCGCTGGTTGACCATGGATCTCTTGTCGCTGTGGACGTATTCCACCGGGTCTTCGATAGTGATGATGTGCGAGGTCTTCGTCCGATTGACGTGATCTATCATGGCCGCCAGGGTTGTCGATTTCCCCGACCCGGTGGCGCCGGTCACCAGAACGAGACCACGTTTCAATTCTGCGATGGACTTGATGATGGGCGCCATGCCGAGTTGCTCGATGCTAGGGATGTCGCTCGCCACCATGCGGATGACCATTCCCAGTTCGCCGCGTTGCCGGAAGATATTGATGCGGACACGCCCCGATTGCTGGCTCGTGTAACTGGCGTCCACGTCGTCGAGGGTCTCGAGGCGCGCCCGTTGTTCTTGCGTGAGGATGGAACCCGCCATGGTTTCGATCATGGTGCGATCGATCCGCGGACCATCCTTCAGGGGATAGAGATCTCCGTTGAGACGAAACATGGGGATCTGCCCCACCTTGAGGAGAAGGTCGCTAGCCCCCCCCCTCAGGGCGATGGTCAGGAGCGACTCGAGGTTGACCAAGTGCGCCTTGATTTCGCGGACGTTGGTCGAGACGCGCGCGGAGCGACGCTGCTGTTGGAACGGGAGCGAGAGACCATCGCTTGAGGCGAGGGTTTCGGGGGCGGAGAGGGCGACCGTTGCGTCCACATTCGTGCCCGTCGCTTTAGTTTGGGTCTCCTGGTCGCCTCCAAAGGAGGATAAGCCGCCAGGATTTCCCATTTTTCCTGCTGTCATTTCACCCTCTCGCATACGCTGCACCGGCTCGTCTCGATGACCGCACAAGGTATCGGGTGAAAAGAATCAAGATTGAGGACCGACCGGCCGAAACACGAGGAGACGGACGAGGTGGAGGGGGTTCTCAACCATGACTGCTGGCAACACCGCGGAACGGCGGAAATTTATCCCCATAAAGACCGAGACCTTGGTCGACAACGCTTCGGCGCATTTCGATGTCTATACGCTTCTCGAGGGCGGCCCCAACGACGCGCGGCCGGAGGACTTCCTCCTCTACGCGAAGGCCCCATACACATGGACCTTGCGTGAACTCACCGATCTC
>JBIKVI010000156.1:0-10203 GCA_044356935.1 Silvanigrellaceae bacterium | reverse complement strand
CCGCCCCCTCGGTGATGAGACGCGCTTTGAGGGTCAGCTCGAAGGGCCCATTCACGCGGACGCCCGGCTGATTGACGTTGGCCTGCGTCGTGAGTAGCGCTCGAATATCGCGGTCGGCACCAATGTCGCTCACGTCGAGATCGAGAGCGGTGATCCGGACCGAATCCTGGGGCCCCGCTGCGCCTACCTCGCGCACCGTGAGGCTCGCGTCGTCGATACGCAGCGATTGCACGACGATGTTCTTCTTGAATTCCTCTATTTGCGCGCGTCGCGCCTCTCGCTCCTCGGGCGTCATGGGGGCTTCGCCAGGCACGGGCGCATCCGAAGGTGGAGGACTCCCGGCCGGTTCGCCCGGCGCTTTAGGCTTCGGCAGCGAGGTCACGTTGTTGTCCAGGCCCGAACGGACGACGACGATCTCGGGTCGGTCCACAATCACCGTCCCCACGAACTTCTTTTCGAACAAGGGCCAGAGCTCCGTGCGGAAAACGAGTTCATCGACGGCGAAAAGACGCGTACCCGCGAAGGTCGGGTCGGTATTCTCGAAGCTCACCTTCGTGAGTTTCACGCCGAGACCTGTGAGTATGGTGAGTCGCGCGGATTCGAAGTCGACTTTGGCGTTGACCTGCTCAGAAACCAAGGCCTGGATCTGGGGCTTGAATCGATTGAAGTCGATGAGGAAAGGCACAACGAGGAGGAGCCCGACAAGGAGCAACACCACCCCCGCCACGACGGATGCGATTCTAAGAGTGCGTTTCATGCGTGGAGGCTCCCGATGAAGCTGGAGTGCTGGTGCGAGGGCTAAAGGGCAACGCCCAAGGTGAGGCCGATGTCAGGCCGGAAGAGGCCCGTGGCCTTGTTGACTTTGTCGCGGGCTCCATTGTGGTCCTTCGAGTCGCGGTAAGCCGCGTCGAGGTCGTCCTTTTCATACTCGGGAGCGGGTATATTGATCCCTCCGCCAAGGTAGGCGGCCAGCGTGAAGCCGCCGAATGTGGAGACCCGGTATCCCACATGCGCAGTCGGCGACACCGTGAAGACACTCTGGTCGTCGTTGTCGGTAATGGACAACGTGTTTTGGGAGAGCATGAGTTTCGCGCCAAAGAACACGCCCCCGAGCGTAGACATCGGGTAGACGCGCACCTTCGGGGCCGCTCCAAATGATTGAACGCGGCCACGCACACCGCCGCGGTCGAAGACTTCCGCGTCGCGGTACATGAGGTCGAGCCCCAAGGACACAAGTTCGCCCATGCGGCGCTCGCCTTCAACGGCGATGCCGCGATTGATGACCAACAGCGGGTTAATCTCCAAGATAAGGTCGTGGGAAGGCGTATTCGGGCGGTACTTTTTCCCGTAGTCGGGCTGTTCGCCTTGGGGGGGAACGTACTCACCCGATGGTCCAGTGGTCCCCGTGCCCGGTGCGACGTAGCTCCCGGCACCAGAACTTCCGGAGCCGTCTGTTGCCTGAGCGAATGCGATTGCTGGAAGCACGATGGCCGCAGCGAGGGCCGTGATGCGGGACGACGCGGTTATGTTACGACACGATGCGGTCTTCAACATGCTCTTCTCCAAGAAGCGGGGTCTGCGGCGCGAGCGGCCTTGCGCATCGCGACCGCCCCCTTATAGCATCGAGGAGACCGGGGGCGAAGTGCCCACCATGGGCGTTGAATCCACACCGTGAGCCTGCGACGCTGCCGATACCTCCAGGCACGTGGCCACGAACCGCGCTGCGTACTGAGGCGCTGCGAGGGAGAAGGCCATTCGAACATGACCTCGAGCGCGATCGACGTGGGAGAAAAGTGCCCCAGGGATCTCATCCATGAGCGGCTGCGCCCGCGAGAGGGGCACGAAGCGGTCGCGCGCACCGTGTAGCCAAAGGACAGGCACGTTCACCTTTCGCAGGATGCGGCGTTCCTCGAAGGTCTCGCGCAGGAAGGCTTGCAATTGCTCTGCCGCGGAGAGCCCGACTCGCACACGGACCGGAAAAGCCTCGTGGCGACGCCCTCCTGGACGCGGAAGCATGGCACGCACACCGTAATACGGCACTCTCCCGGCGAAATCACTCATCCACGCACCTGGGCTAGCGAACGTGAGGCGCTCCGCCCTTCGGTAGTCAGCTTGAGCTGCACATACCGTCGGAGACACGGCCACGACCCCTTCCACGTGTCTCGCGGCGTCGGGCCGGCTAGCGCATATGAGCGCGAGGGCTGCACCCGTGGAATGCCCCATGAGAAACACCGGAGGGCCCTCGTGGCTTTCGGGCAACAACCCCTGGCCTGGCTGGCCGAATAGTTTTTGCAGGAGCAGCGGCAATGAGCGCGTCGCTCCTTGAAAATCGAGATGCGACCCTCCTCCAGGGCCATGCCCATCCCAATCCACCGACAAGACAGCCAGTTCCTGTTGGAGCAGCAGGTCCATCCAATGCCAATGCGGAAATGTACAGTCGTCGCCCAGTCCGTGGATCAGGATGACCAGAGGGCGCCAGGTTTTGCGGCCACTGGCTCGACTGGACGAAACGGAACTCCCTGAGCCGTCCGCTGGAGGCCGTGGTTCCACCAAAACCGCCGCACCCGTACCCGCCGCGAGGGGAACAGTGAAGTGCGTGACCCGCGCTTTGCGGCGAAGGACATCGGGGACCCGCCGGTGCGCTGCAGCGCCGAAACGGGCTTCGTCGAGGGCGGGCAAGCGCCGCGCGAGGAACTGCTCTACGGATTCGTGCATTGGGCATCCCCGGATTTGCCACTTGCGGGAGGGCGTCCCGTCTGATTCATTCGAAAACGGCCCCGCGGGCGGACTGACGCGCGCGGAGGGCTTTTCGTTCCGACACCTCCGCGGGAGTCGCCCATGATCGAGTTTACCTTGGATACCCCCATGAAAGAAGTGGAGGCGCGCTTTCCGTTCTCGCGCTCGCTTTTGCACGCCAAGTTCCACGTCGGGGGATGCGCGACCTGCGGGTACGAGCCCCAGGAAACGGTCGCTGAGGTGGCGTCCAAGCACGCCAAAGACGCCGTCGCAATGGTCGAAGCCCTTAATGAAGGCTTGGCCGACCTGCACACCTGTGAAATCAGCCCCTCGGAACTCAAGGCGGTTCTCGACTCCCCACTCAAGGAGGGGGTTCTCCTGGTCGATGTTCGGGAGCCTTGGGAGTTCGAACTTGTCCAACTTCCAGGCAGTGCCCTGCTGAACGAACGCAACATGGAAGAGGTGTTCGGCCGTGCGCGCGAGGCTACCGAGGTGATTCTCGTTTGCCATCATGGCTTGCGCTCGCTCAACGCTACGCTCTTTTTCCGCCAGAATGGCATCGCCCGCGCGCGCTCCTTGCGCGGCGGCGTCGACTCGTATGCGAGGGAAGTCGACACGTCGATGCCCCGCTATTGAGCCGGCGCGAGTCGCCGCTGGGCGGCAATGCGCCGAATCCGCGAAAGCGGTACACTCGGTGGGTACCCGCATGCGGGAGTCCTGCCCTTGAAATCTCGCCCTGGCACGTCAACACCTTTGTACACGGTCCCCGTCGTGGCCCTCGCCACGGCCCTCACCTTGTCGATGCTCTCCCCACCAGTGGCTTTGACGAGCTCCGCGCAAGCGTCAGAACCCGTAGGTTTGCCCGAGGTCTTGCGCACAATTCTCTTCGTGCCTCAGGAGCCCGCGACGCTCTTCTGGGAGCGCGACTTGGGGATACGCCGCGACGATGTGGTGGCATGCGAAAACGCCAATGCGCCCGCCGAGTGGTTCGACCTCTGCAAGAACCTCATGAGCGTGTCGCCGACCTTTGTGAACCTCACCGTGGGAGACGCCCAGGCAGCTTTCGACCAAGCTCAGCGCGGCTTGCCTCCGGCACAACGTCCATCGCCTGTCGTCATCCTCACCACGTCGAGCCAACGCGTCCGTCTCGTTTTCAAGCCCGCGTTCCCGATTCGCGCGGCCGCAACGGCCGAGTCCTTGCCCACGCCTTCGGTCATCCGCACTGGTGAGGATGGCCTACTGAAGTGCGGCCTCTCCGGCTCATTGCCTGCCGGCATCTCGGCTGTTCGAGTCGAATGGCGCGCCTCGCGCAAGGGCGGCCCCACCTCCACGCTCCATGAGGACGAAGACCTGCCCCCGCGCATCGCAGAAGGAACAACAGACCTCCGCTGCCGCGTTACCCTCTTCGATGGAACAGCATTCCTTCCTCGTGAAACGTCGGTCCACCCTGCACTCTATGCAGGCGCGGCGCGCGTCGAGACTTCCCCCGTCACCATCACGCCCGACTCCCTTTTTCGCTTCGATGCGGCCACCTACGTTGGACGCCTTCGATCTGGAGAGGCCTTTTCCTGCCATTCCCTTTGGCCCAGCAAACTCGAGAGAGATCCCTGCCTGGCGTTCGATCCCGACACGGGACGATTTTCCACGCGCCTGCTGACAGACGCGGCCGCACGAGGCAGCGACGGACCTGTGGTTTCTCAGGTGGAACTTTCCCGACGCGAAGGAGAGGGCATCGTTCAGCGCAATACGGTGCTCATGACGGTCGATGCGGGCCCCTCGACCAAGACTCCTTCCCTCGCTGTGTCCTTGGTCCGCGACGCCTTGAGTGAGCATCTCGAATGCAGCGGTCCGGGAGGCGCTCCTCTCTTAGAACCCGTGACTTGGAGAGTTGGAGGATCGGATGTGCCAGGCTGGCAGCAGAACTACCTGCCAGCATTCCTCCTCAGGGCAGGCGCGGCATACTCCTGCCACGCGCGGGCATCGTCGTCGGATTCGTTCGCCTATGAGGAATACGACACCTCATTCCGCGCTCCCCGTGAAATCCGCTTTCCTCAGGGCGCCGAAGGCATCACCTTTGATGTTGTCGTTCCCCCATTCCCACAGGGTGGCCTCTCGCTGGAATGCATCGTTGATGGCCCTCCTCTTTGTGAGCGTGTCGCGGACGCGGGCGAGCTCACCGGCAAGGTCGTGTTTCGTTTGAAGAGGGGCGTCGGTGCGCCCCCCCCTCTCGTGCGCCTCGTGCTCACGACACCGCAAGGCCGTCACGAGCGGACCTCGCCCGTCGTCGCGGCACCGGGACCGCGAGAAGAATCCAAGGGGGATTCCCCTCGCCAGCAAGACATACGAATCGTTGAGTTGGCGCCCAGCGAAATTCCTCTGACCTACGCGAGCGGCAATTGGCGCTGTCCTTCCCCAACTCCGGGCCGGGCGCTCACGCGCATCGAAGGGATCCATTGGTACCTGGGCTCCTCCGAAGTCGTTGCCGCCCGTGGCCGCGTGGATTTCGCGCAACCTGTGGTGGAGGAGCCGACGTCGCTCGTTTGCGTTTTGGTCGAAGCACGCCTCGACTCGGCGCAACGCACTGTTTCGTTCGGCCAGTCCATGCTCATGCCGGCGGGCCCCCGTTTTGATGGAGAAGAAGAGGGTTCGGACCTCGTCCTTCTGGGCAATGAGCCAGCCGTCGTGACGCTGACAGGAACGCATCAAGGCGCTCCCCTGGCGCGCCCGTCCTGCGTCGTGGCCATCGACTCCACAGCTAAAAGCTGGAGCGTTCCCTGCGATGCGCGGCAATCACCCACTGGACGCTTTGACCTTTCCGCAACGCTTCCGATTTCGGCCGTACTTGACATGCGTCGGCGACTTCTTGCGATTCCACCTACCGGAGACGCGTTCGAACCAATCGAGGCGCGATTGCGGGTCAACTTCCCGACAGCTCGCTATGCCTTCGAACGAGAGCGGCCCCTCTCGCTCGTGATGCCAAATCACAAACCGTCCTCACGTGTCTTTACCCATTACACCGATGCCACGGGTCGTACCGCATGCGCAGCCCTTCTCGACGACCCCGAAGAAAATCACCTGTCACTCGCCATCTCTTCGCACTACGACGCGAGCTTGCGCGTGCGTTTCGATACGCGCGAGCGCGACGAAGCCCTAGCGACACTCGCGCCCATCCTGGAGTCCGAAGATCGGGCTCGGCTGGGGGCCCGTCTGGGCGGAATCGTGACGTTCGCTGAGGCCGGCGGCGGTGAGCGTGACCAGGGATGCGAGATGCTCGCATCCGATGGAACCTCCTTGGTGGTTGCGAAAAGCAAAGCGTCCACGATGCAAGAAACGCGAGCATTGTTTGCTCGGGTGATCGACGAAACTCCACCTTCGGTAGAGCTTGCGACGCAACCCCAGTCCGTGGGTACTTCCCCGTCACTCCAAGCGTCTGGCAGGACGAAGGATGATCGGCCGAGTGTTGACAGCGACAAAGAAACACCACCGGACGCGTCCAAGCCAGCTCTCCCAAGCGTCGGCGCGATGCGGGTGAAAGTGGTCGCACCGGGGCGGTACACGTTGGGACCCGCTTTTGCACTCTCGACGCCACCACAGCCCGACAACAGCACCGAATCCAGCCTGCGGAGCTTAGAACGGCAACGCATCGTGGCATGCGACGGCCCAACAGCCTTGTGTGCGGCCCTCTATCTTCACGGTGGTATGGTCAATGTGGTTGTCACCTCCACTGTTCCCGATGGCGTCGCGATGCTCGAGGTCAGAGGAGGCAACGAAACTCGCGTCCTCGTCGTCGACCTGCAGAGCGCCGTTTACGCGCCCGTGCTCACTGACGAAGCCACCGACTGCGCCGACCTCCTGGCTCGCGGCGCGGCTTCCTCTCTCCCTTCCTACCTCCGCGTCGCGACTTACGCGCGAGTCCCTTCCGACGTCGACTTGGAACCAGGAGAGGGTCGCGGACGCGAGGGTGTCTCTGGCAGAGGCTTTTTCGACCGCGCACTGCCAACGACCCGCGTGGCGGCCGCACTCGGCGCGGGGGCCGACGACATCATTTGCGAGATGACTCTTCAATGGGGTGGCCAAGCTTTGGCCATCCGCACTGCCTCGTTGCGCGAAAGCCTCCTGGCGACGCGCACGGGACGGCGAGGGCGCCTCCTTTCTCCCCTCCTGGCGTTGCCACCAGCTGCACCATTGCCCGCACCGCGCGACGGACGAATTTCACTTCCCTCGCTCGTCTTCGTGCGGGAATCGCAAACGCGGGACGTCGTTCTTTCTCCACTCGCGACGCGTTGGCGGGTCGCCCGCTGTCGAGTCGAAACCCTGAGGGGAAGTGAGGATTGCCGGTTCGACCCCTCGACACTGCTGGTTTACGGTCTGCCGCGCGAAGGAGGGTTCACCTTGGACTTCGCGGTGGAGCAACGCGTTGCCGGCAGTTCCCGCGTCGTGCGCCTCACGCAAGCTTTCGAAGCGAGTCGAGCCGCGCGGCAAACTCTCCTTCCGGCGGCGCATCTGCGCCGAGAGCCGGGCCCTTCCGGCGCTCTCATCTGCACGCTGTCAGGCGAGTTCCCGGCGGGCACGCTCTTTACCATGGAGTTTAGATTAGGCGAAGTCCTGGTTGAAAGAACGACGTCTTCCGCCCCCTCACGCACCTTCATTCCCCGCGACCCCGTTCTCTCCACGGCCGTGAACGCGTCCTGCCATGTGGAGTGGCCCGATGGGGCTGATCAGGCGTTTCTTTCGGCGGGAGAGACTCCTTCGGTTCTCGAGTCGGTCTGCCTCATAGATGCCGACGACGTCGAAGGAGTGCGTTCTTTGCCATGCCTCTGGCCGCAATCCGTCGCCCTACGTGATGGCCCCTTACAAGAGGCGCAGTCCCTTCGGCGAGCGCTGGAAAGCACTTCAGCTTTGCCGCGTCGATCGTGGGTCAAGTGGATTCTTTCCGCGCGCGATACCTCGTGGCGGCAGTCCTATTTCCTCCCTCCAGCTACCGCGGACCTGCCAACGAAGGGATCGACCGACGGGGCCCCCGGTACGCGCCGTGTTACGTTCCTACCGCCCTGGGGAACGGCCGGGGCGCTGTGCCTAGCGCGCAACGGCACAGGAGCGACAGATGTGTATGCAGCATCGGACGCCGCCGATGCGGACAATCCAGGTGGCCTCGCTCCCCTCGACGGCCGACGTTCACGAAAGGAAACACCGTGCGGGTTCCTGCATGGTCGGCCCCCCATACGGGGCGTATCCTTGGGCGCCGACGGCCTGAGGGTGTCCAACGTGTCAGCCCTCGGGAGCGCAGCTCCCTCACCCCCTCCCCCTTTCGTGGCTTCGACCCGTCAGGCGGCTTCGCGCGCACTCGCAGCGGCCGAATCGTTCTTTGCGAATGCACCGCCTGAGAAAGGAACATGCGTATTCCGGTGTCGTTGGGTTGGCGACTCCCAGCTTCTCGAGGCTTGCCGTGCGGCCGTCTTGCGGCTCCGCGATTCGTCTCGTGCGCCGGGTCGCTGCGAGGTTGGCACCGACACGCCTGCACGCGAGGCGTTCGCGGATGCGGCGATCCTTGAGGTCGAGCTGAAGACACGGGATACTTCCACGACGCCGCTCGTCCATCCGTTGGGGATCATCGTTCCATGAGCCAAACTTCTTCCACGACCCTTTCGAAGCACGCTGAGGACCTCGCACGCAAGCGCGCGTTCGTGGTTCATCCGTCCGGCATCCTGTCGCGGCCACCAGGATTCGTGGAGAAGCGCCGAGCGGAGCTAGCGGCATTGGGGTTCTCGCTCACTGAACTCCACACGGAGTGCCCGTCCGAGAACGGCTTCGCGGCCGGCACCGCGGTTGAACGGGCCGTGCTCTTCGCGCACGCCCTCACCAATCGCCGCGCCCCACTTCTTTGGGCGGCACGAGGGGGGTCGGGCGTGAGCGAAATCCTTCCCCACCTCGAACGCATGCTTCCACCCGTTCTTCCGCCCAAGACGTTCGTCGGATTCAGCGACAACTCTCTTTTGGGCTGCTGGCTCGCCATACGTTTCCCCAATCTCCGTTACGTCCACGCGAACCACGCGTACGAGCCTTCCCTCTTCTCGGGAGGGCCCGCGCTCGACGTCCGCGTCTTGTTCGAAATCCTCGAGGGCCGCGTCCCGGAACCTCTCGTTTTTCGCATGGAGCCGCCCGCGATCCCTGGTTCAGCGGTCGCCCCTTCGGGTGCCATCGAAGGCCCCCTCGTTCCTCTCAACGTGAGCCTCGCGCACGTCCTTGCCACCGTGCCTGGGGCCGGGCTGCCCGAAGGGAACGTGCTCTTCCTCGAGGATCTCAACGAGGAGCTCTACCGCGTCCTGCGCGCCTTCGACTCCACGCTCCTCGCGGGGTTCCTGTCGAGCACGCGCGCCATCGTGCTCGGCACGTTCACCGATTGCCCAACGGCGGATGGCAGCAACGCTACGCTCCCAGAAATCGCAGAGCTCGTTGCCCGCAAGACGCGCCTTCCCGTTTACTCGCTTCCGATGTTCGGTCATGAACGTTGGAGGCTCCCTCTTGTCTTCGGCGCCCCGGTGCGCATCGAACCTCAAGGGGAGGGCGCGCAAGGAGCGTTCCTGCATCTCTCGTTCGATGCGGGTCGTCCCGACATCGCCGCCTCCAACGCTCCTGCTGGTCGGCAACTTCCCCGCGCAAGCTCAGCCCACGACGGCAGTTCACAACCGCGCCTTCACTTCACGGGCATCGGAGGAACGGGCATGGCCGCCGTTGCGGGCCTGTTCCGTGCCGCGGGATTTCCCATTACGGGATCCGACGGACCCATTTATCCGCCAATGGACAAGACGATACGAGACATCGGCGTCGAACCTTTGGTCGGATACGAGGCCTCCAATATCCTTGCGGCCAAGCCAGACGCCGTGGTTTTGGCCAACGTCGTTTCCCGCCGCAATGCCGAGCTCAAGCCCAATGGCGAGTTCGAGGCCCTGCTTCAAGACACGATTCCCCTCTATTCGTTCCCTGCTGCCCTGCGCCACTTTTTCCTGCACGGCGCACGTAACGTCGTCGTGGCGGGAACGCACGGCAAAACCACAACCACGAGCCTCCTCGCGCACCTCCTGACCGAACTCGGCGAAGACCCCTCTTTCATGGTTGGCGGCAGCCCCAAGAACTTCGGCATCGGCTTCGCTTTGCGCAACAGGGAGCTTTTCGTCCTCGAGGGCGACGAGTACGACTCGGCTCTTTTCGACAAGGGACCCAAGTTCCTGCACTACGAGCCCACCGTGGCGCTCATGAACAACATCGAATTCGACCACGCAGACATTTACGCGTACGTCGAAGCCATCGAACGCGAGTTCGAGAATCTCGGAGCACTCTGCGAGCGACGGGGTGGCATCGTGGTGGCCAACGCCGGCTGTCCGCAGGTCCGGCGCGTTTCGTTGGCGACGGGAACCCGGATTCTTTTCTTCGGTACGGAAGCTGATCTGACCCATGTCGAAGGCCGCG
>JBIKVI010000440.1:0-2811 GCA_044356935.1 Silvanigrellaceae bacterium | reverse complement strand
TAAACTGGCTGTGCCGACGTATCGTTTCGGTGCCTGCCGGGCGTCCAAGACGAGAATTTCGGAATGCGTCATGAACCGATTGGTACCTTGCTAAGAGCTGGCGGTCGTACGAACGAGGCCACAAAACTGCACCGAAAATCGTTCCGATTCCCGCGGTGATGGCCATTGCGAGAGATCCCCAGAATGCGACCCTCGCGGCTCCCTTCCAGGCGTTCGCTCCACCAACCCGAGCCGCCAAAACACCGAGCGTGACCAGGAAGGCGAGTGAGGCGACCGAAACGACTGCAATGAGATTCTTCGGAGATGAAACGACAACCATCAGGAGAGGCAACGCGGCTCCAACAGCAAAGGCGGCAGCCGATGCCAACGCAGCCTGTATTGGCCGCGCGCTAAGTTGCTCGGTGATTCCCAATTCGTCGCGCGCGTGACTACCGAGGGCGTCGTGGGCCATAAGCTGTTCGGCCACCTTGGCCGCAACATCCGGCTCGACACCACGGCCAATGTAAATTTGCGCGAGTTCCTCGCGTTCGAACTCCTCGTTCGATGCGAGTTCTTCTTTTTCGCGGGCCAAATCTGCCTTCTCGGTGTCCTCTTGGGAACTAACGGAGACGTATTCTCCAGCGGCCATCGACATCGCGCCCGCAACTAGGCCCGCGATTCCCGTCATGAGGATGCTTTGGTGCGAAGACTGCGCAGCGGCGACACCCACAATAAGGCTTGCAGTCGACACGATCCCGTCGTTCGCACCCAGCACAGCCGCACGGAGCCAGCCAATGTGTTGGGAGCGATGGGATTCAAGGCGCATCGGGGACTGTTTGATTTGGGCCACGTTCTTCTCCACACGATCTCGATTCGCTTTCAAGGACGTCGCCGCTGCACGCGGAACCGGTGAGCGGACCGCCCGCACCCAGGGGCTCTCCATGTACCAGACGGCAGGAGTGCGAGGCGCCCATGTACTGACCGCGTTCTTCCTCGAGGAGGTGCTAAAGTCGGACCTCGCCTTCGTCCGGGAACATGCTGGAGCTTGAAGGGAAAGCAATAAGCTGCAGGATAAGGTTGGGCAAGCAGATGGCAAGCCAATACCGGCTCTGGTCATGAGTCGGAGTCTGTTCATGATGCAGTCGCTGGACGACTTTTTCGGGGACGAATGGCAGAATCAGCTCCATGGTGCACTGGCGAGCGCTCTGCAGGTCTTCATTGTTAAGCACTCTTTGGGCATCGCGCTCGACTCTTTCGTTCACCGCCGAAAGACCTGGCTGGCAATAGTGACGGGTCGGCGGACTCCCTTTCAGCTGAGCAACGTCATCGTCAAAAAACATTCCTGAGCTTACCAAACGCCTAACTCAACGTTGTAGACTTGAGCGCGAGGCGATTTGAAAAGAGAACTCGTTCTTTGTTACCAGGCCGACCAACTGGCGCACTCTAATTGCCTTGCTTAAATTTTATGAGCTTCCATCTTCTTCCTTGCGTTTAAAGCATTAGTCAGGCACTGGCGTTTTAGACGCTCAGCACGGTCGCGGACTCTCTCTTCAGACCAAAAAAGGACCCCTCATGGAAACGAAACATGGACGCTCGTGGAGCCTGGAGGAGGAGTACGCCTCCCTGAACGATCCCAAGCTGATGGGAGATGTCGAACGCGTCGAGGCGCTCGCGCGCGAACTGACGGAAAAGGGCATTTTTCTTTCCCACCTCGAGGAGCGCGCGGAGGCGCTTGACGATGCCGACGTCACCTAGCTGGAAGAAAACATCGGCGCCTACTGCCGGCTGCGCACCGAGTCCACGACGCTGCTCGACAACGTGCGCTGTTACGCCGAGTGCGTGGCGAGTGTGGATGCGAAGAACGCCTTGGCGCAGTCATTGGAGGGCCGGTTCGACGCCCTATCGGCACGCTTGAACGAAGCCGCAGGTCCCTTTCGGGTCCTGGTGACTCTGCTTCCCGAAGCCGTCTTCGCGCGCCTCTTGGCGGACGCTGATTTCGCGCAGGAGCGTTTCGCGTTCGAACACCAGCGCCGCCTGCGCGACACGCTCCTTCCTCTTGCCCAAGAAAACCTCGTGACGGGCCTGTCGGTCGATGGATTCAACGCCTGGGGCCGGCTGCACACGCAGGTCTCTGGAAATATGACATGCGAAGTGGCTCTGCCGGAAGGACCCGCGACACTCGGGTACGCGAAAGTAATCAGCCTCATGCACAGCGACGACGAAAAGGTGCGCGAGGCCGCGTGGCGGGCAGCTCAGGTGGCGTGGACGCGGGAGGCCGACACGTGTGCCTCGGCGCTGAATGCCATTGCCGGCTGGAGGCTCGAGGTCAATCGCCGGCGTTCACACACTCGACCCGTCCACTTCCTCGACGCCTCGCTGCATGACAACCGAATCGAAAAGGCCACACTCGACGCTCTGCTCGGTGCTGTTTCGGAGTTCGCGGACGTCGGACGCAAGGCACTCCGATTACAGGCGCGTGCCTTAGGCAAGAGTGTGCTTGCTCCTTGGGATCTGTCGTCGCCAAGGCCGAGCCTTCGCAACGAAGGGTCTCGAATCATTCCTTACGCCAAAGGCCTCGATATCATCCGAAAGGCTTTCGCCACCGTCGACCCGGCAATGGCAGCGTTTGTCGACATGATGAATAGCCGAGGCTGGATCGAAAGTGGCACGGCGGGTGCTCGCAGACCAGGTGCCTATTGCACTCAATTCCCGAAATCGCGCTCACCGCGGATCTACATGACCTACGACGATACCGTGGAATCCGTTTCGACTTTGGCCCACGAACTGGGTCATGCGTTTCATAGCTGGGTCATGCGGGACCTTCCTGTCGTC
>JBIKVI010000155.1:0-10226 GCA_044356935.1 Silvanigrellaceae bacterium | reverse complement strand
GGGATTCCACGTGGGCCAGCGCCCCCAGCAAGCCTGGAGCGTCCGCGCCTGGAGCCAGCTGACATTCTGAGGGGTTTCCAGTAGGCTTCTGGCGATTGCGAACACCTCCAAGGGGAGCCTTCCACGCCATGATGCCATCCGCACGCCTTCACCTTCCTTCCGACGCGTCCGGCGCCACGTCGGGCGCTCCTTCGCGACCGGCTTCCGACGCGCCGCGCGCGAGCGTCCATCTTGTTTCGCTCCTTTTGGCCTTCGTCGGCTTCTGCGTGTCCATCTACGCACTCATCGAGCACTTGCGCCTCAAGAGTGGAGCGACGACGCTTGGCTGCGACATCAACGACACCGTGAGTTGCTCCACGGTGTTCAACAGCTCTTACGGTGCGTTCGCGGGTATTCCATTGGGCGCCTTCGGCATGGCCTATTTCGGCATCGTGGCGGCCACAGCTGTGCTCCCGAAGTTCGCCGACGTGTCCGAACGTTGGATCTCTTGGTGGCGCATGATCGTGGCCGCCGTCGGAACCGCCGTTTCGTTGGTGCTCGCCTATGTATCCTATTTCCAGTTGGGCGCGGTGTGCGTCGTGTGTTCCGGCATCCACGCGATCACCATCGTCAATTTCGTGGCGACGCTCCTAGGCTTCGTGCGCCATAAGGCGGGCCTCAATTTCGCGGAGCCGACGGCGTTCCTCAAGCTCGTGTCCACCTCGCTTGCACTCGGCGTCCCGCCGTTGGTGGCGGGCCTCATCCTGCCGAGCCTCAACATCGGCGCGGCCAAGCCATCCACCGCGGAAACGACCCAGACGCCCTCGACGGCGGCAACGCCTTTCCCCGCGAACCTCACAGGATTCGCGAAATCCGACTTCGTAGGCAAGGGGCAGGACTACCGCAAGGGCAATGACGAGGCGAAAGTCGTCTTGCAGATGTTCTCCGACCTCGAATGCCCGCATTGCAAGAGCGCTAACGACGGTATCCTGCAGGCCCTCTCCGTGGTGGGTGAGGACAAGGTCTTGTTCGTGTACCGCAACTACCCGCTTTCGAACCGCTGTAACCCAGGCATGAGCAGTGAAGGCCATAAGCACGCGTGCGACCTTGCGCTCGCGTCGCGCTGCGCAGGGCAACAAGGCAAGTTCTGGGAGTATAAGGAGTGGGCCTTCAGCGGCATCGAGATGTCTCCCGGCGAGAAGGAGTCCTCGTTCTCCACCGATGGACTCAAGGCGCAGGCCTCTCGTTTGGGCCTTAATGCCGGGCGATTTGCCGAGTGCCTCGACGCCAAAGTCGAGCTTCCCAAAATTCAAGACGATATCAGCGTGGGCAACCAGCTGGGTCTGTCGGGCACGCCTCTGCTCATTCTCAACGGCAAGAAGTACACAGGTCCGATTTCGGCCCAGGGATTCATCAGCGCGCTCCAGGGTGAAATCGCGCTGGCTGGGAACTAAAGAGAGGGCTGAGGGCCGCAGTCAGCGGGCTTCGGTTTCTTGAAGGCTACCGACCTCGACCCGGCCACTCATTTGTGTTGTGACTTTGGTGACGTCGGTGTTGGACGAAACGAACACCCGACCGCTCATCGTCACCTTGCCATGAATCTTCTCTACGGACGGCCCGAATCCGACCCTTCCGCTCATGGAAGCATTGACTCTGAGCGAAGGGCAGCTAGCGAACTCGAGATCCGTGGCATCGATTGTCGCAGAGGTGCTGGCCTCGAACGATTTTCCGCACGTTTTGGCTTGCGTGGTTTTGAACACGACGAGTCCACTCGTAGCCGCTTCGACGTCCACTGAACCCAACTCCGAATCGACGAATTCGATCTTTCCCGATGTAGATGCACTGGCAGACACCTGTTCCTCAGGAGCTCGCAGGCCCGAAATGAGGGCTTGACCGGAGGTGGACACATCGATCGTCGTCAGGGGCAGTGGGGAACTCGTCGTGATGACCGTTGGGATCAACGTGGAGTATTCGGAATTCGGTTTGACCTTCACGACGAGAATGCCATTGTCGACTTGTGTGGAGACCAAGGGGAGGACCTTCTTGTCGCCCGAGATCGTAAGTGTCGGACTCTTTGATGGCTTGAATTCACGCGCATTAAGTCAGAGACCTTCAAGCCGCTGTAGGGTCCGATGACGCGAACTTCAGGATCCCCAGCGCTTTCGGCTCCGGTGGAATTCTTCGCGGTCGCGTCAGTGGCGTTGAACGAGCGAGATTTGCAGGCGGCGGTTCCCGCTGCGAGACAAAGGACGATGGCGATTTGTTTCATGGAGTCTCCCCTAGGTAGCAGCCGTTCTACGAAAAAACGCGCCGGTGCAGGCACCGACGCGTTCGGAAGATGAAATTGTGTGGCGGCCCAAGTCCTCGGTCAAGCAGTCCGCATTTCAGAAGTCCGCGACGAGGCTCACGTACTCGGGATTCTCAACGAACGGGTTGATGTTCCCCTGGTTGGCTTCCACGCGGCGCGCACGCTCGAGCTCGTCGGCGCTCACGGGGAAACGGTCGTTCCATTCGCGCAGCGTGCGCTCCTGCTCGGCGTCGATGCTCATGTCGTAGGCTACAGCCATGTAGAACATCGCGCGGGCAACGATGCCCTTGTGTTGTTCCGGTGGTTCGTAGGAGCTGCCGTCGGTTTCGGGGATGCGACCTTGGCCAGAGGGCTCGCCAGGAATGTCGCGGAAGGGCGCATTGCCGCGAACGCTGTTGGCGCGCGATTGAACGGCGAAAAGATGATGCATGTCGGACTTTGTCTCACTGAAGCGCGCGTACTGCTTAAGCTTCGACTGCGGCCAGGTGTGCTCGATATTGAACTGACTCGAGTCAGGCATACCCTTGCCCAGCTTGAGGATGTCGTTGGTGTAGACGGATTGGACAAAGGGTTGGCCGTTGGCGTCGTACTTCACGTCGACCTTGAAGAACACGATTTCACGTGCGCTGGAATAATCGGTGCAGTTGCGGGAGCGGTTGGCCATGACGGCAAGCGCGTCGCGGTTGCACTTGGAAGCCATGGAACCCGTGCCGCATCCGAAGGGGTCGGCGCCTTTGCCCGGGGAAACGCCAGGCTTCGGCTTAGGAAGGGGGGCTGGCTGAGAAGGTGTGGGCGTGGCAACCGGCGTTGGCCGGGGAGCCGCCTTATCTTGGCATGCGTCCGCGTCCTTCACCACGGAACGGGACACGTACCCGGACTCGTTATCCATGGTCACGACGTAGAGGTATTGACCTCCGGCATCGAGTTCCGTGGACGATGCGATAGCCATCTGGCGGCTGTCCCACTGCGCGTCGAGGCGCTCGCCTTGGGCGTCGCGGACATATACGGGAGCATCGCCGGGTGCCACGAGGCAAACCTCGATGGTCGCACCGAAAGCGGACGTGGCGGAGAAGAAGCCGCATGCGACGACTGCCACTGTGGCTGCGCCGGAGAGTGCCCGCTGGGCAAGGTGGCGAAGGCTCTGAGTCATGAAGTTCCGCTCCTCGTAACCGTAATGTTTTTTGGTTCGCTTGGTCATTAACAACAGGACTCGGTGTTCGTCAATCCGATTAATGGCTGTATTCGATTTTTTAAATATTGAGGCGTAAGTACCTAATGCGCAGAGGGTTGTCACAAAAATGACCGATAAATTGACACGTCTTGTCAACGCCTAGAGGTGGTCCTCGCAACGTGGGCGTGTTGCCATTGGCCACCAGTGAGGAGGCGCATGGCCCAGAAAACAAAAAAAGCCCGGCACGAGGCCAGGCTTTCGGGCAACAAAAAAAGCCCGGCACGAAGCCAGGCTTTCGGGCAACAAAAAAAGCCCGGCACGAAGCCGGGCTTTCGGGAAGGTCGCAAAAGCCACCTTAGCGAGGGTCGCTCGTCGGACCGTAGCCCAGAAGCGCAACCATGCGGGCGCGCTTGACCGCGATGGTGAGGTCGCGCTGCTGCTGGGCCGACGCTCCGCTGATGCGACGGGGCACGATTTTGCCGTGCTCGGTTACAAAACGGCGCAGAAGCTGCACGTCTTTGTAATCGAACACGATTTGGGGGTCGAGAACCCTCTTAGGACGAGAGTAACGACGCTTCTTCTTGGCCGTGGATACTGCCATTGTGGACTCCTGTGGGGTAAAGGCAGCAGCGCGCGGCCGTAACGGGCACACGCGCAGCGGAAGTGTGCGCTAGAGCTGCGGACCCTAAATCAAGGTTTCTTGGGGGTCAAGCGAGACTCGCGCGGAGAGTTGGGCCCTCGGAGGGAGCAAGACAGAGGTGGTCCTCCCCATGGGCGGGCAAGTTTCAGGGCGCGATCCGCAATTTCGGTTGGATTTTCTTGGCCTTCGGGTCTGCGTACCCTTGGTCCCACTCGGTGAGTTGGAGTTTTATGTACCCGAACTTGACGTTGGCCTCCACGTACAAGGGAAGGCGCCTTTCGTCGCGGATAAGCCACAGGCGGACATCGCCTTTTTGTTCCATGAGGCCGCCGAAGTAGGACTGGATTCGCCAGACGTCCGTTTGGAATTTCTGGCCGTCCCGCTTCAAGGTCTCCTCCTTCTCGAAGGTCGCCTTCAGGGTCCATGTCTTCTCGCTCGTGAACACGGGGAACTCGAAAGCCTTCACCCGGGTTCCTGTAGGCACGGATTTTCGGAAAAAATAAAGCGCTCCCAGCGCGTCCTTGGTGGATGCGGTTAGAGGGAATTCGTCGGACTTGAGGTCGCGGCCCTTGCGTTGCGTCTTCTGCCGCACCTTGAGGTCCTTTTGGGAAAACTCGACCACCTTGGTCTGACGGAAATCGCCCTCCTGCTGGTTGATGTAGAAGCGCAAGGGCGCGAGATCCACGCCGGCGGCCATGAGTCCCTCCACGGAATCGTGGATGCGCATGATCCAGGCGTACCACTCCGCGCTCTTGACCTCGCCCGTCATCCGGTGCGCCCAACCGCTCTCCCACTTGATGGGCGTTCGCATCATGAGTTCGGCGACGCCTCCCTTGACGCCCAGATACGTGATGACGAAGCGCATGCGCTCGCCGATATCGAAGGGCAGTGTGGCATAGGTTTTCACGGCGTCCTGCATGAGCGGCGTGCCCGGTGCCAGGGCTTCCGAGGGAGGCACGTCGAGTTGGCGTTCGAACCCCCCATCCGAGAGGTTCGAAAGCTGCACCTTCTTTGGGTTTCCGGACGCGGACTGCGCGTGGACGAGCAGGAACGAGAAGGCCAGTAGCGACGAGGCTCGGCGCGCGGAGAGGGAACTCACGAGGGCAATCGGCATGCGGACTCCTTGGCCTTCTTTTGAGGGCCGCCTCCGACAGGGGAGGCTCCTGCAGCTCCGGCTCCCTTCACCGCCGCGTCGCCTCGATTCTGAGAATGGGCTCCTGCGCGACGGACATCCTCGGGGAAGAGGACCAAGTGCAACGCGGCGAGCGCCTCACTCACAGGGTGATCGGGCGCCGAAACAACCAAAGGCACCGCGTCGGAATGGCTTTCTCGCACCTTGACGCTCGAGGGTACGAAAGGTTCGAGGACTTCGAAACCGCCTTCGCGCAGTTCGCGCACGATGGCCGCCCCGTGTTTGGCGCTCTTCTGGTACTGGTTGATGATCACGCCGCGAATGCGCAAATCGGGGTTGTGGTCGGCGCGCACCTCCTCGACCATGAGGCGGATGTCGCGGGCCGCTCGCACGCTGAAGCTGTCGCAATCGATAGGAACGAGCACCTCCTTGGCCGCGATGAGGCAGGCCAGGGCGAAGAAGTCGCCCGCTGGGGGAGGATCGAAGTAAACGACCTCGTAGGCCGTGGAGCGCAGGCCATCGCGGAGCTTGTGTATTTTGTGCTTGTTCTCGAGCTTGTTGCGGAGTTCTTCGAGGGAGCGATCGGCCGCGACAAGGTGCATGTTTTCGATGCCGGTATCCGTCGTAACGTACTCCATCAGGCTCTGTCGAAACAGGTTGAGCCCGAGGCAGCTCTCGTAGAAATCGGCCAGCGTGCGTCCTGCGGGAGCATTGCCGCGGAGGGAACAGGTGCTGTTCCCTTGGGGATCGCTGTCCACGAGCAAGGTCCGACGGCCCGAGCGGGCGGAGAGGGCAGCGAGATTGACGGCAATGGTCGTTTTCCCGACCCCGCCCTTCTGGTTGTAAACGACGACGAGCTTGGGATCCGCCATGGTGAGCCCGACCTCCGGTAAGGATGAGGAGGCGCGGCCCGCCGACGGGATGTTCAGCCGAACCAGATGCTGCGCCTGAGCTTGAGCTTATCAACGATCGTGTCCTGAATCATGTCCTTCACCCTCTTCGACATTTTGTAGACGAGCACGCGGTCCTTCTCGGCCCCGGGGCCGTAGTCGGAGAAGTCGATGGCAGGCATGCAGTGGATGCTCCACTTCGAGGGCAGGGGAACCAGCCCGAGAGGCCCGAGCCAAGGGAACGTGGGCGTGATGGGGATATACGGAACACCGAGCATGCGCGCGAAGAACGTCTCGCGAAAGAGCATGGGGTGGATTTCCTCTGGACCGATGAAGGACACGGGCACGAGAGGAGCGCGGGTGCGCAGGCAAAGGCGGATGAACCCGCCTCGACCGAAGCGCGCGAGATGGTACTTGTCGCGGTGGAGTTTGCCCAGTCCCTTGACGCCTTCGGGAAACACCACGACGGGGAACTGGCTTGCCAGGAGCTGCTCGGCGTTCTCCTGGCTCGCTCGCACGCCTCCGAAACGGTTCATGAGCGACCCGAGGAACGGAAAGTGGAAAAGGAAGTCCTCGACCATGAAGCGGATGTCCCGGTGCGAGGGGTGCTCCTTCGCCACCGCCATCTTGAGCATGGTGGCGTCGTAAGGCAGGGATCCACTGTGATTGCCCACGAGGAGACACGGCCCCTTGGCGGGCACGTGCGAAAGGCCGTAGGCTTCCACTCGCCAGTAGCGCGTGTAGAGGAAGTCGAACAGCGGCCTCACGAAACGGTCGAAGATGGGATCGTGGCCGAACGCATCGACCTCCTCCGCGCGAAGTGAGAGTGAGGCCTCGTGGTACTTGCGACGGAGATTGAACGGATTGAGGTCGGAGATGCGGTCGTCCCACCCCGTGGGCTCGCGGTCGGCGTAGGCGGGCTTGGGTTCCGCCGCCTCGCGTCGGAGTTCCTCCCTCAGCTCGGCGCGTAACTTATCGTAGACGCCTTCCGAGGTGCTCTGAAGTCGCTCCTCTACCGAAAGGAGGACGTCATCGAGTGCGCCCCGAAACTCGTGCATCTTTTCGATAACCAGGGAGAGTTCGTCGCGCGACGCGAAGCGCTGCGCGTCATTGCGCAATCGCCCCTCCATGTCTCGCTCGATGCGGCTGAATTGCTCGAGCAGAGTGCGGCGCACGCGGAATACGGCTCCCGACAGCTCGTGGAGTTCGTTGCCGGAGTCCTTCCTTCGGGGTTTGCTCTCGCCTCGGGCGACGGGCATGGGATCTCCTCCTCTGGGTTGCGCGCGAGCGCTCGTTACAGTGGCTGCGAACCGTTAGACGACGCGCTCGAAGCCGCGTGCCCGCGCCACGGGCTCGTCCTCGCCCAAGAGCTGGGTTGGGACCGAGAATCCGACGCTTCGCAAGCGATGCGCTTCGATCATGGCTTTGAGGGCTTGTCGGCTGGAATAGCGCGCTCGGAAGCCGAAGACGCGATCGGCTTTTTTTCCGTCGGCCACGCACAGGAATTGGTAAAAGGGGACGAGGCCGGGCGGGAGATCCCACACGCGCAAGCCATAGCCGATGGAGAACACCGTGCGGCACACGAATCCGGCTACGGGCAGGGGGATGCGTCCTGCCATATGGATGCCGGTGGAGAGCGAAAGCACGCCCCCGCCGACGATGTTGTAGGCGCCGCGCGAGGTGTTGAACAAGGCCATGAGGGCGGCGCGCAAGGCATCGTCCTCGTGGATGAACTGCAAGAGGGGATCGTAGCCGAGCACTTTTGGAACGAGGCCGACGAGGAAGTAGCGCGCCCGCACGTTGCTCGACGTGGGACCGAGGACGGGCGCGAAACGCAGGACGCAGGTGGCGCACGAGGGGTACTCGGAAGCGAATTCCTGCACCTGTTTTTCGACATCGACGCGCGCGCGAACGAACTGGGGCCCGACGTTGCGCAGAGGGGTGGACTCGACGAGGAAGTTGGGGTTCGAGGGGAGGGCTCCGTAAACGAACGTGTCCGACAGGACGAGGAGCCTCGAGACACCAGCCTCGGCCACGGCATTGAGGACGTGGAACGTGCCGATGCACTCGACTTCGCGCGCGCGCGCGAGTTCCCTCTGTGGCCCCGAGAAAAGGGCGGCGTGCACGAAGACCCGGACATCGTGTTCCTTCAAAATGGCCGCGATTTCGGCATCGGCGTTGTCGCGCGTGAGGTCGACGCGGTGGAAGACGATTTTGCTTGAGGGAACCTCCGGCATGCGGATATCGAACACGTGGATCTCGCGCACCGAGGGCGTCTGTGCGAGACGTTTGACGAGGGCCTCGCCCAGGAAGCGCGATGCTCCGGTGACCGCCACCCGCGCGACGTCTTCCGACGGCAAAGGGGCCTGTGGGCCCTGGGTGCGTTCCGCATCTTTAGCGTTGGCCATCAAGGACTCGTGCGGTGTGCTCTTCATCGGCCCGTCCTCCTGACTCCTACTCCGCTGCGGAGATTTCGTGATCGTAAACGCCTTTCCGAAGCTGAGTCCACCTGCCGCCTCCCCATTGACAGCCGGGGTGGGCGGTGGCGTCGGGCCTGCCGAGGCGGCCAGCGCCCGCGTCGAAACCCTCGACGCCGCCTTCGGAAACGTGGGACTCGCACCCATGGAAGGGGTGAGCGACCTGCCGCTGCGGTTGTGGATTTCGCAGACGAGCGCGCCTGACTTCGCCGTCACGCCGTTCCTGCGGGTGACGCGAGATTACCCCGCCAAACGCATAGCGGCAACGTACGCTCCGGAAATCTCCCGACTGCGCGGCTCCGTGAATTACCGACTCCTTCCGCAGCTCATGGGGCCTGCCATGCCCGACCTCATGCGCGTGGCGGAATCACTTCTCATTCACGCGCCCCTGGTTGATTTCAATTGCGGATGCCCTTCCCCCACCGTAGTGGGCAATGGCGCGGGTAGCGCCCTTCTCGAGACCGAGTCGACTTTCGACGCCTATCTTTCGCAGCTTTGCCGCGCGCTCGGACCCGAAAATGTGAGCGTCAAGATGCGCATCGGTTTCCACCATGCCGATGAGTTCGCGGCCCTCGCCGGGGTCGTGGTCAAGCACGCGCCCAAAAGGGTCACCATCCATGGACGCACCCGCGCCCAAAGATACCTCGGCCGCGCGGACTGGGACGCCGTCGCCCTGCTCGCTCGGCAGGCACCTTCACGCACCCAAGTCGTAGGTTCGGGTGACGTCGTCGATTCCAAAAGTTACCTTGAACGCATGGGCCACAGCGGTCCACGCGTGATCGTGGGCAGGGGAGCCCTCCGCAATCCCTGGATCTTTGAAGAACTGCGCCGGGGCCAAAGGGTGAGTCTGCGCCACGATGCGCTCCTGCGCTCACTTGAAGCTTACGCGCTCCTCCAGCACCTCTTCGAAGCCGACGCGCAAGGCTTGCTCGCGTTCGTGGAGGAGAGCGGGCTGTTCCTCGGATGCGCGGGCACCTCAAGGGAGGCTTGGACGCTTTTGCGTGACGCCCTCGCAGCGAGGGCTGGTTTGGAGCCCCACCGTCCTGAAGATTGGGTCATGGCGCGGGGCGCATTCGCTAGGGTGAAGATGCTCTGGAACTCCATGCGCAGCGGACTCCCGAGGGCACTCTTCGCGCCCGGCCCCTTGCGTGCGCCAGATGTGGGCTCATTCCTCTCTGTCGTTGCTCATGGACTTAAGGAGTCCGCGGTATTCGAGGGCGCCGTGGCGGATGTCGTCGAATTCGTCCATCATGCCGATCTCGACTGGGTATACTCCGGAGGAAAGGAACAAGTATGAACGGCAACGATAACGAGAACGGCAGCGACAACAACGCCGATGAACCTCGCGACGAGGCGAGCAAGCTCTGGACGTCATACGCTCGCAAGAAGCAGTCGGAAGAAAACGCCGGACGCCCGTGGCTCGTGATCGCAATCGTCGTTGGACTGTTCGTCCTGTTGACTGGGCTCTACATCGTGGCGTTCGGGTGAGTGCCGCTTACGATCGACACCCGAAGTCGACTTCCGGTGGAGCCCGCCCGGCCCTCTTTTCCTGTCGCGCTCCTTCGTATGCCTAGCGGCCCGTATTCGTTGACCAATTGGCCGACTCTCGCAGCGGCGTGGAAGATCCTG
>JBIKVI010000154.1:0-10235 GCA_044356935.1 Silvanigrellaceae bacterium | reverse complement strand
CGATCCCTCCACAGCGGGATCCCCTTCGGGCACCACCACGGCAGTGGCCTTTATTTTTCCGCCCGCGCCGCCAGGTCCTCCCGCGCCGCTCGCTCCGCCGAGGCCACCTGCCCCCAGGCCGCCCGCGCCACCACCTAAACCAGAAAGGGCACGTCCAGGACCGCCGGTGCTCACGGAATTGGCGCCACCGATGCCGCCGAAGCCATGATTTCCTCGTCCTGCCGATCCCGACCCACCGCCCGCTCCGCCACCGGAACTCTGCAAGCCCGTGGCAATGGCGCCCACGCCGTCGACGTTGGAAATCTTGCCGAGGCCGGCGCCGAGTTTGTCGAGGTTGATGCCCGACATGACGTTCTTCTTTCCGCCCTCGACACCCATCTGGCTCGACTTCTCGTTTCCGGAGCGCGCGCCCGCGAAGGCACCGGAAGTCCCGCCCGCCTTGCCGCCGCCGTTGCCGGCTTGGTTGCTCGACCTAGGCCCAAGCGCCTTGTCGTTTGCTTTCGATTCCCCCTTGATGACGCCGGGCGCCTTGTTGGCGTTGGCCTGCGGACTGGGCTTGCGCGGGGCTGCCAACGCCACAGGCTGCTTCACCTGCGGAGTCTTCACCTGCTGTGTCTTCTCTTTGGGGACTTCCTTGGCCACGGGCGTGGTGATGGGCTTTGGCTCAGGCCTCTTCACCTCGGGCGGCTTGACCGCCTCGGGCTTCTTCACTTCGACTTCGGGCTTGGGAGCGGGAATGATGTCTTTGGGCTTGGGCGTCGGGGTGCGAATGGCGAGGGTCTGTCCCCACGCGTCCTCGTCGAAGGCCTTCTCGGGCAGCCCATTGCGGTTGTTCCAATACAGCCCTCCGGCCAGGAGGCCGTAAAGGAACATGGCGTAGAGGAAGATGATCGGTCGCCCATCGATGTCCTCGAAACGCTTGAGGACGGGATTGGGCAGGCTCACGTTCATGAGGAAGTAACTGACCGGGCCATGCTTGACGAGCGCCATCTCGCCGGCCTTCATCTTGACCTTGGCTGGTCCGGCCACCTTCTCGAAGTTCGAGCCGCGACGCACGCGCGCCTTCATTTCGTCGTTGAGGTAGATGACCGTGTTGGTGCCTTCGACCTGGGCGAAACGGTAGTCACGGGTGTTGGCGCGGGGGCCCACTCCAATCAGTTGGTCCTTTTCTTCGTTGCCGAGGACGCACATCGTCGGCCGCGGAGTCTCGCCTTTCTTCACGTTGCCGCCGTAGTGGCGAACGTCGAGGATGGACTGATCCCAGTAAGCCACGACCTCGAGCGTCGAACCGTGCGGGCGCTCCTTTCCAGGCTGGAAGAGGAGTTCATGGTTCATGGTCGGACGGCGCTTGACCTGACCTTCGTACCTGTAGTCGTCCATTTTGCGGCCGCCCGAAGCGGCCTTCTGGGTACGGACGTTGGCGCGCTCCTCGGAGGAGCCCCTCTCGCCCGGAGCGGCGCGCTCGCCACGAGAGCCTCCCTTGTCCTTCGACTTGGCTCCCTGGCCCACCACGATCTTCTCGTCGTTGGCCAAAACGTCGATGCGCACGTCGCCTATTTGGATGCGGTCGCCGGCCTTGATGGGTTCGACCACCTCGATGACCCGCCCATTGAGGCGCACTCCAGCTTCACTGGCCATGTCGACGAGCGAGGCCTCGCCGCTAGCGGGGTCGACCTCGATCATCGCATGAATGGGTTCGACCTCGCTGCCCGGTATCACGAGGTGGTTGGACGGGAGGCGACCGATGATCACCTGCCCCCCCTCGATCACGAGCTCCTCGGGGTTGCCCTCGATGACCTTGCTGGCTTTTAACAAAAGAGCCATATGTCGCCCTAACCTCGTCTGGCGGAAATACACCGTTCTCGAATGGGTTCACAATTCCATGGTAACAGAGCGGAAGGGGCTCCCGGCCACGCCGGGCCGACGCCTATTTGACTCGCGTGTTACTTTTTAGCCGGTGCGCCGACCGCCGCCGGCTTCGCGGCTGGATTCGCACCGGGCTTCGGATCGCCGCCGGAGGCAGCGGCAGCCGCCGGAGCCGGCGCCGCGGCGGGGGATGCCGGTCGCGCGGGTGGGGTCTGCAGCTTCTGGAGCAGCGTATTGGCCCGTCCGTCCACATCTCCGAGCGACCCCGGGAGTTGGAAGTACTTCTCGAGCACGCCGATGGCATCCTTGCGCCGTGATGGCAGTTCCGACAGCGCCAGAGCGTAGTTCCAGGCCACGCGCCTGTCTTGCCCCTTGAGCTTGTAGACCTGTGCCAAGAGGGGTTCGGCCTCATCCGCTTTGCCGCGCACGCGCAGCGCAATGCCAAGCCCCATCTTCGCGTTGAAGTTTTCGCCGGCGGAGGCCGTGGCGACCCGGAAATTGCGTTCGGCGCCAATATAGTCGCCCGATCGCAACGCGAGGTAGCCGAGTGTGACGAGCGCGGGCAGGTAGTTGGCGCGCGCGGCCTTGTTCATCTCGTAGATGCCTTGCGACTGCTTGCGATCGACCATGTAACGCACTCCCCAGGCGTGGGCCACGGCGGCCTTCACCTGCGCGTCGCCGGCTGCGAAGCGATCGGCCTTGCCCAGGAGATACTCCGTGAGCGAGTACTCCTTGCGCGTAAGCGCGCCGTAGGCGGTCTCCAGGAGGAACCACGGATTCTTCGCTCCCATGGTGCCCGCAGCGCGCGAGAGGTTCTTTTGGATGTCGCCGCCGTTGCCCGCCATGCGCAGGAGCGCGAGGAAGGTAACAACCATGGGGACGTCGTCCTGGTCCTTGCGCACGGTCTCCTCGACGTCGAGGATGGCGTCCGAAAGGGCCTGCGTGCCCACCGATCCTTGCACGACGCTCGCGGGGGTGAGCGTCGTGATGACGAACTTCGAAGGGCCGCGGCTGCTCTTGCGCGCGTCTTGCTGCTGCTTGGCTTCGATGGCCTTGGCGCCCTTGGTTTGCGAGTCATCGTCGTCATCCGCTTCGGACGACGATGACGTGGCGCCCTCGTTGCCACCGCTCGACGCGCAACCGCCCAGGGCGCCAGCGGCGACGACCAGACAGAGGAGGGAAGCGATGGTGGTCGCGATCCGGGTCTTCATTCGTTGCCTCCGAGGGCGGAGATGATGGGCTTCACCTTTCCGGTGTCGACCAGCTGCGTGCCCACAAACAGGACGTCGGGCACCCACTCGTCGAGCTTGCGGTTCTCGGCGGGATAGATGCGCGCAAGCGCAGCCGCCGTCTTCTGGCTAAAGTCGGTGTACACGCCGAACTTGGAAATGGCGCCGGCGGCTTCCTTGTAGAACTCGCCCGACTTGAGTTCGATGGGCTTGCCTAGTCCCGCCAATTGGGCGCGGAGTTTACCGGCCATGTCGGGAGGAGTGCCAGGCGGCATGGGCGGATTCTGGAGATCCTTGCCGAACACCTCGTAGGCGTAGCCGATGGTGTAGAGGCTCGCGACTCCCCATTCCGCGTCCCCGATGGCCACCACACGCTTGTAGTTAGACTCGACCTGCTGGAGGAGGGCCTGCTTGGCGACAATGGAAGCCTGAAGGTCGGAACCGTCCTGCTTGCGGGCCTCAAGACGGGTGTTACGGAACTTTTGCAGTATGGGCGCGTGCTTTTGGTACTCGATCTCCGCGACCACGGAGAGGGCCTGGCCCTGCACCGACGAACGGTTGGAGGAATAGATCCCCACGATCTTCGCTTCGCGCTGTCCGGCGGCGCTCGCCCGTCCGCTCTTGCGCTCGGCGTCGGCGGCCCGTCCGAGGTAGATGATTTGATCAGAGGGACTCTTGACCGTCTGCATGAGGCTCGTGTCCACCACGCGCACGAAATCGGCGTAGCGGTTGTTGCGCTCGTACATGTCGGCGAGAGCCTTCGACGCCTCAGCCGCACCCGGACCGCCTTTGCGTGCCGTGTCGGAACAGGTTTTCTGGGCCATCTGCACGTTGTTGAGCGCGTCGTAAAGGAAACAGGTCTCGCGCTCGATGACGGGCGTGCGCTTGTCCTGAGGGAAGCGTGCGATGAACTGCGTCGAGGTTGCGGCGGCCTTGTCGAGCTGGAGCCGCGACTCGCTCATCTCGATGACGGCCGCCATGGAGTCGGCGGCCTGGCCGCTCTTGGGGTACTTGGTGTAAACCATCACGAACGCCTCGGTGGCCCTGTTCGTGTCGCCCGCCTTACGGTAGTTCACGCCGGCGTTGTACCAGGCCTTGTCGGCCTCCGATCCTCCCTCGCGCGCGAGTTTCTCGAACTCCTCGGCGGCCTTCTTGTTGTTACCCGAGCGCTCGACGTTGGCTATCTCCACGAACCGGTTCGCCTGCTTGATTTCTCGAATGCGCTTGCCGATTTCGCCCTTCTGATAGGCGGGAATCTTCGAGAGCTTGTCGGCCACCGCGATGAGCTTCCGCGTATCGTCGGCGTTGAGCCACAGGAGGATCTCGGCCGCGGTCTGACCCTCTTTGCGGGTCGAGTATTCACTGGCCACGACTGTGAGGCGCTTCTCGGCGTCGTCGTAACGGTTGTGCTTGAGGGCAATCTCGGCTGCGTCGACGCGGCAATCAATGACCGCCTTGTCCTTGGGAAACCAATTGATGTAGGCGTCGCACGTGCGCATGTACTCGGCGAAGTCGGGAGACATGGGCATCGCCGCCTGCTTGAGCTTGGCAGGCCGCGCGCGCAGGGCTTTCATCTCCTTCTCTATTTCGAGGTACGAGGCGGAGAGGAGGTATGTGGCCGACTTTTGGAAGAACGGGTTCTTCTTGGGGTCGTTGCCGAACTGGGTGATGGCCCAGAAGTTCTTGGCCGCTTCGCGGTAACGGCTCTGCTGGTACTGGATCTCCGCCAAATGGAAGCGCACCTCGAGGCTCTCGGGGCGTTTGGCGAAGTGCTGGAGGTAGAGTCCGTAACCAATCTCGGCCTGGGCGAAAAGGTACTTGTTGTTGTCCTTTTGCGCGATGGCGTGCTGCTTCTTCGGGTAGGTGATGGCCACCGTGTGCACTTGGTCGAGCGAATCCTTGAAGTCCTTTTCCTGCGCGTTTCGCGTCGCCCAAGGTGTGCCTTCGGTGTAGTTCTTGAGGAGGAAAGACATCTCCTGCCACAAGAGCTTCTTGTCGACCTTTAGGTTCGAGGTGTCGACGATCTGGACCTGAATCTCGGCGGCCTTGATGTTGTAGGGGTTGCGCGCCAGGAAGCGCTTGAGCACCACCACCGATTTGTCGTACTCGCCGCGCTCTCGGAGGATGTCCGCCAGACGCATGAGCATCTCGCCGTAGTACTTCTCGCCGCCCACCGACGCGTAATAACGTTCGGCGCCGTTGATGTCCTCCATCTCGGCGAAGACCAGCACGAGGTCGCGCAGCGCTTCCTCCTTGAGTCGGATCTTCCCGCCTGGAGTGAGGTCTCCCCCGCCGGCGCTCGCGAGCGACACGACCCTCTGGAAGCTCCCGCGGGAGTTGGGATACTGGCGTAGGTTGTAATAGCACCAAGCGATCTTATAGACCGCCCAAGGATAAATGGGCGCCCGGGTGTAGCGAGTCACCTGGCTATAGGCTGTGAGCGCCTTCTTGAAGTCCTGCTTGCCGAAGTAAAACTCGCCCAGCGAGTAGTGCGCGTCGGGGACACGCTTGGAGTTCGGAAACTTCGCCACGAGTTGGCTGTAATACGAGGCCGCGCTTTGGCTGTCGCCCATGGTGTCGAGCGCGTAGGCCACTTGGAAGTAGGCTTCGTCGATGGCTTTGCCCTTGGGGTACTCGGTAATGTACTGCTGCGCGCGCTGGATGACCTTGCTCGTCCACACCTTGCTCTGGCGCTGCGTGAAGGTTGGCTCGGTGCCACGACGGCCACCTTTGTCCCACCTGTTCCAAGCCACATCGTACTGACGGCTTTCGTTGAAGAAGGTGAGGATGCTTTGCTGGTGGTAGTTCTCGATGAGCCTGCGGAGAATCTCGGGCCGCTGCGGACTCTTCTTGCCGAGCTTGGGCAAGAGCTTTTCCATGTAGGCCGATTCCTTGCCGATGGCCCCGCCGAGAGCCTTCTCGAGGGCGATGGCTTCGATCTCACCACGCCGCACGCGGTTGCCCTTGCCTTCAGCCTGCTCGCGCTTCGACACAGGCTTCTTCTTTTTCTCGACCACGTTGTCCGTGCGATCTTTGACGTTGATGCGGGCACCGGAACCCGTGAGTTTACCGCGGCTAGAACCCCCAAGCGATGGAGGCGTGTCGCTCGCAGAACGCGGAGATGCCGCAGCCCGCGAGCGCGTCGGGGCGGCGGCCCGTCTCGCCTGCGCGTAAGATTCCAGCGGCGGCGCGACGCACAGGAGCGCTGCTAGGCCGACCCCCAAGGGCATCGCGCCGGGCAAGGATACGAGCTGCGTGCGTCTCTTCATCATGGTGTGCTCACTCCAGTTCCGCGCGGACGCGCCGCGATACAATCGTCAGGGTCCGCTCGGCGACCGCCTCGCGCGCCCATCATTTCTTGGCCGCGGGCGCTTTGGCAGTCGCGCATTTCGAGTCGATATTGTAAACATAACCGCCCAGCTCGTCTTCCCAGTACTCGCCCTCGAACGGCCAGTATTCGATTTCGCTCTTGAGGTTCAGGGGCTTCATGCCCTCGCCCCACGACGTGCCGTCGTTCTGCTGCTGCTCGGGGTTGAACCGCGCGCGCAGCTGGTCGGTGCGTCCGGAGAGCATCTCGAGGTTTATGAGCCGGGTCTGGTCGGAAAGGTCGCGCAGGTAACGGAACTGCTGCACCGCTTGCGCGAAAAGGACCTCGCCAGCCACCCGGATGGTCGCCTTGCGCCGGTTCTCGTACGAGACCCTCAGGACATCGGCTAACCCGGACATCTCCCACCTGGCGCCTTGCGAACGCAGTTGGGCAGCCTCACGCTCGAGCCCCCTGACGACGATGGCCGCCTCCTTGAAAGCGTCCGATCGCGATACGGCGTCGATGACCTCCGTGGCCGCATTGTACTCGCCCAGGCGACCGGTAGAACGGTAGCGCGCCACGGCGCTGTAGAACGCCTCCGGATTGCCTTGGTACTTCTTGAGGAGGTTATTGAGGTCTGCGAACGTCGGCTTGTAGCGTTCCTGGAACTTCCGGAGCTGATCGCGCAGGGCCTGGTAACGACACAGGCGCAGATAGGTGATGGCGTTGAGGATGTAGGTCTCAGGAAAGAAGCGGTTCTCGAAGAACGGGGAATGGATGGTGTGGTTGTTTCCCAGGGTGTTGTTGTGCCGCTGGATCATGAAGAACGCCCAACCACCCTCGAACAGGGTCTGGAGCCACATGTCGGAGTCGCGGGGAATTTGCGAATAGTAGGAGAAGGCTCGGCGGTAGTCCTTGCGCTCGTAATAGACGCGCGCGAGCCCTAGTGTGGCGAGCTGACGCAGGTTGTCGGAACTCGACGTACGGATGACGCGCGAGAAGGCGCCCAGGGCTCCATCGGAGTCCTTGAGGACTGCGGAAATGACCCCTAAGTAGTACTGCGCGCGCGGATAATACGGGTTGCCCGAAGGCACCCGCTCGAACTCGGAACGCGCCCGCGCAACGGCCTGCATCCCGGTACCGCCGCCGCCCGCACCCGATGCGGCCGACGCCCCTCCATCGTCGAAGGCCTCGAGCCCCTTAAAGAAGAAATAGAAGCCGCGCGCTCCAGGTGGCACCTGGAGGGGATCTATCTTTCCCGCGAAGATGCCGGAGATGGCGGCTCGCCCCAGTGGGGTCCTGGAGTTGGCGTCGCCAAGGTTGTCGATGGCGAATCGGAAGAAATCGTTCTTGGCGCCCTGCGCCACGATGCGCGAATAGAAGAACGCCCCGCCGTAGGGGAATCCGGCCTTCTTGAGCGACTCGGCGAGGCCGAACTCCGCCTTCGATCGGGTGTCGCCCTGGCTCGCGATGGAGAGCGAGTAGAACAGGCGAGCGCTGCTCACGTAATCGCGCGCCTGGAAGGTTCGCTGGGCCTCCGCGTAGGCGTTCTGAGCCAAGGCGCGCGCCGGAAGCGCGAGCCCGAGCGCGAGCGCGCCGAGCGCTAAGGCGAGCGCAGGGCCGAAGGGGCGACGGGGTTTGGAAGTTCCGGGTTTCATCACGCGCACGCTCCGTGTCCGCTCACAGGAAGTAACCGAGGCCTAGAGAGAGGATGACGTTCTGGATGCCGTCGCCCAAGAGTGAAGGCTGGGCCTCGCTGCCCGGCGCGGGGGCCGGCTGGAACATCAGCATCCGCAACGTCCAGATGAGCGCCGTGTTCGTGCCGAGGAAATACCTTTGGCCCGTGCCTATGTTGAATTGGGGGTTGGTGGCCCACGCCTCGGTGTTCTCTTCGATCTCCTCGCCGCCGCAGCCTCCCTGGCGCTGGCGCACGGCGGCGAGGCCGCCCCCGGCGCTGAAGAACCAATCGAAGTAGAGCACGTCGCCGCTGCCGAGCTGGTACTTCCCGTAGATGGGCGTGTAGCTGAGATAGGCGCCGTAGTAGGTTTGCATCTCGTTGATGAGGGGATTGATCTGGAAGTCCTTGCCCAAGAGGTCGCAAGCCTCCTTGTTCTGGTTGAGGGCGTAGCCGCCCTCCGCATGGAGCCCGAACGTCTCGGAGAGGTGGAAGCCGATTCCGGCCATGGCGAGATAGGAGTAGTGGAACGACTGGTTCATCACGCCGCCAAGGCCGACATCCACCTCGAGTCGGTATTTCTTGGTGAAGAACTTGTTCTTTATGACGCGGATCTCGTAATCGGAAAAATCCTGGGCGAGCGCGACGCCCCCTAGGCGCGAAGGGACGAGTCCGCCAAGGAGCGACGAGCACAGCAGCAGCAAGAGTGACTTCCGCAACAACGACCACAGGACGCTCATGGTTCTCCTCAGGGCTCACGGGCAGACTGGCCGCGCTCGCGGCCGGTCAATCGTTCGAGGTCCTACTGACTGCGAGCTTCCAACCCACGAAGTCGGCCTGCTGGGCGCTCAGCATCACGCGCTTGAGCACGCGGAACTGGACGTCCTTGTCGGACTCGAGGACGAGCGAGTTGATGTCGGCCTCCGACAGGTTGAGGGCCTTGTTCCTGTTGCGAAGCGTTTCGTTCTGGGCTCGCACCTTCTTGAATTCCTCGTAGGCGACCCGGATGGCGCCCTGATCGCGGAAGCTCTCGGGCACGTCGCCGTCGGGGCCGATGGGAATGGACATGCCGCCCTGGATGACTATTTCGCTCTTCGTGACGGAGACGTTCGCCGCCGAGTCGAGCGAGAGCTTCACCGCCGATCGTGGCAGCTCCATGTTCAGCTTCGTCTCCACGCTCTCGCCCGAGGTCGAGAAGTTCATGACGAGGAAGATGATGAGGATGCTGAACACATCGAGCATAGGGTAGAGGTTCAGGGAGAATGTTTGCCCGTCCCCACCGACATCGACGCCTGCCATCTGATACTCCTTGGGGCGGGCCCTCTGGGCGCCGCCCTTTCCGTTCCATTTTCGATGCTAGAGAATCACGTTGCCGAGCACGATCTTCGGGATGAGGGCTTCCGGGTCCACGCCCGCGGGAGGCTTGACGTCAGGGGGATAGGGGATGGGCTGACGACCTGCCTTCAGCTCACGCATGGCATCGATGACCTTGACGAGGTTCTCGTACTTGACCTCGAGCTCGGTCATGACCGTTACTTTGTCGAGCTTGGGATCCTCCGATCGCATCTGGTAGAGGCGTGCCTGGAGGTCGTCGAGCCCTTGATCGTCGAGTGGATAGTCCTTGCGTTCGGCACCCGCGGAACTCGCATCCGTGGCGACGTCCATCCGGACGGTCGCGTTGTCGACGGTGATGGTCACGGTCTTCTGCGGGTTCTTGTCGAGATCCTCCTGGGGGGGAGGCGGCTTGCTCGACAGGAAGGGGACCTCGACGCGAATCTGCCCGGTGCTCGAGAACACGGCCGTCGCCAGGAGGAAGGCGATGAGCACGCTGAACATGTCGAGCATGGGCGTCACGTTGATTTCGAAGCTCTCCGCGCTTTTCCTGCGCTTCCTCAGCTTGTGCTTGCTCATGGTCCCTTCTTCTTCGGATGGTGCGCGGCCGGGTTCACCCGCGAGCCGCCCTAGGGGAAGTCAGTCGCGGTCGCCCGAGGCCTTGGCGGCGAGGTTGCTGCGGCGCATCTGGATGAGTTCAACCAGTTTGGCCGCGAACTCGTCGGTCTGTTCCGTAACTTTGTTGGCCTTGTAGGTGAGGAGGCCGTGGATGACCATCGCCACGAGCGCTGTGCCCAGGCCGAATCCGGTGGCGTAAAGGGCGTGG
>JBIKVI010000439.1:0-2832 GCA_044356935.1 Silvanigrellaceae bacterium | reverse complement strand
AACGCCAGAGCACTTCGAGCTTGGCGTTTCGCTTTGGACACGGGAGCTGTTCAGTAGTTCGGCAGGCGTTCGACTTCCTCTATGGTCACTTCGTCCGTGGTGCGGTCGTAGAGCTTCGTTGTCGTGGGTGTGGCATGGCCTGCAAGCTTCTGGGCGTTCTCGAGTGAGCCCCCACGGTGAAGGTATGTGGTGATCCCAGATGCTCGGAATGAATGGCACCCGATCGCAGGTTCGATTCCTGCCGCGCGCGCGTAGCCCTGTACGATGAGAAAAGCCCCGGTGCGCGTGAGAGGCTCTGTTCCGAGCCTCCCAGTACGCCCCTCGAACGGTCTGAAGACGGGCCCATCGACAATCCCCGCGGCGTGGAGGTAGGCCGAGAGCGCGCCATCAAGACTCCGGTGCAGTGGGACCTCGAGAACCTTCCCACCCTTCTCCGTGAGGCGAACCCAAGCACGCCCCCCTTGGCGGAGAATGTCCTCACGTGTGAGTCCTACGGCGGCCGACACACGCGCGAACGTATGGAACAGGAAAAGCAGAAGCGCACGGTCCCGCACGCCCCTGAGTGTGTCCATGGGCACGACGGCCAGGAGCGCCCGCATCTCGTCTTCGGTAAGCACGGGGGTCACCCCTCGACGGCGCGAATGTCGGGGGCTGCGCACACCCGCGGCCGGATTGTGGTCAAGAAGGCCTCCCTGGCAGAGCGCGACGTAGAACATCCGCAGAGCGGCGAGCTGTTGCTTTCGCGTCGTGATGGCAAATCCCTCGCGCTCGAGATGCGCGAGATACGTTCCAAGGTGATGAGGCTTGGCAGCACGAAGATCGGCAAGGCCTTCCCTTCGGCACCAAGACGCGAAGCGCGTGACGGCTCCAAGGTACGCGCGGCGCGTGTTGTCGTTGGTGAGCGTCGACTCGAAGAAGTCGAGCAGAACGTCGCGTGCTCGGCCCGAGCTCGCTCCCCCTCTGGCATCGAAAATCAACTCAAGCAGAGTGCCAACGTCTCGACCAGGAGGGGTGACGCTGATCGAACGAACATGGGCGATTTGCGAGTCAGCATCGTCGCATTCTACGGACACCAAGAAGCTTTGTATTGCGAGACTCTCGGCATCCATGCCTGCGAGAATCTCATTCTCACCGTTGTCGGCACCATCCATTGGCAACCCTACCCTCCAAACTTGCACCATTCAGCTGCAGCGCGACGATACCGCGCCGCATCTCCGTTCGTTCACTTTCCGTGGAGGAGTTTCATCCAATGTTCGAGACGTTGATTGAATCTACCCACGCGTGCGTTCGAGCGGGTCGGCAGAAGGCCCGGCATGACATTCTGAAAGCCCGGATCCGCTCGGAGATATGCAATCGACTCGCGCAAGAACGTCTTCATTTCCTGCGATAAGTCGACGGAAATGTGGAAAGGCTCTGCGGCACCGTCAACGACAGTCACGATGTCTTCGATGTCCTTTGCGATCCAGTCTCCGTTCCCTCGTTCCGCGTGTGCCTGGAACTTCAACGCCAAGAACTCCGCAAGGTCTGGAACTCGAATCTGCCTGTCATTGGGCAGGTGGACTCTATTTCCTCTGCCGAATATTTCGATGAGAAAAGGCTTTGGTGAAAGGTACTCTGGAAGTTTAAGCGGCAAGACATCGACGATGAGATCGCCGCGTTTCCAGCGTGTCATGTGGTCGAACTGTTCAACGAAGCCGAGGTTTCGGAGACGCTCTTGAAGTACGCGATGCTGTTTGAGAGTCGCGATCTCGACAACGACATCGATATCTTTTGTCACACGGATCGCGTCGTGGAAGATGCTTTCTACGAAAAACCCGAGAGTCGCGCCGCCGATGAAAAGGACTTCGTCCTCCCACTCCGGGAGGACGTCGAGTAGCCGCACGATGGCAGCAACGTTTTCCTCGTGGACTGTCCTCAAGATCGCAGCTCCCCAAGGACAACGAGGGCCGCTTCCTTCTCGCGCGCACCTCCGAGCCGCAGGAGGTCAACGGCCGCAAGAGCGGCATGGAGCCTAGGATTGTCTCGTACCACGAGTGGCACGGTCCTATAGAGCGGCGAGAAAGCGGGTCCCATTGCCTCGCCGACATCCGACGGCCAAACAGGTGTGCGCCGATTTGATCCGCGGAGATGAAGTGCGACCTGCGGATGTCCCCAGGCGGTTGGAACGCCGAGCACATCCGGCCCCTGCATTGGGGGAAGGAAGTAGGGGACACCCCACTCCAAGAAACGAAGGAAGGGGTCCGCGCGAACAGTCCAATCTGGGTTCACAAGCCCGCTCGCCTGCAGACGACCAACAGAATGGCTCATTTCGGCGACGCTCAGCCCGAGCTCACCTGCGAGGGACTTTTGGCTGATTCCGAGCAGGACAACTCCACCTTCTCCCCAAGCCTCTTTTTCAAATTTGGTGAGTGGCCTGGTCGTGATGATGGGGTCGCGTCCGCCCGGGGTCCAGCTTGCTGCCCCGGTCCAAAGTCTGCAAAGAGCCACGACGTCCTGGCCTTTCAGGCCTTTATCTCTCATCCCGCTTCGCCCTCCTGCGGTGAGCCTGAAGGGTCACCCTCTATGCCTCTGCCCCGGCGTGGTCCCGATAGAGCCCAAGCGGGAGACATGCTCCATCGTCGATTTACACATCGTGAATTGCGAATCCCAATCTGTCAACATCCGAGCTGGGGACGTGAGCTGCCAGAGGCCTGTGTCACGAGGCAGACCAAACTACGTATCAGCGTAACAGTCTGATGATGCATTCTTGATGGCGTAACGAGCAATTGGGGAGAGGGCACTCCCTGCGTTACGTTCCTTGTTCCAAAAAAATCAACTCCAAGGAACAAGGAG
>JBIKVI010000437.1:0-2850 GCA_044356935.1 Silvanigrellaceae bacterium | reverse complement strand
CTGCCTGTCTGCCTCGGAGTATGTTCCAGCGAGGACGAGCGTGAGACCCGCGCGGTTGATGAGCTTGTTGGCCACGTCAATGACCTGGGAGTTCTGTATGGCGTTGATGGTGCGGGTCGACTGGCGCTTGAGGACCTGGGCGTAATAATGGTCGTGCCCGAACATCAACCGCGCGGACTCCTGCTCTATGAAACGGGCCTGTTTGCCCGCGCTGCCCCCGTCGAGGAGAGCGTTGAAGGTGTCGACCTGCTCCTGTTTCCACAGCTCGAGCGCATCGCGATCGAAACGCGGACGCAAGAGCATGTCCTCGAGGATCCCGAGACCGAACTTGAAGTCCTCGGCCAGCCCGCTCACCGAAATCCGCAGGTAGCCGATGGTCGTGAGACGGGTGTCTATCTGCAGGCCGCGCTCGTTGACGTACTTCTGGATCTCCTCGAAACTGCGACTTCCCGCACCGCCCAGGAGGATGAGATCCATGGCGGCCGTCAGCAGGGGTCTTTGTGCCTGCGGCAGCGTATAGGCGCCGATCTCGAAGACGGCCTCGAGACGGAACTTGCGCCCGCCCTGTCCCGCGAGGGCGTACAGGGCCCCTCCACCTGGAATCGGATGGCGCGCGTAGTCGAGCGAGGGCCAACGGATATCGCGCCAAGGCAAGGCAACCGGCTTCGACGGCGTAACGGGCCGCGTCGAGGCCAACGGTTCGGAGTCGATGGCCGACGCATGCGAGGGGACGCCCGCAAGAAGGACGAGCACGAAAACGAGGCGACGGATCATTTCGGCTCCCATTTAGCGCATGCCTTGGACTCGCCCGTGGGGAAAACACCAACGCGGTAAGAGGTGGGTCGATGGAAAGCCTTCCGCGCGAATGCGCGCAGGGTTTTGGAATCGAGCTTGGCGATGATCTCGCTCGCGCGACGCGACACGAGGAAGTCGCCATAGAACGATTCGTTCCACTCGTAAAACTGGAGCATGGACGTCATGCGCAAGGACTGGTCGGCCTCGTCCACCGCGAAGCGCTTGAGGAGCATGGCGCGGAAGCGATCGTCCACGGGTTTTTCGAGGGCGTCCTCGAGGGAGGAATGGAAGAATTTCTCCGCCTTCGTGGACACTTGGCTCGGCGTGAGCCGGAAGGACACGATAACGGGTTGCCACTGCCGCTGCCAGGTCGATTTATAGAGAGAGAAGCCTGTTGCTATCTTGCGTTTGACGAGTCGGTGCGCGAAGGTTCCGTCGGAATCGTCGTCGAGCAGGGCCCTCACTGCGAGGAGATGGACGCTCGCTTCGAAGCTCACGTCGGGCGAAGGGAACACGACGTTGACCCTCTTCTCGAACACAGCCTCCCCGCAGATGAACTCCTTGCCGGCGTGGCGTGTCGCGTAGTCCTTGGGAAACCCCAAGGGCCGAGGCTTGGCCTTTCCTTTCCAGTCGCCGAAGCGCTGGTGGACCTTGCGGACCATGACCTCTGGAGGAAACGGCCCGCCCACGCTGATGATGGTGTTGTCGGGCGTGTAGTGGTCGGCGTAAAAGGCGCGCGCGGCGGGAATGGTCATGGCTTCGATGTCGGCCTTGAGGCCGATGGTCAGCCACTCGTAGGGTGTTCCCTTTTCGACGGCGCGTCGGAGGATCTCCTGCGCGCGCGCGGCAGGGTCATTTTCGTAACGCAGTTTGCGTTCGGAGACGACGGCCCCCTTCTCGGTGGAGAACCAAGGATCCTGGAGATCAAGCTCGCGAAACCTCCGGGCCTCGAGATCGAGCATTGTGTCGAGTGCTGGCCCGGGGAATGTGGATTCGTAGTTGACGTAGTCCGTGCTCGTCGAGGCGTTCCCCCGTCCGCCGACGCCCGACAAAGTGCGGTCGTAGAGACCTTCGTCGCGCCCACGGGTCTTGCGGAACATCATGTGTTCAAAGAAGTGCGCGAGTCCGGTTTTCCCCGGGACCTCTCGGTCGCTGCCCGCGTCGAGCATGAAGCGGAGTGAGGCTACGGGATTGCGATCGTCGGGAAGGACGATGAGCCGAAGTCCGTTGTCGAAAAGGAACTTGTAGGCTGGCCCCGTGCCGGTGAAGGCGCTCCCTTGGCCCACCAATTTGACGCCCGGCGGCAAGGAGAGGGGCGAAGGGCCTTGTGCCCGCTTCTTCGACTGCGCGTATGCGTTCGAGCCGGGCGTCCACAAGCCCGCTAGGAGCACGAGCGCGACAAAGGTTCGCGGGGCGATGGCGATCACTCCGGGGTCTCCTGCGGATGGGGGAAGCGGGCGGCGCGCGGTTCCCGGGACGGAAGATGGGGATGGACGTCTCGATCATAGGGCATCCATCCGCGGGACGGTAGCTGCGCCATTTGTTCGGTCGACTGGCCTGATTCGCTCAAGAACCGACGCGGAACCTCCGAACCCTCGGGGTTCTGGATTGTCCCTCCGACAGGACCCTCGTGGTCGAACCATGAGTTGTCCGGCCATCGTTAGTCCTCTTTCCGGATGTACTTCTGCGCGTAAGCGCGCACGCCCGCCTCGGCCAGGATGTGGAACGTGCGGAGACGGCGGATTTTGTCGGGTGGGCAATCGTCGAGCCGTTGGTAGACGATGGATTTTCCGCTGCGTTTGATGAGGGTGGCGATTGCGTGGGGTGGTGGTTCGGGAGCGACGTAGAGAACGCACTTCTCGCGAGTTCCCAGGGCCGAGGCGAGCAGCAATGCCTCAGCGGGCGTGCGGCAAAGCGCGCGCACGTAGGGGTCGCGCCACGGATCGAAGGCCGCGCTCGTGAGGGGCAGCACGGCGAAACCGCCGAACTCCGACTTGGCGATGCCCGGGCCGATGAGGTTGTCCTGGAAGGGCGTCGCGTAGAAAAGGAGGTGCG
>JBIKVI010000436.1:0-2863 GCA_044356935.1 Silvanigrellaceae bacterium | reverse complement strand
CTCAACCTCTCATCAAGATCGTATCAGCGGACTGATGCCAACAAGCGTCATGGGCGGCCTCAAGTTACAGGCCCAAACTGGCCAATGTCAGAAGGCCGACCAGGCGAGGCCCCAAAAGCGAACGCGCTCACTCCCGAGAACCGGCGCATTTCGATCGCGGTCAACACCTAGTGCTTAAAGTGCCTCATGCCCGTAAACACCATGGGAATCCCAAGTGCGTCGCATGCAGCAACTACAGCCTCATCTTGCACGGAACCTCCGGGTTGGATGATGGCCGCGAGGCCCTTCCCTGCGAGCAGCTCAATGCTATCGGGGAAAGGGAAGAAAGCGTCACTCGCGAGCACAGCGCCTGCGAGAGGCAAGGTTGCCTTGCTGAGCACGTGACGCACCGCATCAACGCGATTGGTGAACCCTCCCGCTATGGCGATGGTCTGGTTTTCGCGCGCCAAAACGATGGCGTTGCTGCGCACGTGTTTGACCACCGCAAAGGCCAGCGCCAGTGTTTGCGAAAGGCTCTCGGGCATCGAACGTTTTGTAACACAACGAAACGCGCTGTTCTCCCAAAGCGACCTATCGGCCTCTTGCACGAGCAAACCCCCTTGGACGTGGGTGAGCTGCCATCGGTTTACAAGCGGTAGCCGCGTGTCGAGCTTTACCAAACGAAGGTTCTTTTTGCGCTGAAGGAGCTCGGCGGCTTCGGGCGTGAAGTCGGGCGCCACCACGACCTCGAGGAACGTTTCTGAAAGTGCCCGGGCGGCTTCAAAATCCACAGGCACAGTGAAGGCGACGATGCCGCCAAAGGGGCTCACGGTGTCGCCTTCAAACGCGCGCAGGTAAGCTTCTGATGCGCTCGCACGAGGCCCCACCGACACGCCGACCCCGCAGGGCATGTTGTGTTTAACGATAACGGCGGCGGCACCAACGCCCGCCGGTGCACTTGGGTGTGCGAATTCGCTGACCAAGCGCACCGCGTGTTCCACGTCGAGCACGTTGTTGTACGAGAGCTCCTTGCCGTGAAAGCAGGTGAGCCCAGGCAGCGCAAGCGTTTGCGGAGTCCCGGCAAAGAGAGGATCTCCCGACGCATAAAAGGCCGCTTTTTGGTGGGGATTTTCGCCATAGCGCAAGGGCCCGATGCGCTGAAAGCTCAGAGACAAGAGTGGGGGAAGTTCCTCTTCCGCAGGCGCGTGCCCGAGCTTTGGCGTGGGGGCTCCCGCTACGAAGGCCCGCGCTTCCTGCGTGCGCACGGGACCCTCTCCTATGCCTGCGAGAGGGGTGTGCGCCGCCCCTTGGCTGGCCGCATTTTCCTGAGGGAAGGCGCCCGCAGCGCGGAGGAGGCGCTCGAGCGCCTCGGAAATTGCGGTGTCGTAGGAGGCTGTTTCCTTAAGCGCCTTGACCGCCAAACGTGCCCTTAAGGCAGGCGTCATGCACCCACCGTGCGCGCGGATTTCCAATAAAAAGGGAAGGTAGTCCGCCGTGTCGCACAGGCACGCCACGCGCTCGAGGTTCTTGGCGGCGGCACGCAGCAAAGTCACACCGCCGATGTCGATTTTTTCTACCAGCGCTGCGAGCGCTTCCGGGTCGTTGCCCGTGCGTGCGAGGGTTTCCTGAAAAGGATACAAATTGCACACGACCACGTCGAAGGGGGCAAGTCCATGGGCGCGAAGTTCGTGGGCGTCGCTCGGTACGTTGGCGCGCGCGAGAATGCCACCAAACACCACAGGGTGGAGGGTTTTCACTCGGCCGCCCAGAATTTCAGGAAAACCCGTGGCCGACTCCACCGACTTCACGGGCAATCCGTAGCCTTCGATGGCTGTGCGTGTGGACGACGTCGCGTAAATCTCACAGCCAAGATCGACCAGGCCTTGGCACAGCTCCCGCAGGTTGGTTTTGTCGGACACCGACACCAGTGCGCGCCCCGGCGTCACAAGCGTGCCCGCTCCCTCGGGGGCATCGAAATGTGGGTACATGCGATTACGACTCCATTCATTGTTGCGGCTTGGGAGAAAGGGCGCGCCATCACCCCTTTTTGTGAGGAGGGCCACTCTAAAAATTGCCGAGTTCGAGGCCTATCCGGACGCGCCAGGCGCGTCAATTCAAGCCGCGGAGCCAGGCGGCGGCCTGCGAGGCGCAACCGCAGGTTGCGACGATCGGGGCGGAGGAGGAGGCGGGGGCGCTGACGGGCGCGTTCCTCCTGCGTCCACCGAAGCTTTTCGGCGCGGGATACGGCACGTAAAGGTTGACCCGCCCAAGCCTGCGAGCTCTCCGTTCGGTAGAGTGAGTCGACTCGCGCCACTTCCGGCCCATATGCGGCCACCGAAAATGGCCAAAGTCGGCGATTGAGCGGGCCTTCGAAGACGCCGTAGGATCGAAGATCCTTCGGACCAAGACAGCGGACGTCTTCACCTCGCGTGCAGCCGTAGAGCGCGATCTTGAGACGCGTCGCATGGTCGAAGACGGACGGTCTCGCTTCACCCGAATTGCCCCTGCCGAAGCCATCGAAACGCGGATTGGGCACCTCGTAGCCCTCGATGTGACTGCTGCCAAGGAGGCCCTTTCCAGGTCCGATGCCGCGCGAGCATCGCTTGCAGCGAAGACCCCCCGATTCGAAGCGGAGCGCGAAAGGTTCGCTCGCGCCCTTGAAGAAGGGAGGCGCCTGCCACTTGCGGAGATCACGCGCGCCCGCGTTTCTTTGTCGGAAGACCTTGGAGAGCTCCCAAAAGCGCAGCGGCGAGAGGCCAAATCACGCAGCGTGGAGCGAGGCAGACCCGCCGCGTGCGCGGCGGAGCGGTCATCGTCTCCTCGGTCGAGTGCTGCACGATAGGCTTGCAGAGAAATGACGGCAGCAGGTGAGAGGTGATGAGGA
>JBIKVI010000152.1:0-10418 GCA_044356935.1 Silvanigrellaceae bacterium | reverse complement strand
ACATGCGCGTTGGTGGGCGTGCCGCCCACGGTTCCGGTTGTTCCCGTACCGCTCACGGTGGCCCAGGTGCAGGTGCTCGCACCCCCCTTGCTCCAGGTGAGCGTTCCGCCATCGGCATTGGTGGTCGTGGGAGAGCAGGAGTAGGCGGACCCTTGGTTGAGGCTCGTGGAACAGCTCTGGCTTATCACCGGCACGTCATTGACGGGCGTCACGGTAATGTCCACCTGCCTCCAAAGCGCCGATGTCTGGCCACCCGCAACGACCCGGTATTCGAATCCTCCCGCGCCATTGAAGTTCACGTTTGGTGTGAAAGTTGCGCTGCATATGCCGGCTCCTTCGCACGCGAATGCTCCGAGAGCACCTCCCACCACGTTGCGAATGTTCACCTCGGTTGCCAGATCGCCTTCCACATCGAGGTATTGTGCAAAGACGCCGGGAGCGATCGTTACGAGGCGAGCTGAATCCTCCGGAGTCGTGAGCGAAAAGGCCTGCGCTACGGGCGCATCGTCGAGGGGAGTTACGGTAACGGCTAACTGCGCCGCTGCCGTTGCTCCTGCGGCGTCGGTGAACACGAGGTTGATTCCGCACGCGCCGCTCCATTCCGCTGCGGGTGTGAATGAGAAGGCTCCCGTGGACGAATTGAGGCCCGTAATCATCCCATTGGCCGAACACTTGGGTCCAACGACCCCATCATCCTGGAGTGCGTAGGAGGTGTTGCCCTGTCCCTCTTCGGAGGCTTGCACTTGCGCGTCGGTCAGGACGAGGACACCATCCTCTGGTAGTGCACGCGGCTCCAATGACAAGGTGGGTAGCGCGTTGGCAACTGTGATGGTGTTCGAGAGCTCACGCGTCAACGACGCATCGGTTGCATGGGTCGCGACGACCTTCACTGCGCAGGATCCGACGTGCGCATGACTCGGAGTCCCTGATAGGCTTACCTGGGCACCCTTGTCGCTAGAGAGTGCGGCGAACGCGCACGTGCTGTCGGCGTGTAAAGCCCATCGCGTTCCCTCGGGCGCGTTTCCGTCTGCGGTCAGGGAACAAGCGTACGGCTCACCCTGGGCCGCAGCACCTGCACAGTCATGTTCCACGTTGAGTTGAGCCTGAGAAGTCGGAGGGGGCGTGGGCGAGCTTTGAGGAACGGGTTCGGGTTGGGGTGCTGTAATCACGAAGGGCCTAGGTTCCGAGGCCACGTCTCCAATGGTGTAGCCTACGATTTTCGCTTCGATGCGGGCGGGAGCGTTTTCAGGAGCTGTCCACCGCGCGAGGCAGCTCCCCGAGGCCTCGCATTTGAACACGGGAGGAGGCGTTGCCAGGGGCCAGTCGATAACCGACACGCGCGTGAACCTATCGCCATCAGGGTCCACGAGGTGACGGTCGGGTTGCAGTGTGATGAGTGTGGACTCGCCCCTCGTTACGCTCGCCAACACATCGAGGATGCGCGGCATGGAGTCGGCAATCTTAACGGGGCTCGAGAGGAAGACGACCTCGCGCTTTCCGCGCGGATCCGTTCGAGTCACTTGGCAGACGAGGAACGAATGAGCCGCCACGCGCGGCACAGCCATGGTGCGTTCTTCGCTCTTCTCGAGGACTTTGAAGGGCCCTTGGGGGCCAGGGCCTGAAAGCCAGGCACGCTCGTACGGTCCGAGGGCCGCGGGTAAGGCGGGATCCGTATCGCAGACAAGCTCGCTGCCGACCTTTATCTCGGGTGCACCGCTCGTTGCGCGGTGCGCGATGGACCCACTCGGTGCCAACGAGTCGAGAACACCGGGGCGTTCGCTCACGCGCAAAGAAGACTTTCCCTCGCATCCGCCCACGGCGAGCAACGTCATGAGCGCACCGAGGATACTCGTGCCCCTCAACCTTGTCGCACCCTGTCCCAACCATCGTTTCATGAGGCCCCCAACCCCTACCGGGTCACAAGATGCCATCGGAATTCTTGGCGCGAAGCTAAGCGCCCCCTTCTCCTCTCCAGGAATGGCGGTGTGTTACGTCTTGAAAAAGGATGGAACCGGGTCAGGTTTGGCCCGACTCCCTCTCAAAGGAAACGGCCGCCCTCAGGCTGCGCTCGACACGCTGGGTGCCGCGAGGGAGGATTCGACATTGTCCCCTGCCGGGGAGGACCTTACCCTGTCCGGTCCGCACTCCAAAGCACCGAGCAGCGAGAGCAGGCTCTCCTCTCTATTGAAAGGGAACATGTGGTCGGCATCAGGGAGAACAATCCAACGCGCTCGCGGGAAGAAACCGCGGAAGTAGCGACCGGCACCGGGATCACAAACGTCGCTGGCACCTCCCGCAACTTGCGTTACTTCAAGGCGGGCCCGGATAGCAGACGGCGTAGAAAGGAACGCTAGCGTGGCGCTTGGTTGTTGGGCCTCATAGATGCTCGCTTCCCACGACGGGTCGTGACGCAGAACCAGCCCGGCCGGTTCGTTCCCGGAGCCACCTTCGAGCCTGTAGTTGGCATCGATGAAATCGCGGATGCGGGTGCGATCCCATCCTCGGAAGAAGGGCGTGCGCCGAAACACCCGTAAGGCCTCTTCAGCGCTGCGGTAGCGCTTCTTGCGATGACGCGCGGCCACCGCCAAGGTGTGCAGATCACGCTTTCGGAACACGCATGCCAGGGCCCAAAGGGCGGCCGTCGACGGAGGCAGGATGCTGATGTCGAAAAGGAACAAGCGCCTGACGTGGCAGGCTTCAGCGGCGAAAAGCGAGAGCCACCCGCCGAAGGAATGCCCTGCGAGAACGAACTCCGGCAGGGGCGCGTTCGCGGCCAATGCGCGCTCGCGCTCACGCGCTTTCACGTCCCAGAAGATGCGGCAAAGGTCACCCGTGAGCAGGGCGGCGATGTCGCCACCGCGGTGGAGAAACGCCTTTCGAGCCGCGCGCGTGCGGGGACGGGTACGGTGCGTAGGAGCGGGCAGGCGCGTCTCGCCCATGCCGCGCACGTCGTAGGCGTAGATGCGTGCATTCCACATGACCGCCCACCGAGAGAGGAGGGAGGTGTAGGTGGCCGAGGCGATTCCCGTGGCGTGGCTGAACACGATGCACCTGCTCACCGGGGCACCGTCGCGTCCTTCGGGAGAGGGGTCGAACTCCATCACGTGGACGTCATGGAGATCGAGATGCTGGATGCGTGCGTGGGTTCGCGCGGATACGGTCATTTGGGAAGTGCCCTCGAGTGGGGCTATCGGAGTTTGCTGTGCCGTCTAAAGTCGGCAAGCGATGCCTACCGTTTGCACCCCCGGGATCCCAAGTGCGTTTGGCTTAACGCGTGCGTGCCCCGTTGGTCAGGAGCGCGACGCCGCAGAGCTTGTAGAGAAGACGGGCGCCGACGTTGCCGTCCCACTCATCGGACCGCCTGGGCTTGGCCTTCCCCTTGCCGGGTGGAGCAACCTCATTGAGGTCGAATCCAACGACCACCTTGCCGTGCCGAGGCAACGCCTCCAGAAGAAACACCGCCTGTTCGAAGGACAGGCCCCCCGGCACGGGCGTCCCGGTACCAGGGCAAAGCCAAGGCTCGAGGCCGTCGATGTCGAAGCTAATGTAAACTTCGCGGGGCATCGAATCGAGCATGTCGTCGACAAGCGCCGACCACGTGCGTCCCGAGAGGAGGTCTCGCTTGATGCGGTGATCGAAATGCGTGTCGACTCGCGCGTCGTTTTGGGTGATGTCGAACTCGGAGTCGCAAAAATCGCGGATGCCCACCTGCACGAGGCGCGCCACCCCCGGGACATCCTCAAGCACGTTGTACATGATACTCGCGTGCGAAAACCTGAATCCCTCGTAGGCTTGGCGTAAATCCGCATGGGCATCCACGTGAAGGATACCTAAACCAGGGTGACGTTCGGCGCACGCCTTGATTGCGCCGTAGCTCACCGAATGATCGCCGCCCACGAGTCCGACGATTTTGTCGGAGGCAAGCCAGGTCGCTGCGCGCTCGTAGACCCAATCATTGACCCGCACCGAGAGTGCATTGACCTTTTCGAGAGCTTCACGTTGGCGCTTGGACGAAATCTTTCCTCCAGTGGCGATAATGGGCAGGGCCAGTTCAGACGCCTTCGCATTGAGGCGCAGCAGTTTCTCGGGGATCTCTTCCATGTGGATCCCGAACTCCCATGGCCGTGAGAGTCCTTGCTCCGCTAGCGAGGCGTCGAACAGGTCGAGCTGTGGACTGGCTTCTAGAATCGCGCGCGGACCGTTGACCGTGCCACGGCCGTAGCTCGTAGTGGCTTCCCAAGGTACCGGTACGAGCACGATGCTGCTTTCCTCGGCCGTGAAGTTAAGGCCGAAAATCCCGGCGTCGATGACGCCTGCTCCATTAGGGTCGAACTTGGAAACATCGGCCTTCGCAAGGGAGCGCGGCTCGTGGGAGAAGTCACGCGGTGGGAGGGGACGCGCGAGCGACAAGGGCGACTTGACTGTCGAAGAAGATCCGCCTTGTTCGGCCAGACGGGGTGCGACGCTCTTTGGCTTGCCGCGTGCGGTTTTGCCGCGTGCACGCTTGTCTCCCGTGGGTTTGTCCGAGGGTTTGTCCGAGTTTCTGTGTTTGTTGTTGGCGGCCTCGCCCGACGAGCCTGGCCTTGGCGTGATCGCACCCGGCGTCTTCGCGTCGGCGGGTGAAGCCTTTGCTTGCGCAGTCGAGCGGCGAGAGCCTTGGCCCGCAGCCTTTTGGGCCACCTTACCTTTGCCTGCGAGCGCCTCTGCCTTCTTGTTCTTTTTTTTCATGGTCTCGCTTTCATGGTGCAAAGGAGGAAGGGACCCATCGCATTGCCGCACGCATGCGACCAGACGTGAGTACCCGCACTCAAGGGGAGGACGGCTCGAGGAACTCAGCATGGATGGCACGCACAGCCTCGGGAGCCCGCGCGCGCTCAATGAGGCAAGCCACCTTGATTTCCGAGGTCGTCACCAAAAGGATGTCGATGCCTCGGCTGGCAAGGGCTTTGAACATACGCGCGGCAACACCCGCGTGGGTCCGCATGCCCACGCCCACGATGGATACTTTGGCCACGTCGAGCCGCTTGCGCAAGTGGACGCCCGCGAAGGTGGCGCGGAGGATGTCTTCGGCGATTCCGACATCGGCGCCCCCGACGGTGAAGTTGACCGACACCCCCGCGGGTTCGAAGTTTTGCGTGATGATGTCAACGTTGACGCCGCGCTCGGCCAGTGCCGAGAACACCGTGGAAAGGACTCCTTGGGTGGGAACGGCGGATGGGGCGATAGGGCCTAGGGCGAGCCACGCTTCGTCGTTGGAGGCTGCCACGCCCGTGACGACCTCGCCTTCAATGGCGTCCGTCGTGTTGGTCATCTGTGTACCCTCGTCGTTGGAAAAAGTATTACGAACGGTGAGGCGGATGCCCCACTTGGCTGCTAACTGAACGCTCCTTATGTGGAGCACCTTGCTGCCCTGGCTAGCCATTTCGAGCATCTCTTCGTAATTGACGCGCCGGATGATGCGCGCCGCGGGGCAGATGCGCGGATCGGTGGTGAAGACGCCATCGACGTCGGTGTAAATGATGCACTCGCCCGCGCCGATGCCCGCAGCCACGGCCACGGCCGACGTGTCGGAACCGCCCCTTCCGAGCGAGGTGAACTGGCCGTCGTCGGTGACGCCTTGGAAACCAGCGATGATGGGCAGGTAGCCCTGGCGTATGCGTGAGACGATGTTCTCGCGCCCCACCGACTGGATGAGAGCCTTGGAGAACTGCGCGTCGGTGCGGATGCCGGCGTGGGGCGCGAGCATGGGATACGGCAGCACGCCGCGGCTCCTGAGTGCAAGCGAGAGCAGAGCTACGCTCACCTGCTCGCCACTGGCCACGAGCATGTCGTACTCGGGAACGTCGGTGCGTGCGCACAGCTCACGCGCCATGCCCACGAGCCGGTTCGTTTCACCGGCCATGGCCGACACGACCACTGCCGACGGCTGCTTCTCGATGCAAAGGTTCGCCACGTGTGCGATGCGCTCGAGGCTGCCCATGCTCGTTCCACCAAACTTGAAGACGGGACCGAGTGAGGAGTCGTGCATCGAGACTGCCTTCGTGTGGTTGAGGGAGCCTTAGCTGCAGCCAGGGCTCGAGGGGGCGCGGGGGTTTGCTCGGGGACAGCCACCGGCGCGCGGGTAAGCGCACCGGTTTTAAAAGACGCGAACGTGACATTCAAGGCGGTCGCGCTAGTATCTCGGGAACTTCCGTTTGCGTTTCCTTTACGCTTCCGAGGCACAGACTATGAGCCTTCGTCCCCGCATGAGCATGCCAACCCTCGCGCATCGCGGTCCGCGAGCGCTCGTCGCAATTGAGGATGTCACACTTGCGAGCATGCTTGCCGCCGTGCCAACCCCCTTTTATGCGACGAGCTTGGGGGCAGTGGAGGATCGAGCGCGCGCCTACGTGGCGTCGCTGCGTGCCCGCTTCCCGCGCGGCGACGTGCACTACGCTGTAAAAGCAAATTTCGCCCCCGCCATCCTGCGCGCGGTGAGTGCCGCGGGCGCAGGCGTGGACATCGTGAGCGTCGGCGAATGGCGAGCCGCATTGCGCGCGGGCGTCGCCCCCGCCGACGTTTGTTTCGCGGGAGTCGGAAAACGTCCTGCGGAGTGGCGCGAAGCCTTGGCGGGCGGCATCGGCTCGTTCAACGTCGAACATGCTCAAGAGCTTGGCGCCCTGCTAGACGATCTCGTCGATGGCCCCGTTGATAGCCATCATGATGGTGTTTGGGGCGAAGGGTCGTATGGCCCCGCGGGACCCCGTGTTTCGTTGCGTCTCAACCCCTGCGTGGAACTCGATACACATCCGCACCTGCGCACGGGCGCGCTCGATTCCAAGTTCGGGATGCTGGCCCACCAGGCGGAAGATTACCTCCGTCATCGTCGGCTCTCCTTCCCGTCGCAGGAAGCCTACGCGCGCTGGGTGGCGCCCGTGCGTGGTATCCACGTGCACGTGGGCTCGCAGCTGCAGGACCGCGGAGTCTTCCATGCCGTGGCGGCAAAAGTGGCGGCCTTCGCCGTTACCTTGGCGGGCCTCGGAGTCCTGGTGAACCACTTCGACCTTGGAGGAGGTTTGGGAGTCGGTTCCGGTGGAGTCCCGACCGACGCATCCGACATCGAGTCCCACGTTGGATTCGTGTGCGATGAACTTCGCGACGCTCTCATGGAGGTCGCGCGCCAACATCCCCAGCTGGCCGACGCCTGGGGGCCCGGACTCTCACGGGTGAGCGTCGCCCTCGAGCCCGGGCGCAGTGTGGTGGCCAGCTCTACGCTCATGATCACGACGTTACTCTACTCCAAGAGCAACGCCCCCGGCGTGCGATTCGCCTACGTCGATGCCGGCATGAACGACTTTCCTAGGCCATCGGTTTACGGCGCGAACCATCACGTTGAATACCTGTCCTCGGCGAGCGATACCCCGCTCGGAACCGAGCGCGCGGCGGAGCTCGGAACGTGGCAGGTCGTTGGTCCGGTGTGCGAGAGTGGCGACGTGCTTGCTCGAGGGGCCACCCTTCCGCTTTCACTGGTCCCTGGCGACGTCCTTGGATTCTGCGAGGCAGGCGCCTACTGCCGTTCCATGGCGAGCCATTACAATCTCCGTCCGTTGCCTGGCGAGGTGTTCGTGCGCGGAGGCGAAATCGTGGACACGCTGGCCCCCGTTTGGCCATGAGTCCGCGGGGGCTCAACGTGCACGGGGACGACAAGGACGAAACACGGTCCGGCGCGCCCTGTTTCGTAACTTAACGCGCCTCCCATGCGCTTGGCCAAGGATCTCGAGAGCGCGAGCCCGAGCCCGAGCCCGAGCCCTGCCCTCGAAGCGGGTGCGCCCTCCTTGGTCGTGCTGCGCAGCCGCCGTCCAAAGAGGGCGGCCACTCTCGTTGGGGGTATGCCCGGACCCTCGTCCATGACTTCGAACACGACGTGCGCCGCGCGAGAAGTTACCCGGAGCGCAACGCGTCCGCCGTTAGGACCATGCGTGATCGCGTTGTGGAGGAGGTTGCCTAGCACGAGCTCCACCGCGAGCAGGGGGACCTCGTGAAGCATCGTTTCCGGAGCGGTCGATCCGGCTGCGACCTCCAAGGCCAAAGTGACGCGGCGGCGTTTGGCTTCCTGTGTCCAGTGCTCAACCACGCCTCCGGCGATGGTGACGGGTGGGGCCCGCTCCCCATCGAGGACGATGCCCTCCACCCAGTCTCCACCGCCAAGGGCCACCCCCATCAAGGCGTCGATGCACGCCGTGGCGTGAAGAAGTCTCTTCGCGACACGCACCACCTCCTCGGGCGATGTGCGTCCCCAGTGGAGAAGGCTCGCATGTCCTGCGAGGATGCCGAGCTGCTTTCGAATCTCGAGAACCGTGAACTCGTCGAACATAGGACTCTCCGATGCGATCGGTTGAAGAGTCCCCCGCCATTTGCGACGCGGCGTGCGCGTTCTCCGGGCCCCCCCGGAACGCGCCGTCCGTCGATTCTCACTGTCCTAGCATGGTCCGCGCCAACGCCCGGGTCGCGTCCGGCATTGGTGATGCCCAGTGGTTAGGCCTGTATCCACACGTGCCAAGGCGCTGGCGCCATCCTTCATCGTCAAAAAAGAGAGCGGTCCGTCGAAGGCTTCGACGGACCGCTCTCAAGGAAACACCCACCGATCGGGTAGGGCGTAGGCGGAGTCAGAGGCAACGTCCCAGGGAGGATTCAACGCCGTACACGAGATCGGAACCGTCGATGTTGGCCACGAAGTTCAGGAACGGCAGAGGCTTGGCGCCCGCGGCGAGCATCTGGAACTTGAATTTCGTGCGCATAGGGCCGGCGGCCGTGGCCGCGCACATGATGGCGGTTTGCGCGGGGAGGAAGACCTGCGTGTTCTCGCGCGAAACGAGCGCGTTGAGGATCTTCTCCTCGGGCCTGAAGGCCATGTTGATTTGGTTGAGGGGGATCTGGTTCTGGAAAAGGAACGCGTTGGTGGAGATGCCACCGGTCGTGCCGCTATCCTTCAGAACGCCTCCCACGATGCTTTGGGAGAGTGTCCTGACGAAGTATCCTTGCGGAATGATGATGTCGGCTTCGACGTTGCAGCTCGCCGACCACGCCAATACCCCAGAGAACGGGCTGCGTGAGCGTGGCAAGTTGATTCCGAAGGTGGAGAAAATGAAGCTCACCTGCGCCCCGTTGTCGACGAAGAGCAAATTGCCTTCGCCTGTGGCGGGGTCAAGGCGGCAGCGCTCACCGTCGCCGCCTCCAACGGCGCGGACGTTCTCGAAAATGAGGTCCTGCGCGAGCGCGGGCGTCGCTGCAGTCGCGGCGAGGCCCAAAGCCCCCAATGCGAGGGCGGTGGCTGCCGAAGTGGCTTTTGAAATGGCCGCAAAGAGGAGGGGAGTCTTCATGGGTGCGTTCTCCTAATCGAGTCTCAGGACGCGCGAGCTGCGCGTCGTTAAGGGGACTGCAAAGGCGGGAATACCTCCGCGTCGGGTATCGCGTCCAGTTATTGGGGTCCGCAGTCTTCCAGTTCCACCGCGAATTCGAGCCCCTTGGGTTCGCCCGCCAAGCGGATGTCCGCCGCATCGCTCTTTTGAGCGCGGTGCGCGATGACGGTGAAGTCGCTGCCGAACACGATGGGCTGGCCGCACTCGTAGGCCTTGCCGCGCGGCGGCTGTTCGGGAACGTTGACCCAACGTCCGGGCTGAAGGACGACCTCCTTCTCGCGGCCGGAGATCTTCTCGCCCGCGGCGATTTCATCGAACACCGCCCCCACGAGCGAGGTGTCCATGTAAAGCGTGTTTTGGAGCTGAAGCCGCACGGGCGCGTCTTTGCTGAAAAGCCAAGTGGTTCGGGCGCTCACGCCTCGCGCGCGCTTGCCTGCGGGAGGCGTTACCTTCACACGGATATTGCACTCGCGGGCGAACGCGATGCTCGTGCGCTCTTCGGCTGGAGGCGAGACAAGCTTATAGCTCCCCAGGGTGAAACGACCACGGACCGACTTTCCGTCGGCAGCGAGCCCGGTCGGAACGAAGGACACATCGCCTGCCGACGTGTGCGACGCTCGACAGCCGCTGCCCGCCGCGAACCACTCACCAAACAGCCCGCCTTTCGTGGGCGCATTCTGGGTGCCCTTGGAGGCAGCGCTTGCCTCCTTGGCGGGAGCCTTCGGCTTGGGCGGGTTTTGAGCCCTCGCTGAAGAGTATCCACTGGCGGCAACCAATGCGAGAAGGGCGGATGTCGCGCGACGCGCGGCGCGACGGGGGTGGTGAGGTCTCATGTGCGTCTAGCTCCTGTCCTGCGGCTGCGCACGGTGGACCCGCACAACATGCCGCGCTCCAAAAAAAAAAGAGCCCCGGCCGCAATGAGACCGGAGCGCGAACTCTCTTCTCTCCCATTAAGACACTTCGCGCGTCGCGCACCACCTTCGACTTGCGTCGTCGGCGTTCGCAGGCCGTTCTCCCAAA
>JBIKVI010000435.1:0-2885 GCA_044356935.1 Silvanigrellaceae bacterium | reverse complement strand
GGATCTCGCCAGGTGGGCAAAACAACCCTTCTCCGTAAGGCGCTGCCGAACGCCTCATTCGTTTCCCTCGACCTCCCTCGAAACGCCGAGCAGGCGGAAGACTCTGGTGAGGAGTTCCTGGCTCGCCTCCCTTTGCCCACCATCATCGATGAGGTCCAATACGCGCCAAAACTTTTTCGTTACCTTAAGCATGCGGTGGACGTTAGCGAACGAAAGGACGCCCACTACTTCCTCACCGGTTCCGAGCGTTTCTCCATGATGAAGAACGTCACCGAGAGCCTTGCTGGGCGTTGTTCCATTGTGGAACTTCAAACCCTGTCTCATAAGGAGTTGGAAAATTGGTCGGGAAAGCTGGCGGAGTCGGAACAACTCCTACAGTGGATCTACGAGGGCGGTTATCCCGACCTGCACGCTCGCGGCCTCGACCCGGAACGATTCTTTTCAGATCTCGTGGCCACCTACATCGAGCGCGACGTCAAGCGGCTTTCGAACATCACCAACGTCCGAGAGTTCGATCGCTTCTTGCGTCTCATGGCCCTGCGGTCCGGCCAACTTCTTTCGATGAATGGCGTAGCAAACGAGGTCGGAGTGAGCCAAGCCACAATCAAGGCGTGGACGAACATTCTTGTCGCCTCGAACATCGTGACCCTCGTGGAACCGTGGTGGTCGAACCTTGCGAAGAGACTTGTCAAGACACCAAAGCTCTATTTCCACGATACGGGTTTGGCGTGTTCCCTGGCGGGATTCCGATCGGCACGGGAACTGGCGCGCAGCCCCCTGCTTGGCGCCCTTTTCGAAACACACGTTTTCGGCCAAATTCTAAGGTCGTTCACCAACCGTGGAATTGCGCCTCGCATTCACTTTTTCCGCACGCACGAAGGCGTGGAGGCCGATTTCGTTCTTCAGAGGGGAACGGAATTCCATCTCGTCGAATGCAAGTGGAGCGAGACGCCCACCTTCAATGAGAAAGTGTTGAGGACATTCGAGGACGCTTCGAAAGGGCGCGTTGTTCGCTTTTCCATCGTCACGCCGGTCCGCGGCAGTCGAACCAAGTCCGACGTGGTTGATTACCATGACAGCGTCGATTGGTCGGATTTGCACACATGAAGACCTGTTCGACTGGCTCTTTAGTGGCGTTTCTCCTGGCGATCCTGGTCTTCGGTTGCGCGACGTCGTCTGGGAGTGAAACGGCTCCGAGGAGGACTCCAAATGGCGAATCGAAAGGGATCGCGCGTTGCAAAGCGAGTGTTGCATTTCCTGGCGGTGGTGAAGGATATGCCACGAAAGAATTCACATTGAACTTCGCTGCCCCAAAGTCCGAGACCCGCGAGGCACTCCCCGGCATTCCCTTCTATGCCTTCGTCTCGCTAGAAGGCGAGTCGCGAGGCAGTGCGAGATTCGTCGTCGGAGTCCTTGAAGGCGAGGCTCGATCATGGGCGGCGCGCACGCTAGCTCACGGGTCTCTGAGGCTCGATGGCTCGGATGCCTTCGGCGTTCTTGCGTTTCTCCCGGAGGGAGTCGTTTCTTTGTCTTGCAAGCTCTAAGCTTGAGCGAAGATCCTCAGGAGGATCCGACGTCTCGTCGATTCCTGTAAACTATGACCCCAGGCTCGCTTCATAAATGACGCGATGTCGTCGTCATCGACATTTTTCGGCGGGCTCATGTACGTCAATGTACACTTCACCCGCCGAAAAATGCCTCTTCCTCGACCTCGCGCCCTTTATGAACCTCGCAAAATGCAGTTTTTCTCTTAGGGAACAGAGCCGGCGCAGCGTAGCGGAGCCGGCGTGTTCCCTTTACTGTTCCTGTATTTCATTGGCTACGCTCCCAGCGCTGTCAGTTTCGTTGCCGTCAAGGCCAGTACGCCGAACATTAGGTGGCTCATGATTTTCGTCGCGCCGCGAACGCGAACGTAGCGGCCACCGTAGTCGTCCTTGAGATTCGAATTGACCCGCTCGGCCTCGGTGCGAGCTCGAAAACGCAGCTTCTTGGGCGGATCGAACTCAATCTTCTCGCCGCGGCGCGGGTTGGAATCGATGACCGCGATCTTGCCATGCGCCTCCGTAACCTCTCGAATGATTCTGGAGTCATATGCGGCATCCATCAAAGTGTATAGGCTCGAAATGCGCCCCGTCGTGATCGCTTCCAGCGGCAACGCGACGGCGCTATCGTGCACGGACGCTGAGGTCAGCACGCAGGCTACCGGCACACCGCCTTCAGCCGTATCGATGTGCAGCTTGTAACCGATCCAGCCCGTCGAAATGCCTTTGGCATTGGTTTTGAATCCGTAATCGCAAGAGCTGGGCAAATCCGCGAGCTGTTCGCCGGTTGTCATTGTGAGCTGCCTCTCAAGCCGGGATAGCGCAGGCGGGGTGCGCACTTCTCCCTTCCTTGGTCTGCCAAGCTTCTTTGGCACACCAGTCTTTCTGGGCGGCTTCGCGATGGGCTTTTCACGCGCCTCGATCGCGGTCGAATCGCGCGAGACATTGTGGACCGGAACGCCCTCGTGCGCGTCGCGCACGAGGGCGCAGTGGACTTGTTCCGCGAACGACTTCTTAGCGAAAGCAGAGAACCAGTTCGAGAACGAGGCCTCGCACGGAACGTGCGCCCGTGAGCCGAAACCGCAGATTCGACGGAGCACGGGATCTGCATTCAGGCGATCGATAAGGCCGCGCGTCGTGGGGATGTTGAGGACGGCCTTTGCGACGAACGCACGCGCCATCGCGGTTGCATCGAGTTTCGGTCGTCCCGGCTTCATCGGGTAAGGATCAATGTGAATGTGGTCTTCAAGCTTGACGACATCCAAGATCAGCATGAGCTTCCGATGTTTTTCCGTCGTCTCCCCCAATTCGTCAGCAAATCCCGGAAAAAGCGAGGCCTGAATC
>JBIKVI010000007.1:0-33266 GCA_044356935.1 Silvanigrellaceae bacterium | reverse complement strand
CCGAAACGTGTGAAGAAACGTGGCCAGAAAGAGACGTGATTGGGATCGGCGAGTGCGCCGAGCCCCGCGTGCGTGAGGTGGTAGAAAGAAACGCCTACGCCCATGGACTGTCCCATGCTCGGGGAGCCAAGCCAGCTGTAGCCCTTGCGCCTCTCCACGAAGTTGTAGGGCGCATCGAGGAGGGGGAAGTCGACGCGCGCCGCGGGGCGGCGGCCTGCCTCTTCTTCATTCCAGTAGTTCTGCGCGCGGCAAGGGGAGGAGCCCAGCGTGGCGGCCAGGGCCGCCGAGAGGACGCCCGCGTGCGCACCGGGCGAATGCGTCATTTGTAGTTTGCCAAGTCGAAGGGGTACTTCTCGACGGCGGTCACGTGCCCGGCGAGCGTCTTCACGTCGGGGTCCCTGTTCGCCTTGATGTTGTAAGCGTTTTGATTGATCCGAGCCTTCGCGTTGCGGATGACGAGCTGGGCAAGCGCGAGCTCCTGCGCGTTCTTCTCCGGGCCGCCGTGCTTCTCAATGACGGAGTTCGCCCGAGAAAGCACCGCCGCGATCATGAACGTGTCGATGGCGATGTCAGCGAGGCGCGCGAGCTGGATTTGTTCGTCCATGAGCTTTTGGCCGTATTGACGTATGAGTTTGCCCGCCGTGTTCGACAGAGTCTTGGCGGCGGTCGAGAGGCGCTCCGACTCCTTGGAAAGCGCCTCGTGGAACCCCTCGACGCGTTCCTTCGCGACGTTTTGCTTCACCTGATTGAGGGCGAACTCGCTAATGAAGCCGATTTTGCCGATGGCGTCGTTGAGGGAATCGAGTGTGCGCACGTTTTGGAGCGATTGGAGCTCCTTGCCGATGCGTTTGTACTCGCTCGCGGGCTCCTTGATGCCGGTGAGCGCGATGAACAGGCGCAGAATTTCGTTGGTTCCTTCGAAAATGATTCCGATGCGTCCGTCGCGCAGCTTGCGCTCGAGTCCGTAGTCCTTCATGTAGCCGTTACCGCCGTGGATCTGCATGGCGGTGTTGAGGCATTTCCAAGCGGCTTCGGTGGCGTAGACCTTGCAAATGGCGGCTTCGAGCGAGTAGTCCATGTCGCCGTTGTCCACAAACGACGTGGTCAGGTAGGTCATCGACTCCACGGCGTAGGCATGGCAGGTCATGTCCGAGATCATCTCCTGGATGAGACCGAACTCGGCGATGGGATGGCCGAACGCCTTGCGGTTCTTCGCGTAGGTAACGCTTTGTCCGAGAACGTTCTTGATGGCGCCGAGCGCGCCGCCGGCGAGTCCGAGGCGTCCTTGGTTGAGGATACCCATGGCGATCTTGAAACCGTCGCCGGGCTTGCTCAATACGTTCGCTACGGGAACGCGAGTGTCCTTGAAGAAGACCTCGACGGTGCTCGAGGCCTTGATGCCGAGTTTCTGCTCCTCGGGCCCCGTGCTAACTCCGCCCATGTCACGCGTCACCATGATGGCGGTAATCCGCTCTTCGCCGCCCACGTCTTCCTTGGCGAACACTGTGAAGAAGTCCGCGAATCCACCGTTGGTAATCCAGAGCTTCGCGCCATTGAGGACGTAGTGATCGCCATCGCGCACGATACGGGTCTTGAGCGCCGCCGCGTCGCTGCCCGCTCCCGGCTCGGTGAGCGCGAAGGCGGCGATGAGCTCGCCCGTGGCCAGGCGCGGCATGTAACGCTTCTTCTGTTCCTCAGTGCCGTAGAGGTATAGGCCCTTGAGTCCGATGGATTGGTGCGCTCCGTAGCTGAGGGTCACCGAGGCGTCGTGCTGGTTGGTGAGCTCGAGTGTGCGCGTGTAGAAGGTCTGGGTGAACTCGGAGCCGCCGTAGACCTCGGGAATGATGAGGCCGAACAGGCCCATGTCGCGCAGGCCTTGGATGATTTCCGGGGGCAATTTCTTGTCGTCGTCGAAACGCATGGCGTCGACCGACTCCTTGAACCAGTCCTCGATGCTCCTGTGCATGAGCCTGAAGTCTTCTTCCCGGGGCGTGTCGAAGAACGGGAAATGATGGAGCAGCGTTTCGTTGATCGAACCGTTGAACAGGCTCTTCATGAAGCTCGACTTGGCTCCGGACATGTATCGCGCACTCCTCGGGTTGTCTCGCGGCGCCGTGGTTGTTGGCTCGCTCGTGTGGCGTCTACGGGGTATCGTTACGGATCGCTGCCTGTGTTCTTAACACGTTTCGGCGAAGCGTGTAATGTCACCTCGCTGATTTCCCCCACCGACAATGCAGCCGACGCCAGAGGTGCCCATGGCCCTGTTCGACCTTCCCGACGACTCCAAGGAGCTCTTCGCGCTCGCAAAGGATTTCGCGGTCCGCGAACTCTGGCCGCGTGCCCGGCATCACGACGAGACCGCAGAATTCCCGCTCGCCTCCCTGGCGAAGATCCATGAGCTCGGGCTTCTCAACGCGTGGGTCCCGGAGAGTGCCGGAGGCCTCGGGCTCGGGACCCTCTCGCATGCGCTCCTTGGAGAGGCACTCAGTTACGGCAACGCTGGCTTTTCGACGGCGTTCATCGCCAACGACCTTGCCGGCATTCCCGTCGTGCTCGGAGGCAACCAGTCGATCTACGAAGAGTTCCTCGCGCCGATGGTGTCCGAGCCGCGTATGGCGGCGTACTGCGTCACCGAGCCGGGCGCGGGGAGCGATGTGGCCGCGATCCGAACCACCGCCAAGAAAACTGGCGACCACTACGTCCTCAATGGTTCCAAGATGTGGATAACGAACGCCGGGCACGCGAGTTGGTTCTTCGTCCTCGCCAAAACCGATCCGACCGCGGGGCATAAGGGAATGTCGGGGTTCGTGGTTCCCGCCGACCTGCCCGGCGTCATCGTCGGTAAGAAGGAGGACAACATGGGACAGCGCTGCTCCGATACTCGCGCTGTTACCTTCCAAGACGTCGCCGTTCCGGCGAAGTGGTTGCTCGGCAGGGAGGGCGACGGGTTCAAGCTCGCCATGGGCGCTTTCGACAAGACCCGTCCTGCGGTGGCCGGGAGCGCGGTCGGCCTCGCGCAGCGCGCCCTCGACTGCGCGCTCGAGTACGCGGCGACACGTGCCGCCTTCGGCAAGCCCATCGCCGACCACCAAGGCGTATCGTTCCTCCTTGCGGACATGGCCCGCGACATCGAGGCTTCGCGATTGCTCACGTACAAATCCGCCGCCATGGCCGATGAAGGCGTGCGGAATACCTATTTCGCTTCGCTGGCCAAGCTCATGGCGGCCGACTCCTGCATGCGCATCACGACCGACGCCGTGCAGATCTTCGGTGGATACGGCTACAATCGTGAGTATCCTGTTGAGATGCTTATGCGAGACGCAAAGATCTTTCAGATATATGAGGGAACTTCGCAAATCCAGCGCGTCGTGGTCGCGCGGCATTTGCTGGATGGTCGCGTTTAAGCTAAACCACAGGCTGCGTAATTCCATCCTGGGCGAGTCCGCTCCGGCCAGGATGCAGCCCTGTCCCGCCCACTTCCGCTCCGCACTTCTGAGGAACTCCGCGCCATGACACGCCCCCTCGCCCAGGTCCGCGTCGGTCTCGCCGTCGCCCGCTTCAACGACATCGTAACCTCGCGCCTGGTCGAGGGTGCCCGCGCCCTCCTGGTGCGCCGTGGAGTGTCGCTGACGAACGTCGAGGTCATGGAGGTTCCCGGGGCATTCGAACTCCCTTTGGCAGCCCAGTGGCTGGTGGATCACTCGAAATGTGACGGCGTCGTGGCGCTCGGGGCCGTCATCCGTGGCTCTACCGACCACTACGACTACGTGTGCTCGGCGGCAGCTAGCGGGGTCATGACCGCGCAATTGTCCCGGGGAGTTCCCGTGGGCTTCGGGGTCTTGACTTGCGATACTTTGGAACAAGCCTTCGACCGCGCGGGCGGAAAGCTTGGCAATAAGGGCGCCGAGACGGCCGACACGGTTCTCGAGATGATTCTCCACAAGGATCACCTCCTGTCGGCCGCCAAGGGAGGGCTCGCAAAATGAAGTCGCTCGTCTCGGCCCAAGGCCTCTCCTCAGCCCATCTGCGCGAAGCCCGTCGTTTCTCCGTGCAGTACGTTTACCAGTGCGACCTCACCCAACAGACGTTCTTTCAGGAAAACAGTCTCAAGACCTTTTTCGAGCAGTTCGAGGTGGCGGAGGAAGAGCGCACCTTCGTGCGCGAACTCGTGCGCCTCACACTGGAGAATCTTGTTGATCTCGATGCCCGCATCGAGCAGGTGAGCCGCAACTGGAAGCTCTCGCGTATCGCGAAGGTCGACCTCGCTGTCCTTCGGGTGTGCACCCAAGAGATCCTCGCGCGGGAGGATGTCGGTCTCGATATCCTCATCTCCGACGCGGCCGAAATCGGTAAACAGTACGGCTCACAGGCGTCTGGCGGCTTCGTCAATGGAATTCTCGACGCCATCGCCAAGCAGGCGCGCCACCGTGCGCCGTGAGGTTTTTCTCCTCGACGATCTTCTGCGCCTTCGGGACGTCCTCGATGCCTCCTTCAACGCGGGTGCAGGCGCTCAAGTCGACCCTGAAAACCGAGGCGAGGCCGATGGTTCCTCCGCCCTGGGCGTAGGCTTCTTCTCGACGGAGCCGCTCGAGGGCGGTCATGGCGTTGGACTGACCGTGGCCCCGCCATTCCTGGAATCGGCGCTTCGCTCTCGCATGGCGGCTGGGCATGCGGCCCCTTATACGCGTGAAGTCCTTCTCTTCGGGGACGATGCCACATTCCACCACGAGCAGAGTGCTTTCCTTTCGCGCCTTGTCGAGCGTTCCGTCGGGTCTGCGCCCCAAAGCAAGTCTCGCACTCTCGCTCCCATTGGCATATCCCGATGGATTGTCGCGGGGGTGCACCCTGGGGTGTTTCGCAACGCGAGCGCCGCGGCGCGCGTCGATGAGCTTTGGCCAGCCGAGGTCGCTGAAGCATCGTCCCCAATAGAGGCGCTACACGCTCTTTTGGGTGGTATTCATCAGAAAGTGCTGGGACTTCGGCCTGTTTCTCTTGTATTCCTTTTGGAAAGCGGACTCCTCGCGCGTTACTTTAGGGCCTTGTCTGCCTGGAAAAAGGCCGCGGGCGATGGTAAGTCTTGGGACGAGTTCCTCGGACTCGATCCGGTCCGTCAGGAAGAGTCTATCGGCCGCAACGTGTTGTCTTGGTTGGCTGAAGAAGGTCTTCACCCGCGCGTGGCATTGGTTTGTCGCACCCCTCGCGAGCATGAAACACTCTTGTTACTCTTGCATCGGAACCTGGTGAAATCCCCTTCCTGCGCCAACGTCCTGTTCCGACTCTAGTCGGAAGGTGGCCCGAGCGGTTTTCCAACCTCTTCCTCGTGGCACGGTTCGGCGCGGTTCCCTGCGTATTCAGACTTTTCCTCAAGCCCTTAAAGTGCGTCAGAAGGTTTGCCGAAGAGCCCAGTGAATGCGCGGGGAGACGTGGCCAGGTCCTCTTTTACGAGAGCGATCCTCGTCCTGTCTGGAATTCCGTCGTTTTTGGTTTTTCGCAGGCTTGCCGAGCTTGGAAAGGAGGTGAGGCATGTTACGGCTTTTTCCGTTCCCCACATCACAGACAGCGTCATCCTCGGGGGGGCTCCCGGAGGACAAAAGCGTCATTGATGTCATGGCTTGGATCCAAGAGCATACGAATCTCTGCATGGCAATCGCATGCACGGGCGGTGGAGACGCGCAGACCCAAGAGCGCTTGAAGCAGAGGCTCGCACTTTCGGCGGACCGCGGCAAACTGCTCGTCAGTGCCTTGCTCGCTCAAAAAGGTGAACTGCCAGCGGTGTTCGCCAAGTTGCAGGAAGCCGCGCAGAATATGGTGCCCGTGGCGGGTTCCGCCAGGGGTCGACTTGCCATTCCCCTCTCGGGCGGCGTGCGCCGACTCGATGAGCCGCCGCCCACCCGCCAACTCCGGTCGGGCTTGGCTGCCGGGCACGCGCCTGCAGGGGTCGCCTCCAGTCTCACGCCGAGCCGCACTTATTTGAAGAAGTCGGGCACGTAAGATTGAGGACATGGGAAGCAAGCGGCCGATGCCATCCCATCACGCGCGTGACCACGAATGAGGGCGGACCCACAGGGTCCGCCCTCATTCGTTACTTCTTGTGCCAGATGCTTTTATCAGGCGGAGGTAACGTCTTGCTTGGCGGGGGTATGGACTTGTCGATCGTAGGAGACGGCTTGGGTTGCGGCTGCTGTTGCTCCGGTGGTGGTGCGCCTTTGTTCGCCCACCCGTCGTAACAACCTCCCTTTGTCCAAACGTCGCACACGGGCGTTGGGGGTGCGTACACAGGAGTGGCGCCGGTGGATGGGGCTTGCCCCTTGGAAGGGAGTCCGGGCTTGATCCATGGAGAGGGCACGACTGGATCGGGTCCTATGCCCTTGGGCGGGATGGGCGTGAAGGTCGGCGTGGGTGTGGGCGAAGGTGTGACCGAAGGTGTGACCGTGACTCCCGGTGTCGCCGTGGGCGTCGGTAGAGGCGTCGGGTCGGTGGGTGGTCGCGGAGTGCTGGGAGGTTTGCACTCGGGGCTCCGCTTCTGCCAATCGGGGAGTTTGTCTCCGTGCATAACGACGAAGCCGGCAGGATACGATTGGCCCTGAACCTTGACGCGCTGATCGGTGCCGCACACGTTCTTGTCGATGACTCCGCCTTCGCGATCGTGCACGTCGTAGCCTGCGATGCAGGCGTTGTTGATGGTCGTAACGCGATTGCCCTCGACAACTCCCCAGATGTAACAGTTTCCGGGTGTCTTCTGGTTTTCGGTGGAGCACCCTTTTTCGCCTCGCGCGACCGCGATGTACTTGCGGTCGGTTTCCACGAAAACGTATTGGTAAGCGTCATTTTGGGAGGGAGCGGATCCTGGCTTGGCGGCCTGCTGAGCGAGGTCGAAGAGGTTGACTCCCGCAACGACAGGATAGCCTTTGTCGATGATGGTATGGTCGGGTTGAGCGGGAACGCAGGACTCCTCGCTGATGACGCGTTTGTCCGCGAGCGCCTTGGTTGGATGCACGAACTGGATCGACGAGGCAATCTTGGGGTCTCGCAAGGTCACGATCACGTTGGAGGACCACTGCGCATTGTAGCGGACAGTCCAGCAGTCCACGGTCGTGAACGTGTTCTTCGAGTCCACGCATGCTTGGATCGGCGGAGCCGTCGGCTTGCCAGGGGGTTGTGTCGGCGTGGGGATCGGCGCGCTCCGTTTGACGCCTTCGGCTGCGGCGCCTTGATCCTTTCGGACGCACGCAACGGCGGCGACCACGAGCACGGGACCCAGAAGGAGGGTTGCATAAAGCGCGCGCATGGGACTCCCTTGATAAGCACAGCGGGATAACGGCGTTTGGCCGGGACGCCGAGCACGTCCACCTCCCCGCGATCGTAGCCCCGGCTCGCGAGAAGGGTGCTGCAGGAATTTCCGGGACAGATTCCAATCCGCCGCACAGGAATTTCCGTTCATGCACGGGCCGGTGTGTGGGTTGGTCGACTCTGAGTTACGCCCCAGAGCATGAATGCACTCTCTGTCGTGGTGCGTTGGGGCCTAGCGGCCCTCGTCCTCACGGCCCTCGCCACCGCCCTCTTCTATCGCCGCTCGACGAGGGCGGTGGCGTCCGCCGTCACGGGTCATGTTCTTGCCGATCGCACTTCCTCGTCGAGGGCCATCGACTCTCGGGTAGGGAGGGTCGAGGACGTTCCCATTCCCAGCGACGTCCCAGCATCCTACAAAGCCCCATTCCTCACTCTTCCGGCTGACACCCTTGCGCCTCGAGCGAAGGCGGCTTGGATCCTGGGTGCCCCCCGCCTCGTTATTCAGGAGCTGCAACGTGCCCTTGGTGGCGGTGGCGTCGACTCTTGCATCTTTGCGGAGGGGCGTGTGTCATCCGTCGATGACTTCCGCCTTCGGATTCGCGTTGAGGGCAAACCTCCTCGCTCTCTCCTTGAGTCTTACGCCAGGCAGCGTGGCCGTGAAGTCCAGTACGTTCTCATGGATCCCGTCGATGTTCGTGCGTTGACCGTCTCACAGACGCCACCGCCCTGCGCTCGCTGGCGAGCGGGCGAGGTGGAAGCCTCGGATTCTATCGTCTTGCGCGTCGGGACCTCCCGTGCATTTCATGCGCCGGATGTCGTTCGCGCCGCGCGCACCGAAGGCACGTCGGCGAGACTGGTGCGCGAACCCCTTTCGGGTTCCTGGCGACTGGAAGGCATTCATATCGGTCTCACGCGCCTTCGTATCGAACGGCTGCCCGGACCACGCGAGGAATCCATCCGCGTTGAGGTCGTTCCCCGAGATGTGCGGGGTGGTCGCCGAGGGGGGCGTTCTCCCTCGATGGGTGCGCGTGAACGAGGGCGCACCCGTCAAGAGCGCGGCACCATCTCTGCGCCCTCAGAGGTGTTCGTGGTGCCTGGGTGGTCGGGGCCGCAGCGAGCTGATAAGCAGTGAAGATCCGTTTCTCTCAGGAGGTAACCTATGTCCGACGCCGTCACGCTCTCGGTAGAGGGTTCCGTGGCCTCACTTCAGGTCGCCCGACCCGAGGCTCTCAACGCCATCAATCAGTCCGTCATCGAAGGGATCGCCACCCATGCGCGCGCCCTCGCGTTGCGGTCCGATGTCCAAGTCGTCGTGCTCTCGGGTGCGGGCGATAAGGCCTTCGTCGCTGGAGCCGACATCAAGGAGATGCTCGCGTTTTCGCCCGAACAAGCGGCGCACTTCGGGCGACTGGGCGCGCAGGCGTTTGGAGCCCTCTCGCGCCTGCCACAGGTCGTCATCGCCAAAGTCCAAGGCTTCGCGCTTGGAGGCGGTCTAGAACTGGCTTTAGCGGCGGACTTCATCGTTGCTTCGGAAAAAGCGCGGTTCGGGCTCCCCGAAGTCACTCTCGGCCTCATTCCAGGGTTCGGGGGCACACAGCGGCTCGCCGAACGCATTGGCGTGGCGCGAGCCCTCGAGTGGGTCACCTCGGCTGAGCGTTACGATGCCCGAGCCGCCCTGGCGTTGGGCTTGGTGAACCGCATGACCGCGCCCGAAGAGCTCGACTCCGTTGTGGCCGCCCTCGCGCTGAAAATCGCTGGCAACGGACCTGGTGCGGTACGTGCGGCAAAGTTCGTCATGTCGGAGTCGCGTCGTGCCAACGGCGGTGTGGGTTTTGAGCTGGAGTCTGCGCAATTCGGCCTTCGCTTCGGCACCGCCGAGGCGAAGGAAGGTCTCTCGGCCTTCGTGGAAAAGCGCCCGGCTTCTTTTCCTCAACTCTGAGGTGACCCCCTTCTTATTCCCCTGAGGATTCGCGGCGTGAACGATGCTTCTCCCCCTCCCCCCGCAGCGCGAGCCCTGCAGCGCAGCGTCAACGTGCGTTGTGTCGACAAGTCCGGGGCTCTCGTGCGCCAATGCGTCTCGCGAGGAGGCCTCAATTTGTGGGCCGTTTTGCGAAAAAATGGAGTGCCCATTGGTGCCGCGTGTTCAGGCGTCGGGGTTTGCGCCGCGTGCAGCGTCCGCGTGTCTCCCAGTGAAGCTCTCACTCCCCAAGAAGCTTTCGAGCGTGAGAGCCTTGCCAACCACGGCCATGACCCAGACGCACAACGGCTCGCTTGCCTTTGTCGCGTCCTCGACGATGTCACCGTCAGCGCCGATTACTGGTAGCGCACTTCAGTGCCACGACAGCTCGTCAACCGAGCTTTCGGTTCATTTCCGCGATAGTCGCGTCCACATCGCCTTGCGACAATGGTTCCTTTCGGGGGTCTGGCAGCGGCTTCAAGAGGGCCTTGAATTCGAAATAAATTTGGCTTTCCGTTGAGGAGAGCTGGCGTCTGCGCAGATCGCGATGCAAGAGAGCGTGCAGGACTTCCATCCCGCGTTTGACTACGTAGAGGACCGAAGGGGCATGATTGGAGTGCTGTTCGAAGAATTCTGGGGAGTAGGCCTTCAAAATCCACGTGCCCGTGTCCTGGATGGCCGCGCGATAGTCGTTGGGCTCCTCGAATTTTTGCGAACCCACCACGCTATTGACGAGGTTGCGAATGGTTTCGCATTCGCGCTCGGCGTGGAGCCGCGCGGGAGAGTCCTTGGCGGCCGGCCCGTAAAGCTTCAGCGCGAGGGATATCCGCTCGCAGCTGTTCTTGTAGATTTCTTTCACGGTGCGGCGGGCGTCCGTCGCGTTGGTCATGTTCAGCCCGCCTTCGCCTTGCCAGGCTTGGCGTCGCCCTCGTTGACGGCCTGTGGTCCTTTTTGCGTGGCGTTCTCCACTTCGGGGGCCGTGAGTATGCCTTCGATGCGCGCGCCATCGTCGACGATGAGACGCTTGGCGCAAATCTCGCCGCGCACGCGACCCGACGCCGATACGTGCAACACGTCGGTCACCCGAATGCGACCCTCGACGGTGCCGTTGAGGTGTATGGATGCGCCCGTGACGTCGCCCTTCAGGTACGCCGATTCCTCCACGGTGAGATGTCCATCAGAAAGAATGGTGCCATCGACTTTGCCCCCGATGCGCGCCTCGCCCTGGAGGAACATCCTGCCTGTGAACGAACACCCATCTGCGAGCATGGAAATGCCGCGTTGGCCGCGGGCGCGGCCGCCTTCAATCACCGCCAGGCCCGTGGCCCCGTCAACTTTGCTCTTCTTGGAAAACACGCCGGCGCTCCTGCATGCTGGTAATGCCGAAAATCGCTCCATCAAGGATCGATTCCACTCTACCGGCATCCCGGACCTGCCCCGGAGGGAAAGAAATGACCACGGACGAATCGGTGACGACCATGCAGGCGGCATGGAATGCCCACGCGCGGGATGCCCATGCGGCCCTTAAGGTTCTCGATGCGCGTCGGCGGAACAACGCGAGATTCGCACGATCGTTGACTTCCTCGGGGTCGTGCCTCTGCGAGCCCCCAAAACCACGTAGCGCCGAACCTCGCCTCTTCATCCCGGTCGCTCGGGGGGGGGACGCCGAGAACCGTCTCTTCGTGCCGGAGCCCCTCGTCTATCTCGCGTGGCGTTTTGACGGTCCCTTCTCACCCATGATCGAAGTCGTGGAGTGCGCAGACGCGTTCACGGCCTCGTTGGGTTCCCTTCCGTTGGCAGCTCTCGACGTCGCCTTCGGACCGGATTCGGAAATCCTCGTGTTGCCGCTCGCCGCTCCGGCCGCCACCCCTGAGATTGGGAAGGCGCCAGACGCGAGCTCACCCGCGAACGAGGAGGCTCTTCGCCGGCGCGATATTGTCCGCAGATTCGTGGTGAGGATGGCTTGGGAGACAGCGGGGCGCGCCCACGCCGTGCGATTGTCGCTTCCTGAAGCCGACTTCACGACTCCCGTCTCGTCGCCATTCGGTTTTGATGCCTACCTCCGGGATCGTTTTGTTCCCTTATGGGGCCAAGGGTCGCCAAACACGCCGCGCTGGTTGCGCCTGTCCGTGCACGAGCTTTCCACGGAACTCTTGTTGCAATTGCAAAATTGACGCTATTGGCACATGCTTTTCTGCTAACATTGAAATCCTCAGCCTATCGAATCAAGAGAGAGGGAGACGAATGCGCCCAAGGACGAGAGCGCTGGTGGCGTTGGGCACGGGCGTGCTCGGCTTGGCCCTGTCTGGGGCCGCCAACGTGGTTGAGGCCATGCCGGGCCCCACTTCCGCTACGGTCAATTCGTCGGACGACGTCGAGGCCGCCGACGGCAAGGCTGGCGAAACTCCTGACGATAACGGAGCCCAAGAGGGGTCCTTGTCCCTCAATCAGGGCTTCCGCGAGGCGGGCTACCCTGATCCCCGCGAGGAACACTTCAACGAGTCTCAAGCCTTCAAGACTCCCTTCGGGCAGCTCAAGTGGCAGGACATCGCCGATCGCTGGTACGAAAAAAATGGGGCTGCCTGGGTCCAGGTGGGTTCCTATACCCTCAAGCTCACGATCAACCCCGAGCTCCAGGCTTCGATGAAGGCCATCCTCCAGCGGCAACGGAATATCGCCGGAGCCATCGTCCTCATGGAGTCGCACACGGGCCGACTGCTCGCCCTAGCGGAACGCCGCGGAGAGGCTGGCAATCCCCTCAACTCGCCCGATGGCGCCCCTATCGTCACAAGCGCTCGTGCGCCAGCGGCGAGCCTCATGAAAATCACGACCGCTACCGCCGCCATCGAAAAGGTTGGGCTGCGCCCCCACGATGAAATTCCCTTTTTCGGTGGGTGCGGTCGATTGCGCGGGCAGAACTGGTTGCGGGATGCCAGACGCGATCGTCAAAAGCTGACCTTCGCGCGTGCCTTCGGCGTGAGCTGCAACACTGCGTTCGCGCGGCTCGCGCTTTACCAAACGGGCCTCTCGGCGCTCAAGCGCTTCGCCGAAGGCTATATGTATAACAAGCCCATCCCCAGCGACCTTCGGCTGGAAACGTCAGCGGCCCTCCTTCCGCAGCTTGAAACGGCAACGGCGTTCGAAGTCGGGGAGGCGGGAGCGGGTTTTGGCGCTTCGAAGCTAAATCCCGTGCACGCGGCCATGATCGCCGCTGCCGCCGGCAACGAGGGGACCCTCATGGCCCCCTACCTCGTCGACGCGGCCTACGATGCGTCCGGGAAACAGGTCTATGCGGGCGCACCCCGCAAGCTCGAGCGACTGTTCTCCGCGCAGACCGCGGCCTCCCTGCAGGTCCTCATGCGTGACACCGTGCTCTCGGGCACGAGCCGGAAGTATTTCCGTCGCAAGGGTACGCGCAACGACCGCTTCGAGATAGGCGGCAAAACCGGCACCCTCTCCGATCCGGAAGACCGTACGACACTGTATACTTGGTTCAATGGCCTCGCGCCGCTGGAATCCAGCGAGAACATGGCCATCGGCGCACTCGTCGCCAGCCCAAAAACCTGGGTCGTCCGCGCCAGCGAAATAGCTCAGCAAGGGTTGTCCGACTACCTGCGGCTCGTGCGGACGGAGCGGATCATCACCACGGCGGAGTAGCATGCCCTCCATCTCGTTCATCGACTTCGTCTTCCCGCAGTTCGCTCCCGCGAATTGGCACGGAGGCGTGAGCATATTCCATGCGGGGGGCGTCCAGAACGTTCAGGTCTTCGGCGAGCTCGTGAGTGGGCGCGTCAAGGCCGGCATCGGCGAGACCTTCGAGGTCCGCATGAAGCTCCACGCGCAGGGCAAGGCAGTCCAGTGGATGGAGTGCACCTGCCAGGCGTACAGGCGTCGAAACGAGAAGTGCTCCCACCTTGCTGCTTTTTGCATTTACCTCGACCAGGAGCGCGTCGACGTCCTCGCCCGCAATGGCCTAGGGGCCGGGGGAAGCGAGCGTCACATGCGAACCGGCGTCGTATCGATGGTCGACGCCGAAAGCGACATGGGGGCGTCCACGGGAGTCCCGGGCCGGGTCGACTCCCCCATTCGAACCGATGTGCCGTCCATCGAATCGCTCATCACTTCGCGCATTTCCTCCATCAAGAGCGTAACCCTCGCCGAATCCGAGGGGTCGCTCAAAGTGGTCGTCTTGGGTGATTCGGGCAAGCGCCTCGCCTACCAACTCCGACCCGACGATGCCATGAAGGTCCTTCGCAACCCGGCGTTCGCCGAGATGCTCCCGCCCAAGCTCCGCGACGCTCATGTCGCTTCTTCGGTCACCGCCCATCGTTTCTTCGATGTAAGGCGCTTCGGCCGGGCGGGGGTGCGCATCCTGAGGAGCGTCGCCCTGCGCGATCCCGAGGGCAAGGAAATCAAGGTTCTCTCCCTCGAGGATCATCCCGAGATCTTCGTGGGGCGAGAGGCGATATTCGTGAAGCGCGTCGGTTTCGTCGGTTTCGCCGACGCCCTCACGCCCACGCAGATGTTCCGTTGGGAGGAGTACTCGCGCACGGCGACTCTTGAGGGTGACACGGCAGCCGCGTTGTTCCAAACCGGCTTCGCTCGCCTGCGCGAGACGGCCGAGGTCCGACTCGCCGAGGATCTCTCCAAGTTGCGCGTCGTCACGTCCCTCGACATTCCGGAATTGAAGTTGCGCGCCGCGGGCGATGGCCACTTCTACGTGGAGCCGACCTTCCAAGGTTTCGCCCTCGGCGAGGGACGGATTCTCGATACTGTCGCCGGCGGTCCGGATGCGCGTTCCCAAGGCGCGAGCGCAGGTGGGGTGCTCTTTGCCATCCTGCGCGCGCGGCAAGAAGGACGCCAATACCTCCAAACGAAACAAGGCTGGGTGAAGATAGGAGAGGGACTCGACTGGCTCCAGTCGCGCCTGACCTCCGACGGCAAACTCCGTCTTTCGGCGCTCGAGCTTATCAAATTCCGCGAGCAGCTCGCATCCGAGTCGGAAATCACCGGAGCGGGCGACGTGGTCTCGCGCATACGCGGAGGGCTGCGCTCTGCGAAGGATCTCGCGTTGCCCGATCTCTCGCACACCCGCCTCACGCTGCGCTCCTACCAAGAGGAGGGCGTGAAGTGGCTTTGGTGGCTTTATTCAAACAACCTGGGCGGATTGCTCGCCGACGAAATGGGCTTGGGCAAGACGCACCAGGCCATGGGACTCATCGCCGCCATCGCCCGTGAAACCAAGGGCAAGATGTCGCTGGTGGTGTGCCCCACGAGCGTCCTCGATCACTGGATCGACAAGCTCACCACGTTCGTGCCGGGTCTCGAGGCCGTGTGTTACCACGGTACTCAGCGGCGGCCGGAATTCCTGCGTCCCGGGGAAGGTCACAAGGTCATCGTTACGAGCTACGGCATCCTGTTGCGCGACGTCCAGACGCTCATGGGTCTGCCTTGGGGTGTGGTGGTGCTGGACGAGGCCCACCTGGTGAAGAACCAAACCACGCGCACCTACCGATCCGCATGCCGTCTGCGTTCCGATATGCGGCTGTGCCTCACGGGTACGCCGCTCGAGAATGATCTCATGGAGCTCAAGAACCTCTTCGATTTCATCGCACCCAACTATCTGGGCACCGACGCCGAGTTCAAGCGCAAGCACGTGGCGCCTGCGGTCAAGGACCCCATCGCTGAACTCGAGCTGCAGCGCCTCATCCATCCCTTCAAGCTGCGCCGCAACAAACGCGACGTGCTCACGGAGCTGCCCGACAAGGTGGAGGACATCCGGCATTGCCATCTCAATCGCGAGCAACACGATCTCTACACCGAGGCGCTCGCTTTGCGGGGTCGAGCGCTCGTTGAAACGCTTTCGTCCGGTTCCGATCCGGTGCCCTATGTGCACGTGTTCTCGGTCATCTCCATACTCAAGCAGGTTTGCAACGACCCGGCGCTCGTCGATTCCCGTTACGACAACGTGGGGTCGGGCAAGCTCGCGCTCTTCGACGAGCTCCTTACGGAAGCTCTCGATGCAGGACACAAAGTGGTGGTGTTCAGCCAGTATGCCAAGATGATCGAACGCCTCTCGCGGCGGTTGGGTGCCCAGGGCATTCGCCACGTGACTCTCACGGGGTCCACCACGCATCGAGGGGCGGTCGTGCGCGAGTTCCAGGAGAACACCGAGGTGAAGGTGTTCCTCGGTTCTCTCTTGGCGGGCGGCACGGGTATCGACCTCACGGCCGGCAGCGTCGTCATCCACTTCGACCGTTGGTGGAACGCAGCCAAAGAGAACCAAGCCACCGACCGCATCCACCGCATCGGCCAGTACCGTAACGTGCAGGTGTACAAGCTGGTCACCAAGGGGACGCTCGAGGAACGCATCGACGAAATCATCAATCGCAAGCGGCTCATTTTCGATCGCTTCGTGGAGCAGGACAATGAGGTGTTCAAGCACCTCTCGCGTGAAGATCTTCTCGAGCTGCTCGCCCCGCCCGAAAAGTACCAAGCCATCGACGCCGTCGAAAAGGAGGCGCTGGCCATGGCGGCCAACGACGCCATCACCGTGGAAAACCTCTGATGTGCCCCTCATCCGAGGGTGGCTCTGACGCCCGCACTGCGGCTGTTGCTGGTGCTCGTGCTGGTACGACGGCCACGCTCCTCGTGTCGTGCCCCGACTCCCCCGGGCTCGTCGCGCGATTCGCGAATTTCATTTTCGCCAACGGCGGCAACATCATCCATTCCGACCAGCACACCGATTTCGAGGCGGGGCTGTTCCTCACGCGGCTCGAGTGGGAACTCGGGCCATCGTTTGGCATCCCGAGAGAAGGCATCGCGCACGCTTTTGCGTCCTCCGTGGCCCCGGAGGGAGCCGCTTGGCGCCTGGCTTTTTCCGATGCGCGCAAGCGCGTGGCCATTTGGGTGAGCAAGCAAGACCACTGCCTCTACGATCTCCTCTTAAGGCATCGCGCGGGTGAGCTCGCCGGCGAAGTGGTGGTTGTCATGAGCAACCATCCCGATCTCGGCTCGGTGGCGGCTCAAATGGATGTCCCGTTCCATTGGGTGCCGGTTGGCAAACACGACAAGCCGGAGGCCGAGGCAAAGGGCCTCGCGCTCCTTACCCGTTACGGCGTCGATCTCCTCGTGCTCGCCAAGTACATGCAAATTCTGAGCGCTGACTTCATCGTCCGCGCGCCCACAACCATCAATATTCATCATTCGTTCCTGCCCGCCTTCCCTGGGGCGCAGCCTTACCACCGCGCGCACGAACGAGGCGTCAAGGTGATCGGCGCCACGGCGCACTACGTGACCGCGGAGCTCGATGCCGGCCCCATCATCGAACAAAACGTCGCAAGGGTGAGTCACCGCGACACTGTGGGTGACCTCATACGCGAGGGCCGGGACATCGAGCGGGTCGTCTTGGCGCGGGCCGTGCGCCTCCACCTGCTCGACCGCGTGCTGGTCTATGGCAACAAGACCGTCGTCTTCGATTGAGGGCGTGGCTCGGGGACGTTTCGACCGTTTCCTGCTTCCAGGCGCGCGCTCCTTGCGGGCACGCGCCTCGTTTATTAGTGTGCGCTTTCGACACTCTCCACGCAGACTCTTTGGTTCGGAGCCTTATTTTATGGCAGTTAACCCCTGGCATCCTTGGCACACCGTCAGCGTCGGCAAAAAAGGCCCGGGTGTGGTCAATGCGATCATCGAAATCCCTCGCGGCTCGAAGAACAAGTACGAAATTGACAAGGAATCCGGACTCCTCGTCATGGATCGCGTCATGTCAAGCGCGGTGTTCTACCCCGCCAACTACGGTTTCATCCCGCAAACCTATTGCGACGATGGCGACGCCCTGGACATCTTCGTCCTCGGCCAAGAGCCTGCCGTGCCCATGTGCATCATGAGCGCGAAGGTCATTGGTGGCCTCAAGATGATCGACGGTGGCGAGGGCGACGACAAAATTCTCGCCGTGCACGCCGACGACCCGCAGTGGAAGCACATCGAGACCCTCGAGCAGCTCAACACCGCTTTCCCGCACGTTGTGCGCGAAATCGAGCAGTTCTTCCGCACCTACAAGCTCCTCGAAAAGAAGTCCGTCGACGTCAAGGAGTGGGTTGGCAAAGCCGAGGCCGAAAAAATCATCCTCGCCTCCATCGAGCTCTACAACTCGAGCAAAGAGAAGCTCACGAAATGAGCGGCCCTGCGGACACCGGCGCTCCGGTCACTCTCTTGCGCACCCCTCTTCACGCCGATCACGTGCGTCTGAAGGCGCGTTTGGTCGATTTCGGCGGATGGGACATGCCGGTGCAGTACGCGGGTCTGGTTGAGGAGCACAAAACCGTGCGCACGGCGGTAGGCCTTTTCGACGTCAGCCACATGGGCGAAATCAACGTCGAAGGGCGGGGATCCACGGCATTCCTCCAGGCGATGACGACCAATGACGTCGCCAAACTCACGCTTGGTCAAGCGCAGTATTCGGCGCTCCTGTATCCCAATGGTACGGTCGTCGATGACATCATCGTTTATCGCCGGGGTCACGACTCGTACTTCATCTGCGTCAACGCCAGCAACGCCAGCAAAGACTACGCCTGGCTGAAGGAGCATGCGCCTGCCCAGGGCGTCGTGCTTCAGGATCAATCCGCGGACTACGGCCAAATCGCCATCCAAGGGCCCCGTGCTCGCGAGCTCGTGCAAAGCGTCGTCGACATCCGTATGGGCGACATGAAGTACTACCACTTCGCCGAAGGGAAGGTTTTGGGAGTGCCCGCGCTCATTGCCCGTACGGGGTACACCGGCGAGCTCGGCTACGAGCTCTACCTCCCTGCCACGGCGACCTCGAAGGCCTGGAACGCCCTGCTGGAAACGGGCGCGAGCTACGGCGTCAAACCCTGCGGCCTTGGCGCGCGCGACACGCTGCGGCTCGAGATGGGGTATCTCCTCTACGGCAACGACATGGACGACACCACCTCCGCCCTCGAGTGCGGTTTGGGTTGGATCACCAAGTTCGACAAGGGCGACTTCATTGGCCGCGATGCCCTTCTCGCGCAGAAAGAGGCCGGGCTGAAGCGTAAACTCGTGGGCTTCGAGATGGTCGATCGCGCCATCGGCCGCCACGGCTATCCCGTCTTCACCTCACCGGAGGGAGGCGATCAAGCCGGTGTGGTCACCTCGGGCTCCCCTTCGCCCTCGTTGGGGCGAAATGTAGGCATGGCTTACGTTCCGGCTTCCCACGCCACCCTCGGCACCGAAATTTGGGTGAGCGTCCGCGGCGAGCGGCGCAAGGCCCGCGTCACGAAGAAACCGTTCTACGCGGAGGGCACGGCCGCGCACTAAGCGCGCGCCGGCTCCCACGTCCACGCAAAGGGAACATGACATGGCGTATCCGGTCGACTGCAAGTACACGAAAGAACACGAGTGGGTCCGCATCGAAGGGACCACCGGCATCATCGGGATCACCAAGTATGCCATTGAACAGCTCGGGGACGTCGTTCACCTCGATCTCCCCAAGGTCGGCGCCAAGCTCAAAGCGCACGAAACCTTCGGAACCATTGAGTCCACCAAAACCGTCAGTGATCTCTACGCTCCTACCGCGGGCACGATCACTGAAGTGAACACCGCCCTCACCGATGCCCCCGAGAACATCGCCGATGACCCTTACGTGAAGGGGTGGCTCGTCAAGGTCACCCTTGACGGCGCCCCCGAGGGGCTGATGTCAGCCGCCGAATACGAAAAATACATAAGCGAGGATTCCTCGCACTGAAGCAAGGTCGCTAGACCGGAGAGCGGGCAATCGAGGCCCGCCTTTTTCGTTCCACAAGGGTGCACACGCATGACCTCGCATCGTTTCCTCCCGAACACTCCGCGCGATCGCCAAGACATTCTCAAGGCCTGCGGCGCTGAAAGCGTCGAGTCCCTCCTCGCAGGAATTCCTACGGACGTCCGCTTCCAGGGCGTGCTCGCAAATGGTCCCGCACTGTCGGAAATGGAGATCCGCAAGCGCATACAAGCTCTCACGCGCGAGAGCCGCCACCTTCGAGGCGGGCGGAGCTTCCTCGGAGCCGGCGTCTACGAGCATTTCTGTCCGGCGGTGGTCAACCAGCTCACGTTGCGTGGCGAGTTCCTCACGAGTTACACACCCTACCAGCCGGAAATGTCACAGGGAACACTCCAAGCCCTGTTCGAATTCCAGACCATGGTGGCCGACCTCTTCGGCATGGAGGTCTCTAATGCCTCCCACTACGACGGCTCCACGTCGTTCGCGGAGTCGGCCCTCATGGCTGCGCGCGTCTCCAAGGGGCGGCAGCGTGTGCTTGTCAGTAAAGGCGTCCATCCTGAGTACATCGAGGTGCTCCGCACTTACGTCACCAATGTCGACATCGAAGTCATCACCGTTCCTCTTGACGACAAGGGAACAACGTCGCAGGCGGCGCTCAAGAGTCTGCTGGGTCCCGATGTTGCGGCGGTCCTCGTGCAGAGCCCGAATTTCTTCGGCTGCGTCGAGAACCAAGAGGTTCTCTCGGGCCTTGCCAAGGGCGCAGGCGCGCTCTACGTCGCCAACGTCGCTGAGCCCCTGTCCCTCGGTCTGCTCAAGCCGCCAGGTGCTTATGGTGCCGATATCGCCACGGGCGAAGGCCAGTCCTTCGGTGTGCCGCCGTCGTTCGGAGGACCCTTCGTCGGCCTGTTCACGAGCCGTATGGAAAACGTCCGCCAAATGCCGGGTCGTCTCTGTGGTGAAACCGTCGATGCCCAAGGACGCCGTTCCTTCACCCTCACGCTGTCGACGCGCGAACAGCACATACGGCGTGAGAAAGCGACGTCCAACATCTGCACGAACCAGAACCTCATCGCGCTCTGGGCGACCATCTGGCTCGCCATGACGGGCAAGGAGGGGTTCAAGGAAATGGCGCGCCATAATCTCGCCAAGGCGGAGTACGCAAAAGACGTCATCCTGAAAACGGGCAAGGCGCGGCTGCGCTATTCGACGCCAACGTTCAACGAGTTCACCGTCGAAGTCGATTCCGGAGCTTCCCGTTTCATCGAGTCGTGCATCGCGCGCGGCGTGGCTCCTGGCGTGGCGCTTTCGCGTTTCGAGCCCAGCGATGCCAAGGGACTCCTGGTTTGCGTCACCGAGCTCAAGTCGCGCGATGAGATCGACGAGCTCGCATCCCTCTTCAAGGCACTGGCCTGAGCCCACGCAAGGAAACGAGGTATCGCTCCATGGATTTCCTGAAGAAGACGACTAGCCAGGCCGTGGTCCTCGAGGAGCCGACTCTTTTCGAGAGTTCGCGTCCCGGCGCCTGCGCCATCGCGCTCGCTCCCCTCGACGTGCCCGCGGTCGACGCCAAAAAGGCGTTCGGGTCGTCGACGCGTCCCGACGATCTTCACTTGCCCGAGCTATCGGAGCTCGAGGTCGTGCGCCATTTCACGCGGCTGTCGACCTGGAACTACGCCATCGATCTCGGTATCTATCCGCTCGGTTCCTGCACCATGAAGTACAACCCCCGGCTCAACGAGGAAATCGCGCGCAGCGCCGCCATCCTCGAAGCGCATCCTTACGATCCACAAGAATGGACGCAGGGGCACCTCGCTGTCATGCACGAGCTCCAAGAGGATCTCATGGCCGTCACGGGGCATCCGGGTGTGAGCCTGCAGCCAGCCGCCGGGGCACAAGGCGAGCTCACCGGACTCATGATGATCGCGGCCTACCACCGCGCTCAGGGCAAAGCCCGCAGAACCATCATAACCGCCGACACTGCCCATGGCACGAATCCCGCGAGCGCCGCACTCGCCGGATTTCAAATCGTGCAGGTGAGCACGGGAGAAGACGGCTCGGTGCATCCCGACGCCGTCAAGGCGGTCTTGAACGACGATGTCGCCGCGCTCATGGTCACCAATCCCAACACGCTCGGCGTGTTCGAGAAGCACATCAAGACCATTTCGCACATCCTCCACGAAGTGGGCGCGTTGCTTTACATCGACGGCGCCAACCTCAACGCGGTGTTAGGCATCGCGCGCCCGGGCGATTACGGCGCCGACGTCATCCAGTTCAATCTGCACAAAACCTTCTCCACGCCCCACGGCGGAGGCGGACCTGGGAGCGGTCCTGTTACCGTGAGCGAGAGGCTCATCCCGTTCCTGCCTGTCCCTTTTGTCGTGAAGGAAGGCTCCTCTTACGCGATGAGCCATGATCGCCCCCAGTCCATTGGCCGGGTGAAGGCCTTCGTGGGCAACTTCGGCATGTTCATCCGCGCGTGGTGCTACATTCGCGCACTCGGTGGAGAGGGCCTGCGTCGCGTGAGCGAAGACGCCATCCTCAACGCCAACTACCTGCGGTCGCAGCTCAAAGACGTGCTCAACCTTCCCGTCAACGCCCCTACCCTCCATGAAGTCGTGTTCAACGATCGCTTCCAGCGCGAGGCGGGCAGTGCGCTCGACACCACCAAAATCGCCAAGCGCCTCATCGACTACGGCATGCATCCGCCCACGGTCCACTTCCCGTTGTGTGTGCGCAACGCGATCATGATCGAGCCCACCGAAACAGAATCCCTGCGTGAAATGGACCGCCTCGTTGGCGCACTGAAGGAGGTCCTCGCGAATCCCAACGTCGAGAAGGCCCCCGTGCGCGTTCCGCGCGAAAAGGTCGATGAAACGAAAGCCGCCCGGGAACTCAAGCTCCGCCATGTTTGGCAGACCCCGTCAGAGCTGTGATTAGCCAAGATCCTAAACTCTTGGAGGAACGTCTCCATCTCGCGGTGCGGTGAGGTCATGCAAGGGCAAGGGTTCACGCCAGAGTCGGGACGTGTTCCTTCACCCATTGGGTGAGGGTCGGGAGCGGCATGGCCCCACTTTGGCGTGCCTTCTCCTTCTCGTCCTGGAACAGGATGAGAGTGGGGATGCCACGGATGTTGAACGCGGCTCCCGCATCGGCATTGGCTTCCGTGTCAAGCTTCAAATGCAAAATCTGTCCGCCGTAGTTCTGTGAGAAATGCTTGAACGTCGGCGCGAAGGAAACGCACGGACCGCACCATGGCGCCCAAAAGTCCACGAGCACTGGAATCGGCGAGTTGAGGACGATTTTGCGCAGGGCGGCCGTCCCCACGTCGAAGACCGTGGAAGTTGCGTCCAATGGGGCGTGGCACTTGCCGCACTTGGGTTGCGCGCCGGAGCCGGAGTCGCGCGGAACGCGATTGAGCGAAGCGCACTTCGGGCACGGAACGATGCGGCTCGCGGGGCGATCGGTTTCGGACATAAAGCGTGGCCTCCCATTTTCTGAGTTCATGATATCTTTGCAGGACGATGAATCGCGACGTTTTCGAAGTGTACTTACCCGCCGAGTTCCGTGTCCATTCTTGAGCAATGGCCGCGGTCGCGTCCAATTGCAAGGAGACCCCATGCCGACCTCCCGCATCCTCGCCCTCGTCGCTTGCGTCCTTGCCGCCCCTGTTGCCTTTGCGGGTGGCGACGCACCGCCTCCCGCTCCCGCGTCCGACGCTGCCGTGTCCGCGCAGCCCGCTGGAATCCCTCCCGCTGAGGCGAAGAAGGCGGTGTCGGAAGTCCAGGCTCTCGTCGATGCCAAGCGTTTCAAGGACGCCGCGAGCAAGGCGCAGGCCTTCATCGCAAAGGACACCGGTAACGCGCAGATGTACAACCTGCTGGGCTTCGCATTGCGTCAACAAAAGCAATGGACCGAGAGCGTGGCGGCTTACATTGAGGCCATCAAGCTGCGTCCCGATTACGCCCAAGCGAAGGAATACCTCGCCGTCGCGTATCTCGGCATGGGCGAAAGCAAGGCGGCTAAGGCGCTTCACGACGAACTCAAGGCCACTCATCCCGACCTCGCCGCCGCCGTTGCCAAGGAAGCCAAACGCCTCAAGGTGAAATGGTAAGGCTTGGAGCTCTCATCGCGCTTTGGATACCGTGCCACGCACATGGCGTTGCCGGGCCGTGTCCCAGCGTTGATGCGCGCGTCGCGCAACACGCGCGCTCCCTCACGCAGTTCGCTCCAGGCCGCTGCGAAGATCTCCCGCCTGCATCGCAACGCGACTGCCAAGAGGGGCGTTCCCTTTTCGCCTCTGTGGCCCTGAGTTCCGATGGCGCGGTCTCTTGCGCCACTTGCCACGACCCTTCGTCGCATTTTCGCGATGGTCGTGCCCGCCCGCGCGCGCGGGGAAAGACTTTGGCCGTTCCCCGCACGCCATCGCTCGTCGACGTTGGGCGCGTCGAGGGTCCCTTCTTTTGGAATGGGCGTGCACCCTCTCTTGCGGGGCAGATCTTCTGGCCTCTTTACGCCCCCGGTGAACTCGCCGCCACCGATGCCACGTTAGCGCCACATGGGGGCGCGCACGCCGTGGTCGACAAACTGGCTGCATACCTTTCCACTCTCGCAACCGATCCCGCACCCTTCGACGCGTACGTGGCCGGAGAATGCGACGCCCTCTCGTTACGCGAGCGCGCCGGACTGCACGTTTTGTTCTCCCGTGGTTGCATCACGTGCCATGCGGGGAAAGAATTTCGGGGCGCGGCGACGGTCGCTCTGCGCTATGGGGAGCTTCCCTCCGATGTCTTTCGGGATTCCGAGCCTTCCTACAGTGCTGATCTCGAACTCTCGTCGACTCCTGGCATGCAGCGCCCCTTCCTTTCCCCGCGTTCACCAAGCGCAACCCATCTTCCGATCGGCACTCACCGAGCCACAAGACGTGGGGATCTTCGCGGTACCCGCTCGGCAACGCTCGGGAGTCTCCCGCAGTCGCTGCGCAACCTGCCCGCTCGCGGCGCCCCCTGGGGGCGCTACGGCACACATGGCAATCTTGAAGCCTATCTCGTCGCGCATGGGGACCAACCCGCAGATCCTGCCAAGCGCTTCGCGTTGACGGAGGATGAGAGGCGCGACCTCCTCTCCTTCCTGCTGGTGGGATTGCGCTCTTCCGGCGTCAAATAAGTTCTCGGCCACCCATGTATTTTTGCAGGGCCTTCGGAATGCGGACACGGCCCTCGGCCGTCTGGTGGTTCTCGAGCAAAGGGATGAGGATGCGGGGAGTGGCCACGGCGGTGTTGTTGAGGGTGTATACGAACGCCGGTTTGCCTCCCTCGCCGCGCGTGCGGATTTTCAGTCGCCTGGCTTGGTAGTCGTGAAAGCTCGAGCAGCTGTGGGTCTCGCCGTAGGCGCTTCGCGAGGGCATCCAGGTCTCAACGTCGTGTTTCTTGACCTGCCCCTGTCCGAGATCTCCCGTGCAGACTTTAACCACGCGGTAAGGCAATTCGAGTGCCTGCAGGATGTCCTCGGCATTCTTGAGCAGTTCGGCGTGGAGCTTCTCGCTGGCCTCGAGGGTCGGCTCACACAGCACGACCTGTTCGATCTTTTGGAACTGATGGACGCGGTAAAGGCCCTTGGTGTCCTTGCCATGTGCGCCGGCCTCGCGGCGGAAGCAACTTGAGTGCGCGCAGATCTTCACGGGCAATTGAGCAGCGTCGAGAATCTCGTCAGCATGGAAACTCGCCAGCGGGACTTCCGATGTTCCCACGAGCCACATGGCGCCTTCCTCGGTGGAGTACGCTTGGTCGGCGCCGCCTGGAAGGTAGCCAGTCCCCTCCATGGCGCTGGCGCGCACGAGGACAGGAACGCTCATGGGCACGTAGCCCCGTTCCTTTAGCACGTCGAAAGCCAGCGACTGGACAGCGCGTTCGAGCTCGGCTCCCACTCCCGTGAGGAAGTAACTCCGCGTGCCGGCCACTTTCGTGCCGCGCGCGAAGTCCACTAGGCCCAACTCCTGTCCTAGCGCGATGTGGTCTTTAGGTGAAAAATCGAAAGCGGTTGGTTGGCCCCAGGTTCTCCATTGGACGTTGTCGGCATCGCTCGCGCCAATAGGCGTGTCGTCCGACGGGATGCTGGGTACCGTCAGAAGCAACGATCCGAAATCGGCCTCGATATCGCGCAGGCGCGTTTCCGTCGTTGCGAGCTCCTCGTTCAGGGTGCGCATCTTTTGAACGAGGGCGTCTCGTTCGTCCTTGTCCTTTGACTTCTTGACCACTTCTGTACCCTCATTGCGCTGGCGACGGAGGGTCTCGGTGGCCTCAATGGCTTTCAACCGCTCCTCGTAGACGACGAGGTAGCGCTCGGCGTCGAAGCCGACCCGCTTGTTGCGGGCCGCCTCGGCGACCTTCTCGATGTTGTCGCGGACGAATTTAGGATCGAGCATCGGCGGCTCCTGGCGTGCGTCTGTGGGAGGGCGAAAATCGGCCTCATTCTTCCTCGCTCCCAGTCGGTTGGCAAGCCACTTGAGCCGCTGCTTCAAGGGGCCTATTGCGGTTGACGGCGGGCTGACGACGCTTACACTCCACACGTTCGGCGGCTCGGGGGTACAGACCGCCTCCCGTTCGCAAGGCTGTGTTGTCATCTGTTCAAGAATGCTGGAGGAATTCCATGTCGCTCATCGCCAACCGTCCTTTCTGGACCTGTTCTCCCGAGGCCACGTCGGGGGGCGAAGGCGCTGCTCATAGTGCCGACCCTGCGGTGAAAGCCACGTCCGCCTCGGGCGAGGGAACCGAAAAGGTCCGTGCTGGAGCTACCGCAAGCGGGGACGCCCCAACCGATTCCGATGGCGATGGGATGTCGGGCACAGCGGGGGGAGGAGACTCCGGCGCAGGCGAGGGCTCCGCACGCGAGCGCGAGCTCCAGGCAAAATTGGCCGAAACCACCGATCGCATGCTCCGCATCGCTGCGGAATTCGACAACACCCGCAAACGCTGGGAAAAAGAGCGCCAGGAAACCCGTGCCTATGCCATCACGGAGTTCGCCCGCGACCTGCTTCCCGTCATCGATGCCTTCGACAATGCAATGAATGCCATTGAGCAATCGGGCGCGACCTCGGACACTGACGAAGGCAAGCGGATGTCCTCCATCGTCGATGGCGTGCGGATGGTCAGCAAGGTCTTCCTCGACGCGCTGCGCAAGCACGGCGTGGAGCGCATCCCGGCCAAGGGAGTCGCGTTCAATCCGATGCACCACAATGCGGTCGCCCGCACCGTGGACGCGTCACTCAAGCAGGAAACTGTCGTCGATGAGTTCGCCGCCGGATACACGATCGCCGACCGCGTTCTGCGCACCGCTATGGTGCGGGTCGCCACGCCCGACTGACGGGTTGGGCGAGGGGGACATCGTCGTCGTTTCGTCGTCGCCCTTCTCCCTTTTGAGTTCACTTCCCTCATCTAGGCTCGAGCGAGTTGTGCGTTGCGCCTTGTGCGCACTCTTCGCACTCCTTCCCTTGCCGCTCGCCGCGCAAGGTGCGCCCCTCGAGCGCGCTGAGGCCGCTTTCACAAAGGGGCGATTCGCAGAAGCCCTCCCTCTTTACCAAGAGGCCCTTCGGAACGCGTTTGCGCCTCCTCGCGAAGTGGGCTTGGCTCAATGCCGCGTGGGAGTCATCCACAGTCTGCAGGGACGCAACGCCGAAGCACGGGATGCGCTCGAGAAAGCCGTGGCGAGCCAGGCGCTTTCTCGTCGCCAAGCGGGACTGTGCCAGTACGCCCTTCTCCAAGTCTATGCCTTGCAGAAAGCCGACGTGCAGGCGCGCGAACTCGTGAAACGCATCGGCGACTTGGATCTCCCGCCTATCTACCAGGCCCGCGCTTTCGCAATCGCCGCGGAAGTCGGAGGACGCCTCGGAGACGGCGCGTTCGAAGCAATGCATCTGCAAAAACTCCTCGCCTCCTTCGACCAACACGGGTTCCCCGGAGTCGACGTGAAGGTCTTCAGTCGCACCTACAAACGATCGGACATCACCGAGAGGTTGGGTCTTCCCGGGCGCAAAGGGCGAACGGTAGCTCAAGCGGGTTCGTCCGAACTTCCTTCGCCGCCCCCGCCGTCTCAGGCGCCTGCCGTTCGGAGCGAACCGTCGGTGAACTCGAGCACCGCGGAAACCGGAATCGTCGCCTCCGACGCTGGCTTCAAGGCGACCGAGGAGCAGCGAGTCGTAAGGGCCGTGGCAGTCGATCTCTTCACGAAACTCGCAGGTGGCCGTAGCTCCGAGGCCCTTGCACTCCTCCAGCCGTCCACGGGGGAGCGTCTTGGACCCGATTTCATGATTCACAATGGACTCGCCCTGCCCGTCGACCGCTTCGAGGAGAGGCTGCGTCGTCTTCAATCCGATGCGCCTCGAGACATGCGCGTCGGAATCATCGTTCCCGCGGCGTCGAGCTTTTCGCGCTTCAAGCACAAGATGCTGCGCTCGGCGAGCGCGTTTGCGGCGTCGGCGGCCGCCAAGGACGTCAATTTCTCCTTCAAGGTCCGCGCTGTGGCCAATGAGCTGGGCTCTATTGAGGATGCCGTGCGAGGGTTGATCCTTGAAGAGCACGTGCATGTCGTCATCGGACCCTTGTCGGGTAGCCAGGCGCTTGGTGCGGTTTCGTTCGCGCAAGCGTTCGCAGTTCCCACCTTCGCCTTCGGGCCCGTAACATGGTCGTCCGAATTGTCTTCGCCCTACCTCGTTCGAATGGGTGTGCTCGCACGAAGCCAGGCCGAAGCGCACGTGCGTCATCTCCAAGACGATTTGCGCTTCGATAACGCTGGAGTTTTCGCTCCCAACGACGCTTACGGTTACGAGATGGCGCAGGCTTTTGCGGCTGTGGCCGAGAAGCGATCCTTTGGAGTCGATCGCGTGACTTACTTCGACGTGACAAAGGACGTGTTCCAAGAGCCGGTCCTCGCCGCGCTCGGGCCTCAAGACGCAGCTGCTCGAGGGGAAGAATTCAAGGCCATGGAGAAGGAACTCCGCAAGAAGGCGGCGAGCGCGAAAAGAAAGTTCGACCCCAGCGACATCAAGTTGCCTGCACGGGTCAACTTCGACGCGCTCTATATCCCCGACGTTTTGGCTCGCGCGAAAATCATCGCGACGACCTTCGCTTTCAATGAAGCCAAAGGCTTGCGATTCCTCGGCGATCGGACCTGGGCTGACTCATCTTCTCGCCCTTCGCTCGCCGACCAGTTTCTCAACGGCGCCCGTTCACCGCAGCTCGCGTCTGGCAACTTCCTCACCTACCTGCGCCGCGAAACCTCGACGCCCGAGGGACCTCTCGATCTCGAACGCCAAGTGTTCGACTCCCTCATCCTCGTGCGCCAAGGGCAATACAAGGCGTCGGGCAATAATGGCGCCAAGCTCATGAACGCCTTGCGGGCCCACGATTTCGCGGTCGAAGGAACGGGGGTGTACGGGGCCGTAGACGATAAGGGCGAACCCTTCGCACGCATGACCCTCCATAGCTACAAGAATGGTCGCTTCACTCCTGAGCTTGAAAAGTGGACGAAGACCAAGTCCCCGGCGAAGGACGACGATGAAGTCGGGCCGGAGTGAGTCCTTCCAAATGTCGGGTCGCAAGCGGCGGTATCGCTATTTCGCTGCCACTCCGCCTGTTCGAAGACGACCGTCGCGCAACGCCCGTTCGACATCCTCTGCCACTCCTATCGGGAGTGCCGCCTCCTCCGGAAGCGCTCGATGGGCCTCCTCGAAAGAATGGGCGACTTGGAAAGTGCGCAGCCCAAGGTGACCCGATGCGCCCACACGACCTTCGGGGCGTTTTGGAGTCGTTCCATCGAGCCCCTGAACCGGAGCGGCCTGAGGCGCGCGCGCTTCGACGCGAGCCGTTTTCGCGAGGGGAGAGAACAGAGACTTCTTCGTAACGGTTCGCAGACTCAGTGTTACAGAACCATGGCACGAGTCGCCGCTGACAGAGTGTCTTTCAAGAAGAGTCCACGTGGACTCGCCTTCCATGCGCGCTGAATTCGCCGCAATCTCTTCCACCGTTAGGGAACCTTTCGTGTCACTTCGGGCGCCAGGTGCTCCAACGACGAGGCCTCCGAAGCCAGGAGCGCCCCCTTGGCCTCCCGCATTTCGCCACGCCGCATCGAGAGTCTCGAACGACGCGACGTGTCCACCGAGGGAAATGGCTTCTAGATTTCCGCCCGCATGTCCTGGGGCGCCGTCGCCTGGCGGCAGGGCGAGGCCGGCCCTCCCTTGAAGACTCACTGAGTCGCGTCCAACGGGGCGATGTGTCGTCGTCCTCACCTTGACCGTACCGAGGGATCGCGTTGGCCCCTGCCCGACCAGTGTCGCCTTGTGTCCGCATTGAGCTTCTCGGGGGGGCTCCCTTGGTGTGATTTTGAAGCCTAAGTGATCTGCGTAGGTTTTACCGTCCACTGCGGGATCAGAGGGAAGTCTTTCGGTGTCCTTCACGTCTACGACCATTTCAGGGGCAGGTCCCATGGGGAACCTTGGCGGTTCGGCGTCCGGAGTCGCGCAAGTTTCAAAGCCTGCGGGACACGAAGCGTCTTGCCCTCGCGCGCCATCCGCACCACGCGCTTCGACTTCCGGCCAGACATCCGGCCCCCCGCTGATGGCGAGCCTGAACGCGCCGGCAGGAGCGTTCTCGCGTGTCGTGTCAACCCGCACGCGGGAGGCATCCCGCGCGACGAGCATGAGCGCGTTGCCCTTGGTGTTGAGCACCACTTGGCGCGATCGACACGCGATGCGCGTGAAGGCCAACGCAGTCTCGCGGGAAAAGGTAACATGGAGGATGCCGTCCGCCGTCTCTTTAGCATCAACTCCGGCGCTGGCCAGGAGGCTCGCCGTTCGCGGGGTTGCCAGCGCAGCACGGAGCGCATCATCGAAGCACGTCCATCGTTTCAAGCGCGATTCATCGCTGTTGTCATCGGGAGCTGCCCCGGTCCCGGGTAGATTGCGTTCGTCGAGTACCAATCGCATGACCGCGCTCGAGTTCCCCGACGAAACGAGGAACGCGGCAGGTGCCCCATCCCGGGCGCGAAGTTTATTTGCAATAAGTTGCAAGGGAACATGCAGAGCACCGGGGTCCTCTGATGGACCCTCCGTAGGTGCCCATACAGGGGCGGGGTCGTCGCTTTGCGCCGGTGCGCGAGGATTTTGCCTTGAGGGGGGCTGGGGGTCCGTGCCCAGGACTGGGTCGTCGTCTCGACAGGAGAAGACGACCGCCAAGAGTGTCACCGCTCCGAGGGAGTGGCCGACGAAGCGCGAAAGCTGCATGAAGCGACGTGGGCTCATAGGGATTCCTTTCGTGGCAAGACCTGCGATCGCAGGAGCCGAAACCACGCCTACGCTCATCGCTGGGCTTGTCATGGCCCCTCGAGCATCAGCTCAGACTGCAGAGCTGTCTGAGCAAAATCAGTTCATCCCGATCGTCCGGGCTTGCTTGCCCTGTGGCCGTCACGGGTATCCGAGCACGGTTGGTCGCTTCTCGCCCCAACGCAAGGAGTCGGCGATGCCCTCTTCAATGGACTTCTCCGCTTTCCAGCCAAGTGCCACGAGTGCGGTGTCTGCATTGGCGAATGCCCCCGCCACGTCGCCTGGCCGGGGCGGCGCTTCCCGCACAGGAAGCTTCTTCCCGTAGACCTTCTCGAAGGCACCAATGAGCTCTCGCACAGTGACTCCTTTGCCGGTTCCCAGATTGATGACCCGATACCCTGGAGTTCTTGAAGTCGGGTCGAAAAGGTTCTCAAACTTCTCGACCGCGTTCACGTGAGCTTGAGCGAGGTCCCAAACGTGGATGAAGTCTCGGATGCCCGAACCATCGCGGGTGGGCCAGTCGGTTCCCGTCAGCGTGAACTCCTTGCGCTTGCCCAGAGCCACTTCCACCATGATGGGTACGACGTGCGACACTTCCCTGATTTGCATGCCGGAGCGCATCTTAGGGTCGGCCCCGATGGGGTTGAAGTAGCGCAGCGACACCCCGCGCAAATCATATGCGCCTGCGAAATCCTCGAGCACCATCTCCATCATCCGCTTCGATCGCGCGTAGGGACTGTTTGGATTCAGGGGAGATTCCTCCGTTACCATGAATCCGGGAACCACGTCGTAGAGCGATGCCGTCGAACTGAACACGATATTGCCATAGCCGAGGCCCGCCAACTCGTGGAACAAGATCATCGATTTTGCTACGTTCTCCGTGTAGTAATCGTAAGGTCGTTGCACGGATTCAGGAACGAGAATCAACGCGGCGCAGTGGATTGTGCACCCGACGTCCGGGTTTTCGTCGAAGAGCTTGCGCAGGAGATCGCGATCTCCCACGTCCCCTCGGTAGAAGCGTCTGCCCTGCACGAAGGCCTCTCGACCCGTCACGAGGCTGTCGAGGACCACGGGGACGTGTCCCCTCTCCTCGAGCGCCGCGCATATGGTGCTTCCGATGTATCCTGCGCCCCCAGTCACCAAAACTTTCATAGAGCCCTCCTCCTGGCACTCGGGCGCGCTCCGCCGCATCGCGCCTCGTCCTTCGTTTCTCGTGCAGTCCACCCCGGCCTATGTTAAGGGCTCGAGGTTTCGCAGGCACTCTCCGCACTCGCCGAGGTGAATCATGTTCCAGGATTACCTTCTCCACGCGACCGATGTCGAGGTTCGCTATGCCTATCGAATGGCTCATTTGAGCGAGGTCGTTCAAGAAGCGCAGCGACTCCATGGACTCTCCGATGCCCGCGCCATCCTTTTGGGTGAGGCGCTCCTAGCTGGCTGCCTCATTTCCTCCGTACTCGACGACGACGAGAGGGTGAATCTCCGTATCCAGTGCGGGGATGATTTCACGGTCGCCACGGAAACAACACAACATCTCGAAATGCGGGGATACATTGCCACCGAGGAGACGCCCATGGTGGCGGCTATCGATCTTGGTCAACGCCCCCTTGCCGCGCTCCTGATTCGCACCCTCCGCGCCAAGGCGCTCACCGGGAAGATCTTCGAAGGCGTCACCAAGTTCCTCACAAACTCGTTCGAGGAAGCTCTCAACGACCACATGCGCCACAGCTACCAACTCAACGCTCGTATGCGAATCGATTGCTGGATAGACCCCACCGACTCCAAGCTGCGCGCTTTTGGGGTCATTTATTTCACTCTTCCCAACATCGACCCGGACGTCGCCGCTCGCCTCTGGGAGCACGTCGATGGCCTGCCGCTTTTGCGCGACCTCTGCAAACGCACCGACGATCCCGACCTCCTCGTGAAGGCGCTCATCCCCGACGACACACGCCCCGTTCGGAGCGTGAATCCGAAATGGCGTTGCACGTGCTCGCAGGAGAGCGTCGAACGCATGCTCATCTCCATCCCGCAGGAAGAGCTGCAAGATATGGTTCGCGCGGGGGAAGCCCTCGACATCGATTGCCACTATTGCAGCGCGAACTACACGGTCGGTTCCGATCGCCAAAAGGAACTCCTGGCATCTCTCGGCGCTGGCGACGTCAGCCAACTCAAACATTGAAACCAAGAACGCCATGACTATCGACGTCCCCCCGCTCCTCCTTCCTTTCGAGGCCCCCCTCCTCCAAGGCACCTTTGTCAAACGCTACAAACGTTTCTTCGTCGACCTCGCCCTTCCGTCAGGTGAGACGCTCACCGTCCACTGCGCCAATAGCGGAAGCATGCGGAGTTGTTTGGTAGACGGCGCACCGGCGTGGGCATTGGATTCGCGGAATCCGGAGCGAAAACTTCGTTATTCCTTGGAACTTTTTTCGTTAGTGGACGGTCTTGCGTGCCTGAATACTTCACGAGCGAACATGCTCGTGGAGCGCTTCCTTATGGCGTGCGCAAGCGCGGTGCCATCCGCATTTCCACCTGGGGCGCTGTCTCACCTTTCCCGCTCCGAGGCCGACCTCCTCGAAAGCGATTTCGGACTCGAGTTCTCGCTGCGACGCGAGGCGAAGTTCTCGGAACACACACGGTTCGATTTCTACCTCGAGCACTCCGCCGGCAAGGCGACTTGGATCGAGGTCAAGTCGGTTTCGTTACGGCTCGACGATGGCGGAATCGCATTTCCCGACGCCGTCACGGAACGCGGTCAAAAGCACGTTCGGGAACTCGTTTCCGCGGCCGAACAGGGCAGTGAGGCGTTCCTCCTTTTCGTGGTCATGCGCGGGAGCACTCTGTCGGCTGAAGAACTCGCTCTTGGGTTCCGCGCCGCGCATGAAATCGACCCGGCTTATGCTGATCTTCTTGCCGCAGCCACGAAAAAAGGCGTCAAGGTGAGGATTCTC
>JBIKVI010000434.1:0-2908 GCA_044356935.1 Silvanigrellaceae bacterium | reverse complement strand
GCGCGCGGGCTCGACGTCGTGTTCGAGTGCCCTCCCGATCTGGTCCGGTTCGTAGACCAGATGCCTGGGGTCCGTGTCGTTCCGAGGGGCAGGGATCCCGGAGACTACGATGCCCACTGCCCACTCCTTTCACTTCCTCATTTCCTCGCCATCGAGTCCAATAACGTGCCGGTCGAAGTTCCCCTCTTGCGCGTTCTGCCGCAATGGCGAACCGAGGTCCCCTTGCCGCGCGGGGAAGGTTTACGGGTGGGCCTGTGTTGGAAGGGCAACTCGACGCACAGCGACGACGCTCACAGGTCGTCGAACATCGATGCCTTTCGCGCGCTCGACGGATTACCCGGCGTGCACTTCGTCAATCTGCAGCGAGAGGCGACTCACGAGGAACTCGCCCGATTCGGTTCCATCGAGACCTATGAGGACCGCGTGCGCGATGTCGCGGCCCGTGCCGCGCTCATGAATCAGTGCCACTTGGTCATCACGGTGGACACCTCCGTGGCGCATGTGGCGGGAGCGTTGGGTGTGCCCTGTTGGACGCTCTTGGCCAAGGCATGCGACTGGCGTTGGGGAAACGATGCGACTTCGACTCTCTGGTACCCGGGTATGCGCCTTTTCCGGCAGGACACCCATGGCGATTGGAGGGGGCTGCTCGCCCGCGTGCGCGCCCAACTGGAGGCTTCGTTGCCCCAGCGGCTCGCGCGGGCCTGAGGATTGCGTTAATCCTTGATGATGAAGAGAGAAACGAAGGGCATCCTTCTGGTTGTTTCCGCCGCGCTCTGCTGGAGCCTGGGCGGACTGGGCATCCACCTCGTGGACGCGCCTGCGCTCGCCATCACGGGGTGGCGAGCGATTTTCGCGCTGCCGGTGTTCCTCGTGTTCCTTTGGCGATCGCCGAGCCGCGTTCCGCTCCGTCCGCTCCTCGCCGACCCTTGGCTCCTCGGCGCGGCCGCGAGCTACTTCGTCACGGTGCTGTGCTTCGTGCAGGCCAACAAGCTGGCCGGTGCCGCCAATGCCATCCTCTTGCAATACACCTCGCCCGTTTACGTCGCCCTCCTCTCGTGGCCGTTGCTCAAGGAACGACCGCGGCTGTCCGACTTCGTGGCCATGCTCGGGTGCGTGGCGGGCATGTCGTTCTTCTTCGGCGGCGACATCTCTTCCTCGGGCCTCCTAGGCAACGTGCTCGCGCTGGTCTCGGGCGCGGGCTTCGCCTCGTTGGCGCTGTGTCTGCGCCGCATGTCTCTCGACTCCCTCCGCCACGGCGTGAGCGTCGAATCCGGATTCGCGGCCTTACTGGCCATCGCGTTGGGGAACATCCTCACAGCCCTGGTGTCATTGCCCGCTATGATGACGGCGCCGCCCATCGCCCCCTTGGGCTTTGGCGTGTTGGCAGTCCTCGGGCTCGTGCAGATCGGCGCGGCGTACGCCTTTTACGCCGCGGGAGTCGTGCGCGTGCGTGCTGTTGTCGGCATCGTCATCGTCGCGCTGGAACCCATCCTCAATCCCGTCTGGGTTGCCCTCGTTACGGGTGTCGTTCCGTCGCGGGGGAGTCTGGCGGGCGGCGGTATCATCGTCGCGTCGGTGGTGGGGTACGCCCTCCACCAGGCTGCGAGGGAACATCGTTTGCGCGCGCGCGCGCGCGCGATCGAACGCGCCGAAGACGCGGCGCGCTGCAATCCGATGATATTGGCGCTCGTCGTGGGTGCGACGGGAATCGCAGCGGCTCTCCTGCCCGGCCACGCGGCCGCTGCCGATTGCGTTGGCGTGACGACCGATCTCGAAACGCTGCGCGCGCGGCAGCTGTCCGAGGGGCACGCGCCCGCCCAAGCCGTGAGGGAATTCGATCCTCCCGCCGGAACGATTGTGCGGGGAGCTGCATTGGTCGCCCATGGGCTCAACCTCCTTCCGAGCCGCATGGACGCCATCGCTGTCCTACTTTCCGAAGCGGGCTGGCTCGTGACGCGCGCGGCATTGGCTGGACATGGAGGTAACGGAGCCGTGTACCGTTCCGTTACGCGCGGGCGTTTCCTCGACGATCTGCATGGTCCGACCTGCCGGGTGGTTGCCCGCGCGCGCGAAGCATCGAAGGCGGGGGGGCCGCTCCCCGCGGTTTTCGTGGGTTTTTCGTTGGGTGCATTAGTGACGCAGGATCTCATCAACGGGCCTGCCTTCACACGCCCTCCCTTCGCCGCCCAAGTCCTCCTCGCTCCGGCCATCGCCGTGAAGCCTTTCACCCACGTGGTGCGCGCGCTCACGTTCCTACCCTGGTTGTCGTTGCCCTCGTTGAGCTTGGAAAGTCACCGCGCCGCTCGGGGCACGACCCTGGCCGCATACGCCGCCCTCTTCGATTCGCGCGCCGCCCTGCTCCACACGCCCATGGATCGTTCGCGCATCCCCACGTTGGTGCTCGTGCATCCCGACGATGAACTCGTCTCGCTCCCCGGCACGCGCGAACTCATCGCCGAAAAGGGACTCATGACGTGGGAGATCGAGACCGTCGACAAGTCCGGCCATGCGCAGCCGCGAACCGTTAATCACCTCATCATCGACCCCGGGAGCTTTTCGGCCCGTGAATGGACGCGCGTTTCCAAACGCCTCCTGAGGTTCTTGCCATGAGGCCTTGGCTCGCCGTCCCCGGACTCATCGGAATCACGGCCATCTGGGGTGTTACGTTTCCGTTGACCCACGAGGCTATCGCCGACACGCCTCCCCTCTTATTCCTGTTCTTGCGTTTCGTCGTTTCGGCGGCGGCGCTTTTCGCCCTTGGGATCCCCTTGCGCCGGGCGCTCTTGTCAGGGCCGCGACCGGCGTTAGTTTGCGGCGCGCTCCTTTTCGGAGGGTTCGCGCTGCAAACTCTGGGGCTCGCGCATACGACTTCCGCGCGTGCGGCGTTCATAACGGGCCTTTGCGTGGT
>JBIKVI010000433.1:0-2909 GCA_044356935.1 Silvanigrellaceae bacterium | reverse complement strand
AGTTCGGATCCCGCGTGCGCGAGCTGCCACAAGATGCTCGACCCCGTGGGATTCACCTTCGAGAACTACGATGCGGTGGGGCTTTTCCGCGCGCAGGAGAACGGCGTGACCATCGACGCAAGTGGTGGAATCCCCGGGGGAGCCAAAGTCAACGACGCGATAGGGCTCGTGCGAGATCTCGCCGCAAGCGAGAAGGCAATGGGATGCTTCGCTAAGAATTGGGCGAACTACGCATACGGCGTCAAGCTCACCCACGACAACCAGTGCTACAAGGACAAAGTCGCGTCCGAATTCAAAGCCGCGAAGTACAACGTCAAGGAGTTCCTCATCCGTCTCGCCCAGACGGACTACTTCTTGAACCTGCCGCCATGAGCGGGGACGCCCCTTGAAACCATCATCGCCGGAGGGCGCGACATGACCAAGACAAGCGACATGGACAGACGGACCCTCCTGCGCGGCGTCGGCGGTCTCGCCATAGCGCTGCCATGGCTGGAAATCATGGGAGATAGGCCCAAGGCGTTCGCCCAGTCGGGAGGACTCGCCAAAAAATTCATCGCCGTTTACACACCCGGAGGCACCGTTCGCGAGAAATGGCGTTGCACGGGAACGGAAACGAACTTCCAACTGAGCCCCATCCTGAGTCCCCTGCAGAAGGTGAAGGACAAGGTCATCTTCTTGCGCAACGTTGCCTTGAAGAGCGCGCGCGGGGAGCAGCACCAGGCGGGCATCGTGTCCCTCCTCACGGGAACGGGGCAGAGCGGGAGCCACAGCAACTACGCGTCGGGCCCGTCCATCGATCAGGTCATCCTCAAGCGGGCCAGCGCGGGACAAGCGAAGAAGTCGCTGGAAATCGCGGTCCGTTGGGCCACGGGCAACTCACAAGGGAAGTTGCATCCGATCAACTCCATGAACTTCGACGACAACGCCAGCTTCAGCCCCATCCCTCCCCGACTCGATCCCCAGCAAATATGGAACGATCTCTTCGGTCAGAGCGGGATGGTGGATCATCAAGTCAACGTGAGGAAGAAGTCCATCCTCGACTTCGTCGACAAGAGCTACGTGGGCCTCTCCGCGAAACTGGGCAGCCGCGACAAGCAGGTACTCGAGCAGCACCTCACCAAGATTCGCGAAATGGAAGGCCTGCTCCAGAACGGGATGGTCGCAGGCATGTGCGCGCAGGTGGAGCGCGTGAATACATCGGGCTACAACCCCACGGCCGAACTTTCCAACGGCGCGAAAACGGCCACCGACGAGGCCATCCCCCTGGTGGGCAAGTTCATGATGGACATGATCGTCACCGCGCTTTCCTGTGACATCACCAGCGTTGCGACGCTCCAATGGACCGACACCGAAGCCAAACACACTTTCCCATGGCTCGGTCTCAATCAACACCACCACTACTACCAGCACGACGGAGGATACAAACCCGCGGAGCTCGAGTTGATTTACACCTGGTACGCAAAGCAACACGCCTACCTCCTCGAGAGGCTCGATGCGATTGCCATGCCAGGTGGACGCACCCTTCTCGACGACTCCGTGGTGCTCTTCGGTTCAGAACTTGGTCATCCCGCCGACCACAGCAAGAACGACATGCCGCTCCTCCTCGCCGGCCGCGGCGGCGGACTCCGGAGCGGACGCCTGGTGACATACAACGACGAATCACACAACGACCTCTTGGTCACTATCCTCAGGCTCTTCGGCGAGAACCGCGAGAAGTTCGGCAACCCCGAATTTTGCAAAGGTCCGTTGGGCAACTTGGTCTAAGGGGCGAGTGCTTCACCAACGGGTCTATCGTACCTTTAAGCCGACGAACCTTGGCAATCTCAGCGGCACGCGCATGAGAGCCGAGTTCCAGCGTCGAGCCGAGCGCAGCTCGCGCCGGGTGCGTCGAGTGCGACGACAGTGGAACCATGGACCTCCACACGGGTCACCCGACGCGCGATGCTCTCCTCGGAAACGCCAGGACCCGCGAGCTCGTCGGCGTAGACACCCGATCGCGTGAGGAACACCGCGCCATCGGCAACCAGCCGCGCATGCAGGTCTGCGAGCAGCGCGCGAGCTTCTCGTGCTTCAAGATCGTTTCCCGGCTCCGCGGCATTATCCACGAGATGCTCTTCCGCGCGCGGGTCGGCGAAGGTCTCGTTGGCGAAGCTGTGCGCGCTCAGAGTATAACGCGCTGGTGCGCCGAAGGTCCACGCCATGGTCACCTGGAGTTTCCGGCCTCGCCACGCGTAGAAGAGGTTCGTATCCACTGGCGCTAGGCCGCGCGGGAAAACGCGTCCTCGCTTGACGGCATCAAAGCGCGCGCTCGCAGCGTCGGCATCGGCACCGCACGATGGTTCAATTGATATGGACTGCACCGAAGGAACGAACACAATGTCTTCCAACGCCGCGCGGGCGGCCTCCGCGCGATCACCACCACTCCTGTTTTCTGGGTCCGACATGCGCAGCGGTGTTTCCTCGAACGCTGGGGGCAAGAAAAGGGGAACCGTGACCTGCGATGCGATAGCGCCTTCGCCATGGGGGTCGCCCACGCCTTCGTCGTGTCCGAAATCACTCCCCCGCGTATCGACGCCAGGCCTTTTGCGTGAGGCCGGAGCAGCGCCCAGGAGCAGATCGTCGCCATTTTGCGCAGCCTCGCCCATGGCGTGAGGAACGTGGCCCCTTGCGAGCGCACCACTCGCGCGCGTGCCCACTGCGACGGTCTTGGAGCGAGCGTCGGTCGCGACGCCGAGGACACCGTCGCCGCTGGCATCCTCGGCCTGCAAGAACACGATCCCTACCGCAGCCCCCAACACCAAGGAAACGAGAAGCAATGATGGCGCGGCGCGGCTCAAAACTTGATCCACCAAGCGGGGTTCTGCACCACACCATTGCGCCTTATCTCGAGGTGAAGGTGCGGTCCGGTC
>JBIKVI010000151.1:0-10523 GCA_044356935.1 Silvanigrellaceae bacterium | reverse complement strand
TCCACTCTCGAGCCTCACGCCGCGCACGCCCCCCTTTGATGGACGCAGGAATCCTCCCTCGAGGGCGCGCCCGTCCTTACCCTCCACGAGGATCTCCTCGACGCCCGCGCCGAGCCGCAGCGTGCCGCCGAGCTCCTCGAACTTGCGCACGAAGGCGTCCACGAGACGGCCGGTGCCGCCGCGCACGTAGTGGATGCCCCAGGTTTTTTCCACGAAGTGGATCATCGCGTAGATAGCGGGGACTCGCATCGGACTCCCGCCCACCAAGAGCGTTTCGAAACTGAAGACCTGCCGGAGCTTGTCGCTCTTGAAGTACTTCGATGCGAACGCGAACAGGTTGCGCACGGCGTCAAGCTTGAGGAGGTCGGGCACGACGCGCGTCATTGTCCAGGGATCGGTGAAGGTCGTGTACCCCAGCTCCAGGAAACCGCGCTCGAAAATAGCCTGTGCCGCGGCATGGAAACGTTCGTATCCCTCCACATCGGCGGGTTCGATGGAACGGATTTGGTCGCGGGTGCGGTCCGGGTCTCCGTCGTAGTCGAACCACGTGCCGTCGGAAAAAAAGATGCGGTAGAAAGGCATGATGGGCACGATGTCGCAGTATCGGCTCGTGGCTGGTCCGCCAGTGATGCCGGTGCGGCGCAGGGGGCCAGGATTCCTCACCGCCTCCGGGAAGTCGGGAAGATGGAGGCCGGGTTTTCCCCGTTCCAGCGAAAAAAGTTCCTCAATGAAGTGGGGCACGGTAATGACCGTGGGACCCATGTCAAAGGTGAATCCATCGACCTTGCGGACGTAGGCACGTCCACCGGGCGCGTCGAGACGCTCGAGGACGGTCGTGTCGAATCCAAGGCTTTGCAGGCGGAGGGCCATGCTCAGGCCTCCGAACCCGCTGCCGACGACGAGGGCGCGATTGGACATAGGGCGGGCATCTCCGGTTGTTGAGGAGCGGTAGTTTCGCGCCGAGACTAATCCGGTGCCAAGCGAAAGTCCTCGACCGCGGCCAATTTGTGATGACGCCTGAGTCAAGGCGCTCGTCCTTCAAGGGTCTGTTAGGCTCAGAGAAGAGGCGGCCTCGCGTTCTTTACTTTTTGTACCTTTTGCGTTTGACAGGAACATGGCGGAAAAAAAACGACTTTTCACAATCCAAGAGCTGGCCACACTCGCAGGGGTCTCCACCTCATCGTTGCGGGCGTGGGAGCGCCGCCACGATTTTTTCCGCCCCGAGCGCACTCCCGCCGGTCACCGGCTCTACACGAACGACGACCTCAAACTGTTTTGGTACGTCAGCCACCTCCGGACGAGTGGATGGGATCTCAAACGCATTTCGGCCCTCGGGCGCGAGGAGCTCCTCTCCCAGGCGGCCCAGTACTTCTCGACCCACGAGGAGCCCCCCCCGATCAGCGCGGGCCGCAAGACCTACGACGTCATCCTCGGAGCCCTCCAGGCCAACGACTGCGACGGCGCAATCGTAAACCTCGAAAAGCTCTACACCGTCACCGAGAGCAACCTCGAGTTCGCCGACCTGTGCTTGGAACTCATGGTGCAAGTGGGCGAAGCCTGGCATGCGGGCCGCGTCACCATAGCAGCCGAGCATGCTCTCACCGCGCGGCTCAAGCACCTGCTCCTCGGCCTGCTCTACCTGCGGGGCTCGTCGGATTTCGAGGAGCGTGCACCTTCGGCCGTGTGTGCCTGCCTCGCCGGGGAACTGCATGAAATAGGCCTCCTACGAGTGTCCGTTTACCTCCGCGAGTGGGGCTTCAAGGTCACATACGTAGGCGCGAACACCCCCTTGGCGGCGCTGGAGGAACACGTTAGGCACGCGCGGCCGGCTTTGGCCTGCGTCTCAGTGACCGCGGCCATGAACCCAGCCCTCCTCAATCAGAACCTCCAGAAACTCGCGCTGGCCGTGGGGCGTCTCGTCCCCACGGTCGTGGGGGGATCGGGTTTGGCCTCCGTATCGAAACTCATGCCGGAATTTCGCGCCCTCACGTTCCTGGAGTCCATGGAGGGCTTCGAAGTCTTCTGCCAAAAGCTCCTCGACGAGGCGGCTCAATCTACGGACCACGTCCTGAGCTGAAAACGGGTTTTGCCGATCCGCACGACGTCGGTAGGAGACACCACCCGCGGCGACCCGATGCGCTCCTCGTTGACGAACGTTCCATTGGTGCTCTCGAGATCCTCGACCACCACTTGCCCTTCGTCGTTCACCGACATGCGCGCATGACGGCGCGAGAGTTCTTCGTCGCGCTCGAAGCGACCCACGGCCGACAAGCGACCCACGACCTCGTCGCGGGTTTCGACGCGCACGACTCCACGGGAGCCGTCGGCCCATTGCCCCTCTATCTCTAGCCGCAGGCCGGCCACCGCGCGCGCTCTCTCTTCGCGGATAAGGTCGAGAACGGCGTAGGCCTTCCCATCGACCTTGTTCTTCACGCCTTCGAAAGTTTTGATGGTGTCGCGCGGAATGACCGGTTCTGGCGCTCCGAGGGCGAACTTGAACTCGACGTTGCCGACCCTCAGCACGTCGCCCGCCGCTATGCGACACTTGAGGATCTTTTGGCCGTTGAGAAATGTGCCGTTGGTGGAATTGAGATCGAAGAGGTGGTAATTCCCCGCCAGGATCTGAATCTGGCAATGCTGGCTCGACACCTCCGAGTCGTCGAGCACCACGTCGGCCCCCTCGCGACCGATGACCGTGACCTCCTTCTTAAGCATGATGGCCTCGCTCACCACCCCCCCCACGAGGAGGTGGAGCATCCCACGCAGGTCCTTGTCAGCCATCCTTGTCGCCCTCCGCTTTTCACGTCGTCCGGTGAAGTGTATAGAAGTGGTAGCTATATTGGAAAGAACCGGCGGCTGCGGGGACTTGACTCATGCAACAGGAATCGCTCTTCCACGTGCTCGTGCTTTCTCTCGGAAACGCGGCCCTGGTTGGCCTAGGGCTCGTGCCCGATCCCGACTCGGGCACCTCCGAGAAAAACCTCGGCCTCGCCGGCCACAACATTGACCTCCTGTCGATGCTCCAGCTAAAGACCAAGGGCAATCTGTCGGCGGAGGAGGCGCAGCTGCTCGAAGGGGTCCTCTACGATCTCCGCCTCAAGTACTGCGAAGCCGATCGCTGTTGATGCCACTAAGCGCCCATGTTACGCTTCCACTTCTATTCCCAATGTTCCTGAGGCACGACCGCGCACTCCCGATGGCGGTCGATTTTTGTTGTTTTGCGCGGCCCATCGCGACCCGCTCGCCAATCCCACGGGCTCCAAGCAATGGCTTAGGCCCCCGAGCGGCCCCACGGCGTGCGGATACCTTCCGCGCGCGGCAGAGGTGACACCCATGACTGCTCCGAATCCAATGCCCATCACGCCCGCAGGCCTCGAAAAGCTCAAGGAAGAACTCAAGCGCCTGAAGTCGGTCGATCGCCCACAGGTCATCAGCGAAATCGCCGAAGCCCGTGCCCTCGGCGATCTCTCGGAGAACGCCGAGTACCACGCCGCGCGCGAGCGTCAGGGCTTCATCGAAGGGCGTATCCAGGAACTCGAGGACAAACTCGCGCGCGCCATGGTCATTCCCTCCGGTTCCGGGAACTCCGAGAAGGTGGTTTTCGGCGCGACCGTTACGTTGCGCGACGTCTCCGACGACTCCCGCGGCGACGAAAAGCGCTACCGCATCGTGGGCGACCTTGAAGCCGACATCAAGAACAACGCCATCTCCCTGTCGAGCCCCCTCGCGGCGTCCTTGGTCAACAAGGCGCTTGGCGACGTTGTCACCGTGAATCTCCCCCGAGGGGAGAAGGACTACGAGATCGTTGCCATCGGTTTTGACGGCTGAGAAGCCTTAGGGAACGGCAAAGGCCGACCCGGCAGCGCGCGAGAGGACAATCTTGTATCCCGCGCTCCGGGCCTCCGCGGGGAACCCGATGCTGGCCTCGGACAAGTCCCACGCTATTCGCGAAGTCGTGACGCGCAGACGGACTCCGGTGACGAGTCCAGCACCTGGATCGAGAGTGCCTCCTGAGATCGCGAACGAAAGGAGGCTCTCCCCTCCGCCGACGCGGCAGGGCAACGGGGTTAGGTCCTGAGCGACGCCTGCGCAAGGCGGAGCATCAAGATGGAGGGCAATCTCGCTCCATCGACCCGCAGGAATCGCGACAGTGAATTGAGCGACACCAGGCAGCGCGACCATGTCTAGGTCGAGGGGGCCGGCGAGGGTCACCGTTTCTCGCTTTCCCTCGGAGTTCGAAAAACTCACAGCAAGCAAGCGCAACTCAAGATGCAGCACCGCTTGGGGGATGCCTCCTTCAAGTTCCACCGAGAACGGCGTCGCTAAGGGAGTTCCTGGGCTCGCCGTGGGGGTGGGCAAACCACCGCGGGCTTGACCCACTGCGGGATTCCCGGGCATCGGCGGATTGCCCACGTTTTCTTGCCGTGCAGGCGAGCCTGATGGCGCATCCTCTTCGTCCTCGTGGCTCAACCCATCGCCTGGACTCGGATCGCTAGGGACTTGGTTTCTTTTCTCGCTCGGAGTGTTCCCCCCGCCAGTGCCCGTGCCTGCCTGACGCGGATTGCCCACGCGCACGCCGCATGCGACCAACGCGAACGCCGCGAGCAACGCGACTTTTGCCGCATGAAAACGACTGACTTGCGGGCGCACTGTGTAGCGCCAACTCTTCTCTCTCATGTGCCACTCCGTTTCCGCGTGAGCGGGAACAACTGCAAATTGAGCTGATAGACGGCATCCGCATCACCCTGCTCGTGGGCCATCCAAAGCACGTAGGTCTGGAATTCTTCCAGCATGCGCTTCAATTTTGGCAGAAACGCCTGAGGGCACGCTACGGTGATCGCGCCCACTTCACGCTCGTTCTCAGGAAGGTGCGTGAGCGCATCCTTGGCAAGGTCGATCATGCGGTGATGAAAACGAAGCACACCCGACCCCGGGATGGATCCACCGAGATCCACATCGAGTGAGGTCCTTATCCATAGGCCGTCTTTGTCGGCGCGCGCTAAGCCCATGTCAGAGAGCATCGAAAGCGACCTGGCGAAAGCGTCGTTCCCGACCACGTATCGAATGGTCGCCGCGAGGTCGGAGATCCGCGCTCCTTCCGGAAACAAGGCGAGCGTTTCGAGGACCACGACATGCTGCCACTCGCCGAGGAAACGGAACATGTCGTCACGCTCGAGCTGGGTATTGCGTCGCTCCTGCGATCTCTCCACGTCCTTCCAGAGTTCTTGTCGTCGCAGCGGGTCGCGCGCGAGGCCATGCCGCGCCAGGGCCTTCAACGCGGCCGTCTGCGTCGTTGGGAGATCCAAAGTCAGAGCGAGTCGATGGAGGGAGGCCTCGGTGAGGCGCCTCTTGCGCGCCACGACCTGCGCCAACCAGTTACCTTGCCCAAGTCCGGCCATCTCGCTGAAGAGCACATAAGACCATGGTTTGGCGACCCGCTTCATCGCGATGTGGACGGCGCGGACCCAACTGGCGACATTGGCATGGTCGCGCGCATCGCAGCCGCGGGCAGCCTCGCGCAACAGTGCGAGGGTCGCATTCTCGGGTGAGCTCGCGCTGGTCGCGTTGTCGTGTTCCACAGGCCGTTTCCCCTTCCAACTCAACTCATCGGTCGGAACGCCCAACGACTTGAACATCCCTCACCTCGCGGCCACTTGCGTCGCGGGAGGCGATCGCGTCCCGCCCCTAAACGTCACGAGACGCTGTTTCGTTACGATGAGTACCGCGGAAAGTCGTTTGGATTCGACCATGATTTTTTAATAAACTACTAATATGAATAAAAAAACATTAAAAAATTAAAGTTACGTTGAATAACGCCGATAAAGAAAGCAAGCAGGCGAGGATGCTCCTCCCTGCACTCACCCGACCCTATGGAGGTTTCCATGAAATTCTCGGTTATTGCCACCCACGCCACCATGACGCTCCTGGCCGCCTCGTTCCTTGGATGCGGCGCAGACAAAAACCTGGTGGGTCCGAAAGTCGACGACAAGGTCGACGAGCCCACCTCGAAGCCTGCGTCCGCCGGCCAGATGTCACTTACGGTTGCTGGAGGAACGCTTCGTGACTCAATGGAAACTCTGACCGTGGTTGTAGAGGACGCCTCGGGACAGAAGCAGGAACAAGTGATCTCTGGCAGCAAAGTCTCGACCTTCAACTTCTTGAAGTTGAGCCCGGGCCTTGCGAAAGTCAGCGCTTACCTACAGGGTTCGGCGACCGGCGACCTCGAAGGCTCCGGTGAGGTCGAAATCGTCGCCGGCAAAAAAGCGAAACTCGCGCTCTCTTTGGTTCCCTCGCAGGGTGGTGGACTCGATATCATTATCGAACGTCCACAGGACATCCCAACACCCGTGCAACCCATCAAGCCAGGTCCGAAGTCGCTCTTGATGCTTACGCAGGTTCCGAAGGACGAAACCTTCACGTTCCGTTCTAGCGATGAGTTGTCAAGAATCGCCTGCAATGGATTCGAGACCTTCATCGCGTTTGAGTCCGGGCGCGCATTTGTGGCGAAATCGCTCTGCGCGGGCAAAAACTACTCCTACTCGGAAGTCTTTGGACTCTCGAATCCAAAGGCTGTGGCCGGCCTAGTGGACCTTCTCAATGGAATCGAAAGGCTGCGAGGAGCAGGCGATGCCATAACCGCGATTGCGTGCTTACCGAAGCCGGGAGTTGAAACCTTCAAGCTGACCCATGTGCATTCCTCTGAAATCGCGCCGAGCGTGTACTCCAACCTCGGAGCGAGCGGTTGCGAGCAGCACGGCGACTTCGCGGAGAAGCAGGCCCGCGATGTGCACACAGCTATCTTGAAATTTGTTGCGGCGAACGCCGATGCTCCAGAGACCATGTCCTCTGAAGGCGGAATGCCCAGATCACCGGCTCGATGACACGGTGACCACGGCCCTCTCTGCCCCCGCTCGAGGGCCGTGGTCGTTTCGGCTCCCACAAGCTTTTTGAGCTCTGATTACGGCCAGATCTCGCATCTTCGTCTCCAGCACTCAGCTTTCCGAAACATTTTCCGATATCGGAAAAGCCTGGTTTATATAAGTAAACAAATTTAGAGTCTACGAACGACGCGAATCGAAATGGGCCGCATCAATCAGGCGGCGTGGTTCACGACTCTTTCTCTGGAGGTTCCCATGAAACTTTCCGTTTTTTCGCTCCGTGCGGCTGCGTCCCTTTTGGCTACCTCGTTCCTGGGTTGCAGCGCAGTGAGCGAAGTGACTGACGCCAAGTCCAACGACAAGGCCAACGTTGCGATCGGCGAGCCGTCCTCGAAGCCAGCCCCCCAAGGCGAGATGTCCCTCACGGTCGCCGGAGGAACTCTCCGGGATGCGAGAGAAACACTCACCGTGATCGTTGAGGACGCCTCCGGCAAGAAGCACGAAAAGGTGATATCGAGCGCGAAGAAGTCGACACTCGCGTTCTCGGGACTGAGCGCGGGCCCCGCTAAGGTTTCGGCCCAACTCCAGGGTTCCGAAACCGGCGACCTCGAAGGCTCGGGTGAAGTCGAGATCGTGGCCGGCAAACGCGCTAAACTCGCGCTGTCGTTGGTTCCCTCGGAGGAAGGAGGGCTCGATATCGTCATCGAACGTCCACCGGATTCTCCAGTGGACGACCAATGGATCGCTCCAATCAAGCCAAACCCCAAATCACTTCTGAAACTTGCTGCTGTTCCGAAGAACGAAACCTTCACATTCCGTTCTCGTTCTGATTCGTTTGTTGCCGGCTGCAACGGATTCAAGGCCATCATCACATTCAAGTCCAGCGGTGTCTCCGTGGAAGAGTGGGGCTGCGAGGGTTCGACGAGTAGCAAAGGTCCCAATCCCGACGACCAGTACACTCGAGTAGCTTTCTTTCAGTTGGCTAAGCCCAAGTCGGTCGTCGGGTTGGTGGACCTCCTCAACAGGGTCGAAAGGCAACGGGAAGAAGGGGTGTCGAGCAAGATGGCGTGCGTGATCGACCCGGGGGTTGCGACCTTAAAGCTAGCACGCACGGGCGATACCAAGATCAAACCAAAGGAGTATGCGGACCTCGGAGCAAACAACTGCCCGCAAGACGGCGACTTTGCCCAAAAACAGGCGCTTGATGTCCTCGCCGCTATCTATCGCTTCGCCAAGGCGAATAACGAACCGGTCGCTCCAACCAAGCCGGGTCCCAAGTCCCTTCTGAAAATTGCCGCTGTTCCGGATTACGAAGTCTTTACGTTTCGCTCGAGCGTGGAGAATTCCAGAATCAGGTGCAACGGCTTCGAAACCGTCATCACATTCAAGTCCGGACAGGTCGGGGTGGCCGAGCGGGGCTGCGGGGGAGCGGTTGAAAGCCAAACGAATAACGCCAGCGACCCCTACACAGACTCCGCATTCTATTTCTTGGCGAAGCCCAAGTCGGTCGCAGGATTGGTGGAGCTCCTCAATAGAATCGAAAGGCAGCGAGAGGCCGGGGTGTCCAGCATGATGGCGTGCCTGCTAAACCCGGGGACCGTGACGTTCAAGTTGACCCGCATGGGTGCCTCGCGCGAAAAGCCAAAGGTTTATTCTGGCCTAGGAGCGAACAACTGCCCTCAGGACGGCGACTTCGCCGAGAAACAGGCGCGCGATGTGCACACGGCCATCTTGAAGTTCGCCAAGGAGAAAAACGAGTTTGATCCCGAGAACTTGCCGGGCGAGCTCTTGAGGCCGGGCGCTGCGGCTCAGTAACAGGCCTCGGTAACAGTCCTAAGTAACAGTCTTAGGTAACGGCTCAATTCCTTCACGCTGACCACCGTCCTGCCCCGCACAGGACGGTGGTCATTTGCATTGCTACGCCTGTCGGGGCGCGCAGATTGCGCTGCCGTGCGCCAATCTGCGCATCTCCACCTCTCAAACTCAACTTCACGCCTCTTTGACCGATCCCTCCCCGAGGTCGGTTCGCGAGGAGGACGTCACGGGTGGGCCAAGAGGCGAAGAAAAAAGAGCGGCCTGCCAGCGCGCCGCGTCGCCGCGACGCCAGGCGCACCGTGTACCTCGGGGAGGGGTTCCACGCGGCCATTACCATCGGCGACAAGCCCGTTCGGGCGCATGTCGTCGACGTGAACCCGAGCGGATTGGGCATCGTCATCGCGAAACAGATCCCGGAGCCGCCCGTGAGCGTGGGGCTTCCTGTGCGTGTCGAGTATCGCGACCGGCAGGACAACGGATACGTCGCACAAGGCGTGGTGTGTAACGTGGTCGAAGTGGTCATGCGCGCGGTGGAGTACCTGCGCGTCGGCGTTCGCTTCGAACCCGAAGATGCGAAGGGCTACGCCGAACTGACCTTGGCGGCCGAAGGCGAGGGCGCGAGACTCTCCAACCTTGCCGTCCTTGGGTCCGCCAGCGGCGTCCCACGCCCCTCCCAAGCGTTCCCTTGCGGTGAAGGAATGCTTCCCACTGGTTTTTTTGACGACGCCTTCTTTTTCCTCGAGCGCATCCATTTCGAGGTCCTGGAATTCCGAGGCGACGGCCTTCGATTCCGAACGCCTCTCGAGAACAAATCGCTGCTGCCCAATCTCGTGGTGAAGGCGCGCCTCTTCCTCCCTCGTTTGGGAGTCTTCGACCTCCACATGCGCATCGCGCGCGTCGAGGTGGGCGCGCACGATGGCCAGTACGTCGTTGTGGCCGACTTCGTGAAGCCCGATCCGACGCTCCTCGAAGCCGTGGCCGAATACCTCATGTTCGCCTCGCCCCAGGCCTCGGTTCGTGCCTTGCAGCGCGCAGGCTTTCGCTCGGTGCGCATCCGGCATGCGTTGAGTTTCAAGAGCGTCACGACTCCCGAGGAGATGAATGCGGTTCTCAAGCTTCGCCAACTCGACGCGATTGCCCGCGCTGGAGGCGTGGGAAGGGACGCGAGCACGGGACGAGTGGTCCCCCTCCCGCCGGAGGCGTTTTCTGACCGCTTCGATGAGTTCGCACGGAAGGTCCTCTGCCGGGTGGGACGAAAAATCGTCGCGGCGTGCCGGCTCGTGTTCGTGGAGGGCGAGCGTGAGCGTTCGGAGTTCTATGTGGCTGAATCGGCCATCCCGGCGGCTCTTCTTGCCGACGGCTTCGTGGAGGTCTCAAGACTTAACTGGCACGCTCACTATTCTTCTCCCGACTTGTTCTTCTACATGATGCAGAATCTCACGCGCATCGTGATGGAGTCGGGCAATCGCTTCCTGGTCATCGCGGTCCCTCCGCAGAGTTGGCCCATCTATCGCAAGCTCGGCTACAAGGTGGTGGCCGAAAGGCTGCGAGTGGAAAGCCTCGGGGGCACGCCCGCGCTGTTGCTGCGTCTCGACGTTCCACGGGTCCTGCGCGGGCTCGAGGAGATCGATCAGTCGACGTTCAAGAGCGTCTACCTTCCCGTGGCTAAACACCTGGGCATCGCCAGCTACGTGCGCTAAATGAGGGATGCTGAATCGGGGATGCTGAATCGGGGACGCCCGCACTGAACAATCCTTGATGGGTGTTCACGCATCCTGACATCCGCCCGACTCGAGTCAAACCCTAAGCGTCCTGGTAGCTTCCAGGCTC
>JBIKVI010000150.1:0-10524 GCA_044356935.1 Silvanigrellaceae bacterium | reverse complement strand
CGCAAACTCGCGGCCGTGTGGTTCAGCGGAAACATGGGATCCCATGCCTTCCGCTTGAGTTCGCCATAGCCGGCAACACATCCGCGACCACCCGGAGTCGTGGCGTGGCTGGCATTTGGGAAGTAGGTCTTTACCAAACCGGGATACATGGGCTCTTGATCGGTTGTAACAAGCGTTGCCCGAGAAACTTGCAGCTGTAGCGCACTCAACAAACGTTCCAACAGGCGTTTGCGGAAGTCAGGACGCGGACCGTATTTTTCCAGGGCCTTGTCTGCATCAGGCCCCTTGTACGATCTGCGACAAACACCAATTCCAAGAATGAACCGCTCTGCCGAAACAACCAAGGGCAAGGAAAGCGGCTTCCACTTGGTGTGCTCGGATGTTTCCATTTCGTCGAACTGAACCTCCGTTTCAGGCTGCCGCGTGCGGAGGAACTCCTCGTGTGCTCTCGCGGCGCGAACTGCGAGGATGCGCAACGCTCTTTCGATGCTGCTCCTGCCCATGCGAAAATTGAGCGCGCAGCGACGACGCGAAGCGCCTGAGCACAGGGCTCGTCTTAGGTCGGGCCAACGTCGCACAGTCCGCATGCGGTAGTCGTCGCGCGCGGTTTGTGCAGAGAAGTGGGCGCTACAGTCGAGGCAACGGAATTTCTGCACACGCTTCGAGTCGCACGCGCGCCGATAGAAGCCTTTCTTGATGAAACGCTCGTGCGCGCAGCCCGAGGCTGCACAGGGTGGAATCAACATGCCAATGTGAAGAAGGTCTTCCGTTTCGTTCATTCCGCGCAAGCTGCCGGAACGCGAAAGCCAGGACATCCACCAAGTAAACTGTCCAGAATTTTTCGATCAAGGCCCGGAAAACGGGGCCGCAGGAATCCGAGGGCAGCTATTTCATGTGTCGGAAGGAACGCCCATGAATCCAGGTGAATTCAGTGGGACCAGTTCTCGGCAGCTTTGCGAGCACCCCCCTGAATGCGGACCTTGGCTTCGAGCGTGCGGACCCCCGTGAGCACAAGTCCGCTCTGTCCCTCGCCCACGTCAGGGGCCCACAGGATGTCCTCCCCGGCGAGGGCCCCGAGCGCCTCGGACCAGGACGCCTTGCCCCTGGCCGCCATGAAGGGGTTCGTGTTTGGGTTCGTGTTTGGGTTCGCCGCAATGCCTCCGGCGGCGGGAGCCCCCTGGCCCAGGGCCTGGGCATAGGCCGCCTCGCATCGCGTGCGCTGGGTCTCGTCGGGAAGTGGGGGCACATCAGAGGGGAATACGGAACGCTCCGCGGAGAGCGTGAAGGAATCTAGGGTGAGGGTCTCGCCGTCCTGGCCACCCTGGCCACCCTGGCCGCCCGGGCCGCCCGGGCCGCCCGGGCCGCCGAGGGAAGGCGTCGGGGAGGGGGTAGGCCGACCCGGGCCCGTGCCGGAGCCGCTCCGCTCAGGATTGAGCGAACCCCCGCCGCCTCCGCCCTTCGAGGCCCCGCAGGAGGCCAGGACGAGCGCGCCGCCAAGGGAGAGCGCGGCAAGCATCGTGAGGGCCCGCTTGGCGGTGTGGCCGGGCCTGCCTGTCTGTTCGATGGGGTCGAGATGGCCGCGGGTGTGCATGGAAGGAGTCCTCGCGATGGTGAGGGCAAAAAGTGTGCAAAGGGCGGCGGGCCGACCCTAGCCGAGGGCGGAGGGAAAACGAAACGGCACGCGGGGCCAGGAGCAAAGGGCCAGGGCTAGAGCCCGCCCATGGGGTTCCTAGTGCCCAAGCTCTTCGGCGACGCGGACCTCTCCAGCGGAGCAACGGAGACCAGTGCGAATCAATTCGTAGCGGAGTCGGATCTCTCTCGGGGAACTCATACGTTCTACCTTCAGGAGAGGGACGAGGCCGGAAACTGGTCGGCATCCGGCTCCTTTTCCACGGAGATTGGCTGGGTTCCCCTTGTGGCCGTCAACAGCGGGAGTTTTTCAGGGGTTGGAAGATTCGTTTCTTCCAGGTTCTCGACGACATCGAACATGCATTCTGAAAATTCAACGATAGACCTTAGCGCGCTGGTCGATCCGCCTCCCATGGAAGTGTTCCGTTCGCACGTCTGGGGCCCGGACACGATCACCGTTCCAACCGTGGCGTTACGTCCGCACAAGGTGCGGCTCTATTTCGCGGACAACTACTTTAGTGCTCCAGGGGAGCGCGTTTTTGATGTTTCTATCAACGGCACGAAGGTTCTCGATGACTTCGACATCATCGCAGTCGCAGGCGCACGTGACAAAGCGGTTGCCCGTGACTTCGAGGTTGATTCTTCGTCGGTCGGCGAAATCATCATTACTTTAGAATCCGGCGCGGCGGACAACCCCCTGCTCTCAGGTTTCGAAGTTCTCCACGAACCCCAGGCTCCAGTCGTCGCGACGCGCGTCGCTATGGGAGCTCGGGCAAGCATCCCACGGCGTGGCAGCCCTTGATGGTTACGACGCCAGTGGGAAGCGCGAGCACGCGCACCGGATGTCCGTCGACGCGAAACGAGGCTTCGGCACCTTCAGCGCGGGGAGGTGGGGGTAATCCCACAAGAAGGGAACGCCCTGTCCAGAACCCGCACCCTGGTAAAGCGACGAGAATGGCGCAGAAGCCGGCGGCCACGAGCGCGCACAGGCTCGCCCGCCGCGAGCGGAACACCTTGTTCGAGCCAACTGTCATTGTTCCTTCTCCCATGAGGATGTCGCAATAGCATGGCAGGCTGGCTTTCCCGCCTCGCGTGTTCGGAATAGGGTGCGATGGGTCGACGCCGCGTTTTGCGACGTCCTCGTTCCTACGGACACTCGGAGGATACTGCCATGATCCGCGCCAAAGGCTACGCCGCTTTCTCGGCGAGAGAACCCCTAGGCCCCCATGCTTTCGAGCGACGCGATCCGCGTCCACACGACGTCGTCGTCGACATCAAGTATTGCGGCATTTGCCATTCCGACATCCATCAGGCGCGTGACGAATGGGGAGGCTCCCTCTTTCCCATGGTCCCTGGCCACGAAATCGCCGGCGTTGTGTCGGCGGTAGGAACGGGAGTCTCGCGGTTCAAGGCGGGCGACCGCGTAGGCGTTGGTTGTTTCGTCGACTCCTGCCGCACCTGTTCCAACTGCAAGGTGAGTCTAGACCAGTACTGCTTGCAGGGTTTCACGCCCACCTACAACGGCATGGAGCGCGACGGGAAAACGCCCACGCAGGGCGGGTATTCCAACGTTATCGTGGTCGATGAGAACTACACGCTGCGCATTCCCGAATCGCTGCCTCTCGACAAAGCCGCTCCCCTCCTTTGCGCGGGCATCACGCTTTACTCGCCGCTCAAGCATTGGAAGGCGGGCCCGGGCAAGCGTGTCGGTATCGTCGGCCTCGGCGGACTCGGGCATATGGGCGTGAAGATAGCGGCCGCGTTGGGGGCGGAGGTCACCGTCCTGAGCACCTCCAACAGCAAGCGCGAGGATGCCCTCCGCATGGGCGCGCACCACTTCGTTGTGACGAAGGAACCCGAAGCGTTCAAATCCATCGCGGGTAGCCTCGACCTCATCGTCAATACGGTGTCCTCGGATATCGACATGGCCCCGTACTTCGGGCTTCTCAAAACCGACGGAACCCTCGTTGCCGTGGGGGTTCCCCAAAAGCCTCTCCTCATACACCCTTTCCCGCTTATTGGTGGACGCAGGAGTTTCGCGGGATCGCTCATCGGTTCCATCAAGGAAACACAGGAAATGCTCGACTTCTGTGCCTCGCACGGCATCGCTCCCGACATCGAGACCATCGCCCCACAGGCTATCAACGAAGCTTTCGAACGCGTGGTGGGAAGCGACGTGCGTTACCGTTTCGTGGTCGATATGGCTAAGCTTTGAGGGTTTGGAGGAAAAACGAGGACGGACGAGAGGATGCTCAGGTATTTGAAATCCTTTAGTTAAGACGGATTCGGATTGGTTTCGTTAAGGTTCGGCGCCCGGGTGCCGAACGGAATCATGGGAACTTAGAGGAAAAGACCCATGATCGTCACACACCGTAAATCGGCCCACCCTCCGGTGGTCCTGAGTTTCGTAGCTTTGGCCCTTGGGCTCTGCGCTGCCTGCGGCGGAGATCCAGGCTTCGGCTCGACACGCGCACGCAGCGTGCCCGTCCCTGCGGCGGCGGATGCGATTCCTGTCGCCAACAAGCCACTCGGATTTCGATTGAGTCCCGCGGCCGGCGACTCCATCGTCCTACCTGGACGCGTCGTGCTCGATCCTCATCTCGTCGATCTCGCCTCCGACAGCCGGGAAACCGCCCGCGCCGGTGGATGGTTGGTGACGCTCGTCGAGGACGGCGGTGCTGTGCTCTCAACAGAGGGTGGAGTAGGCGCGAAGGTCGTGGATCTTTCGGGCCGCCGATCGGGCGATGTCCGAGTGACGGCGCGATTTCGCTCCCGCGACAGAAAGGCGACCGGAACGGCTATGACTGTTCTTCGCGTCGACGCGGACGCGCCCGAAACCAGCGTCATTTGGACGCGCGGAAGCGGTTCCTCCGACGTTACCGTATCGTGGGAAGTTCTCGACCGGGCCGACTACGAAGGGCGTGCGTCCGCCTTAGTCGCTTGCGCGAGTGCCGACGACTTCCGTGCCTACTCCATCGCGGAGGACGCACCCCCGACGAAGTCCAGCGTGAACGCGGCCGAAATGAACCCGGGTCCCGCCTGCGTCGTTCTTTCTGAGGGTGAGTTAGAGCCCCGCGGCACGACGGCGCTTTCCGCTGCCGCATGGGAGGGCCTCGGTGGCGACCCCGCGGCCCGTGTCATCGGCGCGGTCACGGCCGATCGCGTTGGCAATCGCGGCGCGTACCACGGTCGATACCTCGACCGTGGCCAAGTGAACCTCGTCCTCGAGGTGAAGGGCGCTCCAGACTTCGCGTTTACTCGACGGCCGGCGAAGCTCGATGTTTCGTTGCGTGAAGTCGGCGCCGGCATCGAGCTCGAGCTCACCGGCGATGAAGTCGAGAAGCACGAGCTCGTCTTCGTCGACGACAAGGGCCAAACCACGGTCGTTCCCTTCGCTCGCTCCCTCGTGCTCCCAGACGCGCTTGTTGCCGAGGGCCGCCGCAATCTCGTCGTCTCGGCACGCCGTACCGTTCCTCCCGAGTCCTCTCCAGCCAAGAAGAGTAACGAGGTCCGCCTGTCCGTGGCGGTCGACACACTCCCCCCGGTCGTCACCGCCCCTTCGATTTCCGTGGACGGCGGGCTCCTCGTGAAAGATGCCCAGTTGACAGTGGCCTGGCAAGTGCAAGAGGCGGGTCGGGTCGCGGGTCAGGTCGTGGAGTGGAGGTCGGGGAGCGCGGGCGCTTGGGCCCCTCTCGTTCCAGCGGGACCGGAAATTCGCAGCGTGACCTTGGCCTGGGACAAGACAAAAGACAAAGCGACGGCGCTTCAGGTCCGCGTGCGCGCCACTGACGCCCAGGGGCTCGAAGGAGAGGCCACCGGAAACTGGTTTGAGCAGTTCTTCAATGCCGCCGTCCTCACCAAGAGCGTCGAATGCTTCTGGTGCCACATGGAGATCAAGGGACACGTCGGAGGCATCTTCCCGGGCGGACCAGGCGCGACTCCCGATTCTCACCCCGGTGCGGGAATAAACTTCTCCGTGTGGGGCAATTTCTATTCCAACGTCGGCTTCCCCGGTGGCAAAATGAGCGCCGCAATTCCCGCCGATAACCGCGAAACGAACTACAAAAACGAGGGTCTTCCCGTATTCCCTCGCGACAATAAGTGGCCAGACCTTGGAGCCACGGACATTCGTCCGCGCATGAACGGGTTCATCCGCGCTTTCGATCCCATCGCCTCCGCCAACGTTTTCGTCGATCGGGTGCACGCCGGCAACCTCGTGCTCAAGGGCACTCCTGAAAGGCCCATCGCGTTCGGCGGAGAAGTGTTCGTCGACGGCGATCTGGTGATTCTGGGAACTTATGCCGGCCTTGGGACGATATATGCGCGCAATATTTTCATTGTCGACGATCTCGTGGCGCGCGCCTCGCCCTTCCCATTCCCCGACGACGAGGTCGCCGCGCTCGCCGCTGCGAGGGAGGCCGTGGGACAACGCAAGGACGGCATGTACCTCGTCTCGTTCAAGGACATCGTCGTGGGATCTCCCGAGTCCATGTCCAAGGGCTCGTGCACCGACGAGACACGGGTGTTCGGAGGCGTAAAGTTCACCGGGGTGACGACCTGCCCCCTCAATGTTCCCTTGGAATCGAACGTCGTCGTGGAGGGAGCTCCCTCACGCGCCATCTCGTCGCCATACTCCTGGTTGCCCAAGTCCGACTTCCAGCGGCTCGGACGCCGGGCTCGCTACCCCGAAGTCATGGCCTACCGGCGGTCGGATCCCACCGAAAGCAAGCGTATGGCCGTCATCGTGGAGTCGGGACATTATCCAGATGAGCTGTTCTTGGATGCCCGGGGCGAGCCTCGCAAGCGGGCGGCCCTCACCAACGATCGCACGGCGCTCGAAGTTTCGCGGGTCGACGCGTTTCTTTACGCGACTCAGGCCGTCCAGGCACGCGTGTTCGTAAACCTCGTCATCAACGGTGGGGTCATGAGCCCCAATCTCGAGCTTCTGTCGACGCACGCGAACTCCGACATCGGAAACCTGGAGTGGCGCCTCGACGACAGGGACTACCGCTTCGGGACCCAGCTCGGCGAGCAGCCGCCCGTGAATCCAGCCAATGGCTTCGTCCTCAATAAGAACGGGATCAACTACGATTGGCGACTGCGCACGGGCGGGGCTGGGCTCGTCATCTTGAAGGAGTTCTTCCGATGATGAGGCGAAGGTGGCCCACGCAATGTTCCTTTTTCACCGTGGGAATGCTCGCGCTCGCTTCCTTGAGCGCGGGTTGTTCAGGTGGTGAGGACGCGCCGAGCGTCGCATCCTTCCTCGGCCCCCGGGCCGTCGACGATGCCAACCTGGCTGTCGACCTTGGATCGCGCTCCCTCGACGCAAGTGCGCTCCCCGACGACGGCATCGTCCGCACCCGCGATCGCAGCCTTGCTGTGCGTTACGACATTAGGCATGCCCTAAGGAAAGATGAGGTTTACGGCTCCGTCGCGAAGTCGTGGGCTGTTGAATCCGTGCTCCGGGACGAAGCTACGGGGAAGGTGCTAGCGCGGCGAATCCACCAGGGTGCCCAAGGTCGCGTTCCGGTCGTGTTCGACCGCCCCGAACGCCTCGCCACTCTCACGTTGTCGCCCCTGCGTGCGGTGGATGGCCGTTCCGAGGCCATTGGACGCCCCGTGGTCATGCGCTTCCTCTTCGACGACGCTCCGCCTCGCCTTTCCCTGTCCTTCGGCACTGTCCGCGATTCGGCCACGAGCCAGGTGCTTCTCGGGGGCACGCTCTCCGCCGCCGATGGCGATCCTCGCACGCCCGAGTGTCGTCCGCTGGCCATCCTCGAAGTCAACGGCAAGCAAGACGGGACGCTCACGCTCGGGCGCTGGACGCGCACCTCGTCGCGTGAATTCCCATGGCAGGCCTCCTTCTCGGTGAAGCGCACCTGGAGTGAACCCGACGTCGCCTCGCTCAGGGCGGTGTGTTCCGATGGAACGGGAAACCTCGCCGAGGTCGTTTCCAACGGCTCTGCCCAGGAGGAGGATCTCTCGCTCGCGCCGAAGCTCGTGGTTGGCAACGCAACCTCAGGAGCCGCGGTGCCGCGCCTCGGCGCGCGCGACAAGCCAAGGCGTTTCGTTGTGGCGGGAGAAAAGATCGAGCTGCGCACCGATGTTCGAACGCCTCAAGGCGCTAGTGTCTCGGGCGTGGCGAGGACCCTGGCCTACGCGGGGCACAGCGCCCGCGCCAGCGTCATCCTGCCCGACGGCGGCGAACGCGTTCTGCTCGCCTCCGCGCTCCAAGACTCCCTCGTGTTCAGCTTCCCACCGGGTGTCTTCGGTGACGCCTCGCTGCGCGTCACCGTAACGCGAACGGGGGCCAGCGAGGAGGTCGTGGCGAATCTGGTGGAAGATGTCTTCGTCAGCTCCGACGGTGCCACTCGGCTGTCGCTCTTCGAGCCCTCGCAGCCCTGGGTCGCCGAGCGCGGGAAAGTGTTCTTGTTCCAGGCATCCGCCGTGCTCGATGGACGGCCGTTCGCCGAAGGCGAATTTCCGAGACTGGAGTCCACGAGCGATGGCCGCACTTGGCAGGCCGCGACGGGCGCCGAGTTCACTGTCGTGGAAGCTTCGCGCGATGGCGAAGCCTGGAGTGTTTCGTTTCCTTACCCGCACGCGTCCGAGAAGCCCCTGAGATTCCGACTCGCGGCCACCCTAGCGGGCGCATCGCTCACGAGTCCGGAGGTGCGCAATCCTTTTGTAGCGAGGGATCCTCGTCCGAACGTGAGCACCGTCGAGCGAACCGCATGCGGGAAGGCCCGCCTCCGTCCCATCCTCGTGCGCGAGCACGCTTGCGTGCTGCAGCCTGCCTCGTCGCCCGAAGGCGGCGTCCTGCGCATCGATGTCGCCATGCAGAACCATGGCTCCGTGCCCTTCTCGCTGCCCGTGGGGTCGCCTGGACTTGGCTACGAGATCCGCAAGAAGGTCGATGGAGTGGCGACCAGAGTGGCGCATGGACGCCTCGTGACCGACGCCACTGGACTCAACGGCCAGGGACTCGATGCGCCCGCGGTGCGTGGCATCGAGATTCCTGCTTGGGCATTGATCACCAGCGCGAACGAGGCGGTCGAGCTCGTCATCGATCGCGAACCCGAGGGAGGGCACTCGCTGGCAGTAGGCTCGACGTGCGATGATCCGAGCCTCTTCCAGAGTCTGGTGTTGTCGCAAGGCGGCTCGGGCATAAGCGAAAGTCCATTTTCATGCGAATGATGACGCGCATCCCCTTCGTGCTCCACCTCGTGGCCTCGGCATCGGTCCTAGTGCCTGGTTTGGCGCTCTCGGAAGGAAACAGCCCGGCGACTCCAGACGCGCAAGGCGTGCCCGAGACCACACAGGGAAAGGAGACCAGCAACGGAACCCCCGCGGACGCGCCCGTGGACGCCCCCGCCCCCGCGGACGCCCCCGCGCCCGTGGCGGCCAAGCGACCGCGCGTCAAAGGACTTCCCAGCGTTGCCGTCTATGCGCAGAAGGGGTGCGCGGTGGAGGCCTATATTTCCGATAGGCGGTCCCCCGCCGTGGGTAGACTCGTTGGCTTCCAAGACGCAACGGATGTGCTTGTTACGGCAGGCCGCATCGTCTTCGTGGGCGAGCGGTTCCGCCCCACCGACAAGAGGCGGGCTGCGCTGGGCGACACCTCGAACGTCGTCCTGCCTCCCAACCTACGAGCCACATGGCTGCGGCCTGTGCGCATACAACTCGGCTCGAGTTCCAGCGGGAAATGCGCGACCCTGGAACCCTCCATGGTCGGCAAGCTCGTTGCCGAAGTGCCAGCGCGGCTGCGGCCGGAAGTCCTGCCCTCGTTGGTGACGCTCGACATGGGTGTTGGCTTCGTGAACACCTGGTGGGACGTGCGCGAAAAGAGCGCAGCGCGTGGTCCGGCTTACGCTCTCGACCTCGTGTGGATGGCGCCGCGTTCGAGCGCGTGGACTCTGGGATTGGGCGCCCGCGGAACGTGGGAAACCCTCTCGGTGGAGGCGGGGCAAAGTCCTTCGCCCAACGCGCCCTCGGTGGCAGGTGCGTTCACGCAAGGTGTCGTCGAACTTGGCCTGCACGCAGGGAGGTACCTCGATACGCGGCACCGCCTCCATTGGGACACGACCTTCGGCATGGGCAAAGGGTTCTCGGGAGGATACTCACCCAAGGACGACATCGCTTCCCATACCGCGCGTACGATGCGGCGTTACGTCATCAGAACGGGTCTGAGCTCCCCCATCGCTGGCCTGCTTTCCGGCGGACTGTCGGCGGCCTATCAGCGTGACGATGTGCGGCTCTCGCGCTCTGGTGCGTCGCTCGACTTCGAGAGCCACGGTCTTGCCGTGTTCGCGCATCTTGGCTTGCGGCTGTAGCGGTGTGGGTTCTGGCAACCAAAGTCAAGTCCGCGCGCACCGCGAGCTAAGTTACGTTGGTTGTTTCTTTGGTTTTTTCGACTCGTGGCAGCACGCGCACCCGGACTATTTTCACGCCGCGGATGTCCTCGGCAACGAGCCTAATGCCTCTGAACTCCACGATGTCGCCGATGCTCGGCACCATTCCCCTCTGTGCGAGGAAAAGTCCGGCGACCGTGGAAACCTCGCTATGGGAAAGTGCGAGTTTGTAATCCTCCTCAAGCTCGGTGAGGGTAACCTCGCCATCGAGGAGCATGGAGCCATCGGGCAACACTTGGAGCCAGTCCGAGGCCGCTCCGACATCCTCGTCGATGAGATCGGCCACCAAGTCGTCCATGGTCACGAATCCTAGGGTGCCGCCGAACTCGTCGACCACCAGAGCGGCGTGTACGCGTTGTTTCTTGAAGAGTGTCATCAAGTCGTAGGACGACAGCCTAGCGGGAACGCGGGGAAGCGGGCGTATGATGGATTGAAGGCTGGCTTCGACCTCGGACACCCGATTGCGAATGAAGTCCTTCACGTG
>JBIKVI010000432.1:0-2914 GCA_044356935.1 Silvanigrellaceae bacterium | reverse complement strand
TGAAATCGAGGCGCTGAGGGGGGCCGGCGAAACGAGCGCACACTTAGCGAGGGCGTCCGCAGCAATGTCTGTTCGCTCGCAATCCAATAACGAAACTCTGTCACACAGGTCAAACGGCGGGCTTACGCTGGAACCACCATGGAGGTCCCACAGTGCAAGGCGTTGTTGGAAACCGCATCGGGGCAACGTCACGTCGCAATCACCAAGGGGGCCATGGAGCAGGTTCTTTCGCGATGCCGCACGGCGTTGGTGGAAGGCCGCATCGTTGACCTCGACGATCGAGTGAAGGGAGCGATGGTTCGCCAGGCCGAGGCCTGGGCTGAGGGGGGCGAGCGCGTCCTCGCCGTGGCCGCGCGTGGACTTTCCGAATCGCAACTCAAAGAAACGGGGGCCTCGTGGGAAAATGACCTCGTGTTCCTTGGTCAGTGCGCGATGATCGACCCGCCGCGGCCAGAAGCCCGAGCGGCTGTGGCTACGTGCGGCAAAGCGGGCGTGCGCGTGGTGATGATTACGGGCGACCACCCTGCCACGGCAAAGGCCATCGCCCTCGACCTGGGCATCTGCCAAAAGCACGACGAAGCCGTTACGGGTGCGAAACTCTCAACCCTGGACGAGGACGCGCTGCGCAAAACCGTGGAAACAGCCAAAGTCTTCGCGCGCGTTTCGCCGGAACAGAAGTTGCGTATCGTGGCCGCCCTCCAGGCCAATGGGCACGTGGTCGCCATGACGGGCGACGGCGTGAACGATGCGCCAGCCCTGCGCAAGGCCGACATCGGCGTGGCCATGGGCACGGGCACCGACGTGGCGAAGGAAGCGGCCGATATCGTTCTTCTCGACGACAACTTCGCCACCATCGTGTCCGCCATCGAGGAAGGCCGAGTGGTTTACGACAACCTGCGCCGTTTCCTCATGTTCTCGCTTTCAGGCAACGTGGCGAAAGTCATCCTCGTGGCCGTCTCGCCGCTCGTGGGCCTCAAGGCCATGCTCACGCCCATCCAGATTCTCTTTTCGAACCTCCTGACCGATGGCCTGCTGGGGCTTGGCATGGGACTCGAGCGCGCGGAGCACGACACCATGTCGCGTCCTCCGTTCAACATTGTTCGCTGGCCTGCTTTTCATCCTCGTGGTGGGGTTGGGGTTCGACATTGTGGGTGATCTCGACGAGGGAGTTGCGCTCTCCCACGTCCTCGTTGAAATCGGGGCAGGGACGGTGTCGTTGATCCTTCTCGCGCTCACAGTGGCGGAGATGGTCGCCTTGAAGCGCACCAATGTGGGTTTAGAGAAGCGCCTCGACGCGGTGCTCGAGGAGAATGCCCGATTCACCGCGCGCTCTCGAGAGTCTGCTACGCGCTTAAGGGCCGACATTGACGACCAGTTCATAGCATGGGGCCTCACACCAGCGGAAAGGGAGGTTGCGCTCCTGCTCATGCGGGGGTTCGCGTTCAAGGACGTCGCAGCCACCCGTGGGACTGGTGAAAGGACCGCGCGAACCCAGGGGCTTGCCATCTACCAGAAGGCTGGTTTGCGCGGGGCCCGAGAACTCACGGCGTTTTTCTTGGGCGAGGTGCTAAAGCCTGACTCAGCATTCGCGAACGAAACATCTCGCGTGTGAGGGTGATTCGTTCTTTTCGGGCTTTCCCCCTTTTTTTGGGTGCCGAATGACGACGCAAATGTCGTCTTTTTTTTGGACGTCTCCTTGTCAGTATCTCACTCATGATAATGTCCGTTATCAGAAGTGAAGTACGTTCACTTAATTCACATTCACCGTTTTTAGTTACATTATGCGCCTTGGGTTGGTTATTTAATGCTAACGGAGTGAACTGAATTGCGCTGCCGGAAAATCGTTCCCAAGACGCCAGAACGACGCAAAAAAAGGGGGGAGTGGCGCCGCGAGTGGGTCACTCCCCCTTTTTAAAGATTCTCCAAGGGGTCCCCTCAGAAAACGGAAAATAAAGCACGTTAAGGGGACCAGGGGCTTTGAGGGACAGGTACGCGTCGTTGATCTCATCTCTGGCTGACGCAAAGCCCGACTCCGCCGGGGGCCACGCAGCTTGCGGAACTCGGGCTGAAGCGACGGCGTGAAGACCCGCTCCGTTAATTTTGTATATAAATCCAGGGTGTTATGATATGACCTGGACTTCCTATGACACGAACGACTTCGAGCCTAAAACAAGGACAGCCGCTCAGAATCACTTTGCGGCGCAGTAAAAGTCTCTCGGGAGAATTCAAATGACATCCAAAATCCTAGCCACTGCTCTCGCGTCTAGCATCTCCACCGTCGCTTTTGCTCAGGTCCTCAGCAGCGTCGACCGTCTTCCCGTGTCAGGCACAGGCAACTGCCCAACCGAGGTCGTTCTCGGCTCCCGGGGTGAAAGCTTTGCTCAAGGCATCCGGTTCACCGTATCGACCAAAGATCTCATCGCCGAAGGATACAAACTCGAGATTCAAGGGCCCGGCCCGATTCAAGACGGCGGCGCAAATACTTTCCTGTTCACCGCGCCCCTTCGGACTCCGTTCAAAAACTGCGTTGGCTTGACGCAGCCGGTGACCATTTTCAACGAACTCAGCACAATGCAGGTAGTCTTTGAAGAAGGTTCAATTTGGGTGCAAGTGCAGGTAGGCCTCTCGCTGAGCCTCAATCTTTTGTCGAACTTTAACAACCAAGCTATTTTCGACCTGGCCGAGCGCCTCTGATTTTCTGCTGACCGTCTTGCCTTTTCGTGCGCCCACCTCCTCGGTGTGATGCACCACCCAAGGCGTCTCGTAGTCGAGCGACTGGCACGGCCTGTCGTTGGGTTGATGTCCTCGTACTTCACGCTGCGCCAAAGTCGTTCAACAAAAATGTTGTCGATTGCCCGGCCGCGCCCATCCATACTGTTAGATTGGAAGGCCGAGGATGTGAAGGAGGGGCGTG
>JBIKVI010000457.1:0-2916 GCA_044356935.1 Silvanigrellaceae bacterium | reverse complement strand
TGCGGAAGATATCCTAATTCGTCAAGAACTAAAGTAAATCGTCTACCTGCCCCGTCTACTAATTTAAAATTGATTTGATAAGCTAAGTTCACGAACACATGGAGGTGCATCGTATGGATTTAGAGATATTGAAGAAAAGACTGAGTAGCTATCGAACGCCGAAGGGTCGAATTACAAGAGTTCCGGACGAAATGCTGATGGAAATTTTGTTGGCCTGGGAGCAGTGGACAGGCCCTGGAAGTGGATTTTATTCTGCCTTGGGGGCTGATCATAGAAAAATGGCGGGATTAATTGGCAGAGCGAAGAAATTAAAGCGCGAGGGTCATTTTCCGGCTGAAGAGTTCAAGGAAATTAAAATCGAGGAATCCCCCTCAAACCTTATTTCGCTTCAAAGCGGGCCGTGCCAAGGGGTTGAGATGATGTGGGACAATGGAAAGCTGATCAGATTTTCTGAAGTTGATCAATTGGTGGATTTTTTAAAGAAAGTGGCCTGAATGGAGAGTAAGTGATCACATTTAACCGCAGAACGAAGATCTTTGTTTCAAAGGAGCCCACAGATATGAGGGCTTCCTATGATACATTGTTTTCAAAATCAAAGGTGGTGTTAAATCAGGACCCCTTTTCGGGTCATTTGTTTGTGTTTATCAATTCGAAGAGAACATCGATGAAATGTCTTTATTATGACGGGACTGGATTTGTGATTATTTCAAAGCGAATGGAGAAGGGTTTATTCTGCAGGATAAACCCTTTTTATAAGCAGGACATTATTTTAACCGAGGCTGAGTTTGCACTGTTTTTCGAAGGTGCAGATCTTGAAAAGCGATTTGTTGAGAGCCCCTCAGAAATTAAAAAACAAAGTTTGCAAAAAAGTTCATTCCCAGCGAGTCAAGAGTTGCAAGTCAGTCCAATCTAGAAAAAACTTATTTTCGATGAATCAACAGATTTTATTTGACGAAGTTCCCCTTGAAAAACTTTCGATGTTATCAAAAGAAGATCTTTTGATTTTATTCAAAGGCGAGCAAAGCCTTAGGAGGCAACTGCAAAAAAGAGTTCAAACCTTGGAGGCCTTAAATGAGGAGCTTAAGCAGAAAAAGCTCTTTGTTGAAGAACACTTTATTGATATTAAAAATAAGCTGTATGGCAAAAGCTCAGAGAGAGTAAAAACAAAGTCTCAGTCTGAGACAAAAAATAAGGGTACAAAAACCAAGAAAAAGAAAATCCAGCGTCCAAGTGAGAGATACCCGAATCTTCCGCTCATTGAGCGTCAGGTTGAATTTGAAACTGTCCCGAATTGCAAATGCTGCGGAAATCAGCTCAAAGATTCTGGTCTTGTGGAGGAGTCTGAGTTTTTAACCAAAGTCCCGGCTCAGTTTTATGTCGTGGTTCAGATGAGACACAAATACAACTGTTCAAGCTGCCACGGAGATATGCAAACAGCCCCAAGCCCCCCACGAATAACTCCAGGATCAAGTTACTCTGATGAACTCAGTATTGATGTCTCGATGAGCAAGTACTGTGATTTAATTCCAGTTGAAAGATATGCAAATATTGCAAAGAGAGAGGGTGTTAAAGATTTACCTCCTCAAAGTTTAATCCAAACAAGTCATGAAGTTGCAGATTTTGTCAAAATTGCTTACCGGCGTTTAAAAAATGAGATTTTAGTTTCAAAGTACTTAAACGCTGATGAAACCCCGCACCGAATGCTGGAGGGTCATGATAAATCCAGGTGGTACTTGTGGGGATTTTCAAACCAGGAGAGTTGTTACTTTGAATGCCACGAAACCCGGAGCGGAGATGTGGCATCGAAATTATTGATTCAATCCAGGTGTGAGTATTTAATGAGTGATGTTTATTCAGGATACGCAAAATCAGTGAGAGAGACGAACCTGCACCGCAAAGAAAATAGCAAAGTTGAAATCCAGAATCTGTATTGTAATTCCCACGCCAGACGCTATTTTAAAAAGGCTCGAGAAAACTACGATGACGCTGAATTTTATATTCAAAAGTATCAAAGTATTTACAGATTAGAAGAACTAAAGAAAAAATTTCCTGAAAAACACCAAAGACTTCGAAATTTAATGCGGCCTTTATTTGAACAAATGAAAGCGCAAGCAATGGCTGATCTCGGTGGATACTCAGAGAAGAGTTCTTTTGGAAAAGCAATGAATTATTTTTTAAAAAACTATGATGGTTTCACCAAGTTTTTAAAAAACCCGGAGCTTCCAATTGACAACAATCACCAAGAAAGACTTCTGAGAAACTCAGTGATTGGAAGAAAAACCTGGTACGGAACGCATTCTTTGCGGGGAGCTGAAACGGCGGCAATATTATTTTCCCTCGTTGAGTCTTGTAAACTAAACAAGATCAATCCGCGAGAATATTTTAGGGTTTTAGTCAAAGAGCTACATGAGGGAAAATCGAGCTTCACCCCAAGAGAATATAAACTCAGGCTGAGTCAACTGGACCGAGATAAAATTGAAAGCGAAGAGATTGCTGAATTTAAAATCACTGAATCTGCACCAATGAGTTCATAAATTTTAGCTGAACCTGAGTCACACCAAATATCAAGAGCAATTTTAATCAACAATCGATCCCCTGAGCTAAAGCTACCGCAAAATTGCAAAATATCATCAGCGGGATATTTTAACTTTGGTGAATTGGCATCGAACAAATAATCCATCAAATGTGGACTCGTCGAAAAAAGCTCTTCAATAGCCAAAAACTGAATCTGCTCTGCTCGAGTTGCATCCTTCCACACCCTCATCACGACCTCCGTGTTCGTGAAAAAAGCCTACAAAATTATTTTCAACTTTGTTAGACGGGGCAGGTAGACGATTTACAGTGCGCATTAAGTTCCAGACTGCTGACTTGGCTTTGTCTGGGTCGGATTGGTTACCGACAAGAAACTAGCGATTT
>JBIKVI010000195.1:0-8237 GCA_044356935.1 Silvanigrellaceae bacterium | reverse complement strand
CCGACGTCGACACCGAGATGCCGCGTTGTTTCTCGAGTTCCATCCAGTCGGAAGTGGCGAACTTCTTCGACTTCTTGGCTTTCACGGAGCCGGCGAGCCGAATGGCACCTCCCAAGAGGAGGAGTTTTTCGGTCAGGGTCGTTTTGCCCGCATCCGGATGGGAAATGATGGCGAAGGTCCGACGCCTGGAAACTTCGGCTTCCAAGGTCTTCGGGTCGGTGAAGGGCATTTTCGGCTCCTGTGGTCGTCGCGGCAAAACGCTCGAGGGTGTAACATAGGTCATCCCAATCTCCCAAGCGTTTTTGACACGTGATCCTCGCCAACCTGCTAGAATCGTTGGAAGGCGAAAGGAGATCTCCATGACACGCTTTCCAGCCTCCCAGATGGGCGACGTGGCAGAACACGCCGCACTTCTCGCCGGCATATTCCAGAACAAAGGCAGTAACCTGCGGGCCGTGCACATCCGCAAGGCCGACAAGTCGCTCCTCGCCCTCGAGGCGGTCTTCACCCCTGAGTTCACTGCCGAATGCGCCACCTGGCGCCGCGGCGTCGACGCGCGCCGAGTCCTCGAGGACAAGCTCGTCCTCATCGACGTTCATCAGGCCCGCCTTGACGCGTTGCGCGAGCGCATCACGGCACTCGACGAGTCCATCGCGCGGTGGATGGCCCTCCCCCAGGGTGAACGCAACAAGATTAGTCTCCAGGCTCGTCGCGCGGCGCAGTACTTCGAGGCCAAGGTCTTCCAGGCGGAGAGTCATATCCTCCATCGCTACGAGCGTTTCCAGGCGCTCAAGGGCCTCGCCCCTTACGCCGACAATGCGCACTTTCTCTGTGAGGCCATCCATCACTTCGAGAATCGGGAGAAGTACGAGGACAACAAATTTCGCCTCGAGAAGCGGAGAGAAGGAGCGCTTGAGCGCTGGAGGAGCGTCAACCGGGGCTTCTGGTTGGCGGTCGCCTTTTGCGCCCTTCTCGTGACCATTCCCCTGTGCGCTCCCTTCGCTTGGAGCCTTTACCGGCGCAAGAAAGAGGTGGAGAACCAGATCGCTAACCTCGAGGAGACGCTTCGACGGGAGGACAAGCGCATCCAGTCCGCCGACGAGGGGGTCGTGGCGGCGCAGGAGATCCGTGAGGTGCTCGGCCCGGTTCCCTTAGAACAGGTGAGGAGCACGCTCGGCGAGGTGTCTGAACTGCGCCGCGAGTTCCAGTCGGCTGGTTCGGGGGCGTCGATTACGGCCTCCCTCATCGCGTTCCTCGAACTGCACGCCGATCAGCTCGAGGCACTGTTCGGCGCGGCTCCGCGCTCGACCATGGAGAGGTTCAGGTGGCTCACGTCGAAAGTCGACGAGATGACAGGTGCGGAGCGCGACAAGGAGCGCGTGGCGATAGAAGACGCTTCGGAACGCGACAAGCTGCGGCGGATTCTCAAGGGGCATTCCGCCGATCTCGTGCGTCAAGGATTGGAAAACCTGCGTAAAGTCACACATGAAGCGTTGTCTTTCACCGCCGATGAGACGCTCAAACGCGAGATCGCCGCGATGGGCGTGCGTTTGCCTCGCCTCTTCGACGATGTGCGCAGGACCCTCTGGCACGTGAGCCATGGTCAGAGCGTTGACGAGGTGGTGTGGAAAAGGCTTGCCGTGGCGCTCGCGAGTGAAAGTAACCTACTGAATGCGTGCGCGCTGGAACTGAGACTGGGCGCTCCCCCCGCCGAATCGGGCACGCACGGCACGAGTGCGGGAAGTGAGTCGTCGCGGGCTGTGGTCTGAGGTCTTATGAAGCCATCCTTTTGCAGCTCTTTAGCTCCAATCTGTCGGGCCATCGCCGTATTGGCGAGCGTCGCGCTCGCGCCCTTGTCGTCTCCCAGTGCACACGCCTCGACAGAAGCCGAGGTCACGCACGACTTCCTTGGCAAGCAAATTCGCGTACACGGCTACTATGCGCCCCAGCAAGGCGAGCGGAAGTCGGGGCTCGCGGCCGAGATCGAGGCCCGGCAGAACGGCGTCTCGCGCCTGAGCGACCACTTGGCCAAGGCTTGCGCAAAGGAAGATGGCCGCATCGTCGAAGACTGGAAAGCGGCGCTGCGTTCCCAGGGCAGCGAGATCTACTCCAATGGCGTGCTTCGCATCATCCTCACGGCGAATCTCAAGGACGTCTACAAGCCCTTCGTAGCCGGGAAGTCCAAAGTGCCCAAGACCGCCGAGGGAACGCCGCTGGTGTTTCGTTTTCCAGCTGTACCGCAGGCGGCCGTCACCTGCGGCACTGTCAAGATCGAGTTCCAGGGCAAGAAGCTGACCGTCGCGCCCGTCGCCATGGGAGCGGCTGCGGAAGCGAAGGTCGTAAAGTTGCTGCTCGGATCGGGAGGCGTGCTGCGCGTCTCGAGCCCCGAAGACAACGCCCTCCTCGAAAGCGCGAAGTTCGGAGAGGACGGCGGCGGCGAGTCCGGTGTGGTCATCCTCCCCATCGTCGGGGGCTGAGCTCGATGACGCGTCATTCCTTCGTTCGTGCTGATCGGTGGCCGGCGGCTCTCGTCGCGCCGGCGATGTCAGCCTTTGCAGCCTTGGCGGCCTTGGCGGGGTGCCAACTCCTCCTCCATTCAAGCGGCGGATTGGTTCCTGCCGCGCACGCGGCGCCGGGGAACTCGGCCGCCTCCGTGGTGACACACACTCTTCGCGTAGAAAAGGAGACGCACGAAGCTCTCCGCAACGGAACGCTCGACGCCAAGCAGCGCCGCGGTCTCGCCTTCACCGCCATCGCGCGATACCTCACCGACTATCTCAAGGGGCTCGAGGTTCCTGAGTCGAAAGTGAAGCCGTTTGTGCAGGCCGTTACGAAGGATTTCACTAAATTCGCGCCCGCCTGGCGGGTGGAGGCGGGGCCCGAGCCCGAGGCGCGGGTAACGTTGACGCTTGCGACCGGTCTCATCGTGGCCGAGCTTGAGAAGCAGGGTTTGCGCCCCCGTGCCACCAACGCCGCCACCAACTCAGCGACCAACGCCACTGCCGGCGGCGAGGCAGGGTCTCAAGGAAACACGACCGCGAATCCCGCGCGCAGGGCGCCGCAGGTCGCTCCCTACGCGGCGCTCCTCGTGGACGAAAAGAACAAGGAGATCTACGTCACGCCGCCCGAGGCCGTGTTGAGCTATGCCATCGACGGCGCTGCGGAGGACCAAGGTTACAGGTTCAAGCCGGCCGCCGCGCTTAAGGCGGTGGCGCCGGGTGACGTCGAGGTGAACTCCGTGGTGTCGCCGCTTTCGCAGCGCGCGGCCGTCTTTTCGAATAAGTTCCTGTTCCATTTGCAGAACAAGAACCTCGTCTTCAAACCTGACTGGGCTAAACAGATCCTTGGTTTCCTCGAGACGTCGGCACGCGTCGGACGTGAGCGCGGCGAGTCCAGGGCATGGCCGCCGGTGCTGCCCCTGTCGTTGTCCACCCTCTCGGCCAACCCGGGATTGCTCGCCGTCTTCACAGTCCGATCCGACGACAAAGCGGGCGTGCTAGAGCGCGTGGACGTGGTCGGACTCGTGGGCGGTCGCATGTTGCGGCACTACTGGAGCCGCGCGATGCACGACCCCGGCTTCCAGGAGACAGCCGGCAAAGCCATCGAGAAGGCCGCGTCCGGCTTCTCGCGACTCCATCGCGTGAAGCGCCCTGACGCCCCGGCTGGGAACTTGGGATTTTGGGTGGACAGGCGCGTTTCCGATCGCGATGTCGTCGCCGTCGAGAGTGTGTTGCGTGGCTTCGCGTTGGGCGAGGACACGCTGCTCGTACCCACGGAGATCACCAAGGAGGACGTGCGCTACGTGAGCGCCGTTCCGGGCGGCCGAGCAGAGATGGTCCTCGAGAAGATCCGTCGCTCGGTGCCAGGTGTAGTCTCGAAGCTTGCCACCGGTGAACCTCCTGTGATTGTGTTGAGCCCGCAAGCGGTGCCTTCCGCCCAGCCTCGGTGATGAGCGGGAAGCCCCTCACGAAGGGCCTTCTCCATGACAAGAATCCGCAGCCACGCTTTTCGACCGGTGGCGTTCTCCTCCGAGGTTTTGGCCCTCCTCGAGGCCGATGACCGGCTCGAGCGCAGTCCGCAGCCATTGCAAGGTCTCGCTGTGCGGCAGTCGCTCGTCGGCGCCTTCGTCGACAGCTCGGTTGCCCGTAGACTCGGTGCCACCGTGCGTTTCGAGGGCGTCCTGGCATTGAGTTTAACCTTGCCAATCCAGGAGCTCTGCGGGAGCCTCGAGGAGTGCGCGGCTATCCTTTGTCCCCTGGAGGCCATGGCGCACCTTACCGAAGAGGCGCGAGGCGAGCTTGTCGGCGCGCGCGAACGTTTCGAAGTGTTGGCAGCAGCATGCGCCCCCACGCTCCCTTTCCCGTTCTCAACCGCTCGGGGGTTGCGCTTCCTCTTGGGCGTGGGATTCGCCCAAGCCTCTTGGATGGTGGACGTGCGTTTTGCCAAAGCCGACCCCCACGAGCGCGCAGCGATGTTCCTTGAGTCGCCGGCGCACTCCTGGGCTGCATTGGCGCCGCTCCTCTCAACTCCGCCGTCCTGAGGTAAACCATGTCCGTGGAAAAACAGTCGTGGCGTTTGTTGGTCGACTCGCTCGCGGGCGTCAGTTTGGGCCGTCAGGTTGAGTTGTCCGAGGATGAGCACCATTACGCCTTGCACGTGCTGCGCCTCGAGGCCGGAGTTACCGTGGAACTCGGCGACGGGTGCGGCGGAGTTGCAGACGCGACCCTCGTGCGGTGCGACAAGAAGTCTGCGGTGGCGGAGGTTACGAATATTCGCAGGGAACGCCGCTTCGCCTCTCGGATCACACTCATCCTCGCCCAACCCAAACCATCCACGCTGGAGGAAGTCGTCACGTTAGCTTCCGAAATGGGAGTGGCTCGCGTGGTCGTGTTCCGTGGCGAGCGGACCCACGGAAAGCAACACATCAAGGTCGAGAAACTCGAACGCCTCGCGAAAGAGGCCTTGCGCGTCACGAAGGGTTTCCGCGCGCCGGAAATCGCGCTCGTCGAGACAGCGGAGAGTACGTCGTCGGAATGCGCCCGCGCGGGAGCCTTGTTCCTTTGCGACGAAGGGCCGCTCTACGCCGAGGCTCGCTCCGACGAGCGTCTCAATGATCTGCGCTCGGCGTTGGATTCCGCGGTGCAGGCGGGAGCCCGAGACGTCGGCCTCATCGTGGGTCCGGAGGCGTCGTTGAGCAGCGAGGAGAGAGCGCGATTCCGTGCTCTCGGAGCGCTTCCCGTTTCGTTGGGTCCACTCGTGCTGCGAGTACCGACCGCGGTGGCATACGCCGCCGGAGTGGCCCTCTCGACCCTCAATCCTGATTGGGAAAGGGAGTCGGTTCGGACGTGATTCCGAACTCCGCGTATACGCCGAAGTGATCAGATACGAAGCGATCCGTGTCGGCTACCGTGAAAGCATGGGGAGCGCGCGCCCCATAGTCTCCCCCCTCGAGGTCGACGACCAGCCCTTCGTGCGAGAGCGGGTTTCCGGTAAGGTAACCGAAGCGCTGCGCCTTGCGGAGGTTGCCAAGGCATCCGAGATCAGACGAGGGGCCGAGATCGTCGATTTGATGGGGTGGATACACGAAGAGGTAGTCGATCCGTCGAGCAAGAGCATCCACTCGCTTGAGGAGTTCGCGCACCGTCGGGCTGTAGTCCTCCCCTTGTTGGTGGAAGTTCTGAGAGCGCCACGCGAGGGGATTGCGTGTGGGATCCCAGGTCGCGGCATGCAGGTCGTCTTCGACGTCGCGAGCCATCGCCCAGGCATCGCCCCATCCATGCCGCGCGAGCGTTCTCATCGGCGCACTTCCGGGCTCACAGTTGAAGTCTCCACCGAGAATCACGGGTTCGCCTGGGAGCCGCAGGCGTTCAAGCCAGGCGGCGAGCGTATCGACTTCGCTCACTCGGCGCGAGTTGGCTTGTCTAAATCCCCGCAAAAGGTACTGTCGTTCGTCCTCTGTGAGTCCCGCGTGTGTGGCTTCCTCGAGGAGAGCCTCCGCGCGGGGCGTGAGCGCGGGAGCGTGGTGCAAATGTGTGACACCCAACAGTACCGATGTGACTCCCGTGGAGTTCGCGTGTTGCCGATGACGCGGGAGATGGAGGCGCAAGGCCATCGCGACGCGCGATTCATGCAACTGGAGGCTCAAGTAAGGGCTCCCCACTTGGGACACGCGCAGGGGTGAAAAACGCAACTCGCCAGAGAGACGTTTTTTGCCGAGGAACTCCGCCTCCCACGTCTGCGGATAGAGGATTGCGAGCCCTTCGTTAAGGTTCCAGGGTGGGCCCCATCCAAGCTTCACGCCCGCATTGCAGGATACGTACTCACACCGTTTGTGGAGCTGACGTGCATACCAGTGCGCCCGGAACGGAAGCGGATTGACTTCCTGTAGGAGGACGACGTCGGCGTCCAGAGCGCGCAAGGCGTTGAGCTGTCGTGCGAGGCGCGCCAGACGCTCGCTGCGTGCCTCCAGTAACCCGAAGCGGACCATCCCTTTTCCATCGAGGCCATGCCAGGTGTTGAGCGTCGCGACCTTGAGCGTCATGCGCGGGGCGTTCATGGGGGATTCCCTCATTGCCGTACAAGAGGTGCTGAAACGCGATGGCTCCGTCAGCGTGGAAGCGGACGGAGCCATCGACGCGAAAGCGACTGCGCGATTGCTTCAGTCCTGACGTGCTTTGCGGAGGCCGGCGCGGAAGCGCTCGATCACGCCGCCCAGGAGGGGCACGTTTCGCTCGAGCGTTTCGGCGACCTTGGATTGAACGAAGCCGACGGCCTCTCCAAGCCGTTCGCCGGCGGTGAGGAGAAGGGATTCCGCCGCGTTGAAGTCAGCCACGGGTTGAATCGCGCCCCGACGGCGTTCTGCGGCCGCTCGCGCGGCGGCAAGTGCCTCTTCCACCGTTTCGCGAGCACGATCGTCGCCGCGCGGACGGTCGTCGCGCCGGGAACGATCGGCTTCACGACCCTCGGGGCGACGTTCGGCGAAGGCCTGTGAGCGAGGCGCGCCGACGCCAATTGGCATGGCCGTGCGGCGGGGCTCGCCACCTTCGCGCGCTTCCGGACGACGGATGTTCTCGGGGCGACCTTCCACACGACCTTCCCGGACCTCGGGACGTGCACCACGTTCCTCTTCTCGGCGTGGCTGCTGGGGCAAGGCTGCGCGCACGCCGCGATCGTCCGGTCTCCCGGCTCGTTCGTCACGGGCTGGGCGCTCGTCGCGCGGCGCTCGGAAATCACGTTCCTCGCGGGCTGGGCGCTCGTCACGGGGGGCCCGGAATTCGCGCTCATCACGTGCAGGACGCTCATCGCGCACAGGACGCTCATCGCGCACAGGACGCTCATCACGTGCTGGGCGCTCGTCACGGGGGGCCCGGAATTCGCGCTCATCGCGTGCAGGGCGCTCATCGCGCACAGGCCGCTCATCACGTGCAGGACGCTCATCGCGTGCAGGACGCTCATCACGTGCAGGACGCTCATCGCGCACAGGACGCTCATCACGGGGCGCGCGGATTTCACGAACTTCGCGGGCCGGCCGGACCTCGGTGCGATCACGCGGCAGTTCGAGTCCGCCGCCCGCGAGCGAGGCTTCGTTGCCGCGACCGCGAGGTGCCACCCGATCAGCGTTGGCTTCGTTGCTCATGGGGGAAGCAGCCGCGAGAGGCATAGGACGTTCGACCTGAGGACGTCGCTCGGTTCCGCGGAGGTCAGGACGTGGACCGCGTTCCACACGGGGTTCTCCCTCCACACCAGCGGCGGGAATCCGCTCGGGACGAGCTTGGGCTCCCATATCTGGTCGAGCAGCCCGCTCGGGACGGAACTCAGTGGTGCGCTCGGGACGTCGGCCGTAGGGGCGCTCACGTTCAGGTTCTACAGCGGCAATGGGGGCGGGTTGGCCCGCTTGGCTCACGCTCTTCACGCGGCCTTGATCATCGAAAGGAAAGTCGGACATGTCGGTAATACCATAGAAGGCGTCGTCGGGCTTCTCGACCGGTATGGTGAACCCAAGAAGCGACTCGACGGCGCCCATGTTGAAGCCATAGTCCTCGCAGACGAGCGAGATGGCGGAGCCGTGGGCTCCTGCGCGGGCGGTTCGGCCCACGCGATGGACGAAACTCTCGGGCTCGTCGGGGACGTCGAAATTGTAAACGTGGGACAGCGCGGACACGTGGAGCCCGCGCGAGAGAACGTCGGTGGCGACGAGGACCTTAATTTCCCCGTTCTTCACCTGCTGCACCAGCCGC
>JBIKVI010000173.1:0-9409 GCA_044356935.1 Silvanigrellaceae bacterium | reverse complement strand
GGATCTGCGGCAGGATGGCGGGCGCGTCAGACGAGCCAGCCGAGTACACGAGATAAAGGGGCACGCCGGCTCTGCCAAAACTCTCGAGCGACCGCGTGATCTCGTCGTCTTCCGACGTCCAATCCGCGCGCACCAGCGCAATGCGATCTCCCTGCGCGGCCAAGAACTCGCGCACACCGCTGTTGCCAAAAACCACGCGCTCGTTGACTTTGCAGGTGATGCACCAATCGGCCGTGTAATCGACGAACACGGCCTTTCCTTCGAGTGCGAGGCGCTCAGGCAAGCCCGTGGCGAACGGGACCCAGGGAATTCCCCCTTTGCCGACGTTGCCCTGCGAAGGTCCCGCCGACGCCGTGCCCGCGCCGCCAGAGGTCGATGGGGCGAGAACGCCGTCTTGGGTGTTTCCTTGGGTATTTCCTTGGGTATTTCCTTGGGTATTTCCTTGGGTATTTCCTTGGGTGTTTCCTTGGGTGTTTCGTTGATCGCCGCTCAGGGAGCTGCCCCGGGCTTTGTCGCTCCCCGCGAGGTGCCAAGCGAGCCCACCCACGGCCAGCACTCCCACGCAAGTTCCCGCCACACGGCCCCAAGTGCGCGGGAGCGATGGCGAACGCCAGGACCAGGCGGCAGCGCACAATCCCACGGCCGCCAAGAGGACGACCGCAACGCTTTCCGGTGATGTTTGTCCCGCAAAGACCCAAAGGAGCCACACGGCGCTCGCGAACAAAGGAAACGCCAGGACTTCCTTGAGTGCGGCCATCCATGGCCCCGGTCGGGGCAACACGCGCGCCGCGGCAGGTGCGGCCGCGAGCAAGAGAAAGGGGAACGCCAGGCCCGCGCCCAAAGACGCGAAGATGACGAGAATGCGCCCTGGCGGCTGCGTGAGTGCATAGCCTATGGCGGGCGCCATGAACGGGGCAGAACATGGCGTCGCGACGACCGTGGCCAAAATGCCCGCGGCGAAGTCTCCAGCGGGTCCACGGCGCGCCAGAAGCCCTCCCGGCAAAAGGCGAGCGGGAACCTCCAGCGGCAACAGCCCGAGGAAGGAGAATCCCATAATGAAAAACAGAAGGGCGAGCGCCGCTACGAACGCGGGGGACTGCAGTTGGAAGCCCCATCCGAGGACGGCTCCACCCGCGCGCAGCCCCACGACCAGCGCCCCGAGCGCGAGCATAGAAAGGATGGCGCCCGCGCCGTAGGCCAAGCCACCCGCGCGCAAGGCTCGCGCGTCCGAGGCCCCCGCCTTGGTCACGGAAAAAATCTTCAAAGCGAGAATAGGGAAGACGCATGGCATGAGATTGAGCAGGACTCCGCCGCCGAAGGCGCCCGCAGCCATGAGGGCAAAATCGCCTGCCGCTGCGGGTGGGAGACTAGGCGCTTCGGTCGAGGCCAAAGACGCAGTTCCCGACAACGCAGTTCCCGACGACGCACTTCCCGACGACGATGCCGTCGTTGCGATGGCGACACGAGTTGGTGCGAGGACGAAAGCACCCGCGTCGGTCATCACCAGCCCCGAAACCAGCGGAGGAGAACTCCCGTCGGGGGGGGCTGTTGTCCCCTTTGCAAAAACGAGCGTCCAGGGGCCCGCAGAGTCGCTCCGCGCGATGACGGGGCGCGCGTATGCCACAGGGACTTCCGGGTCGGGGAAAAAATCGAGCACGCGCGCATGCTCCGCCTCCGATGAGGTGGCGGCAGGAGGAAGCGCGAGGATGTAACTTTGACCTTCGGTGCGCACACTCGCATTGCCACCACTCCACTCCCTGGGAAGCGCCGCGCGCGCCGCGGAGAAGAGTTCGCGTCCTTCCGGAGCGGCGATGGAAGCGGCGGGGGAATGAAATGCAGAGACCGACGAATCGCCCACGGTGACGCTTGTGGAAAGCCGCGCCGACGCGGGCAGACACTCTTCCTTGCAGACGAGCCAAGACACATTCGCCGTGACCTCGAATCGCTGCCCCGGCCGGGCGTCAGCGGGCAGAGTCAGGTCCGAAAGGAATACGGGTGAGCCGTGGTAGGCATAACTCACGAGGCCGGCACTCTCGTATCGCTCCGGAACGGGCCATTGGATGTCCCCGGCCCGCGCACCTCCAGGAAGCTCCCACTTCACCCGAACCTCGGTTCCCGAATCCCCAGGATTGCGCCAGTAGGTGTGCCACTCCGGATCGAGTGCGATGCGCACCGCGGTCGTGACCGTTTCTCCTGGACTGGCCTGCAGACGCTCCACATGCAGCGTGGCCCTCGAATGCGGTTGCTGCATCGCTCGCGACTCCCGTCTCCCGTCAAATGGCGCGCGTCGTCGCCCGTCTTGCCACAATGGCTACCGCGCTCATACGTGTCACTCTTAGCGGATTTTTCCAAGCCCGCCCAGGAGGCCTTCAGGGACCCAGAGCCAAGGCCATGGCCCGTAGGTGCGACTTGGACGGAACAACCGTGCACTGAATGCCTGTGAGCGTCGGCGCGTTGTCGCCGGCTCGCGGCAGCGCCGATGGGAAACGTGCGACACTCAAGGACGTTAGGCACCGCCGAGGCAAACCACGGCGTGACAAAGTCCCGAAGAAGGAACGCGCATGAACTCCCACGCCCTGGTCGGACTGCTCGCCGCCGCCGCTCTCGCCGCCGCCTGCTCCAAGAAATCGAAGAAGGACGACGGCCCCTCCCAGCAGCCCGAGGCCCTTCGGACGGTCGTGGACGCTACGCCAACCGCACCCGTTCCAGCGGCGACCGTGACCGCGCCTCCTGGAGGCAACGAAACAAGCGGCGGCACCATCCCCGAGGGGACCACGGGGAGCGGAACCACACTGCCCCGTTCCGAGCTGGGTCTCGATCCGGCCAAGGTGCAGCCTATGGCCAAGCAGGACGAAGCCATCGCTCAGATCGATGACCTCGCGCGCCTCAACTATCTCTTCGAGCTCACGCCGCCCGCTCCCAAAGGACTGCAATTGTCCGACCTCGAGGCCAAGACGGAAGCCTGCGTGCGGTCCGCGCTGGAAGCGACGCGATTCGAGACCACCACCGGCGGCTTCAAGCTCGCCACGGCTTTCGACTTCAAAAAGTGCGTCGAGGAAAGCAAGCCGGCCCGTTCCAACGACAAGACGCGCAACTGGACGTCCAACGTCCAATGGGCCATGCGGGCACGCTGCGACAACCACGACTTCAAACAGTATAACGGCCTCCCCGTGAGCCATCCGGACGTCTTGAGGTACCTTTGCCACGACGCCACGGCGGGCGAGCTCTACGCCCACGTCCGCTTCGAGGCCGCGGAGCTCGACGAGGCCAAGGCCGTCGTGCGTCGTTACGTCCGCACCCGCGCCTTGACGGGCCGGGTGAAGGACACGTGCGCGTTCGTGCTCGCGCAAGGGTCGCGCACTTACGGTGATTGCGTCTGGCTCGATCGGGTCGATGACGCGAGCAACCCAACCCTCCGCTACCTCGAGGTCGCCTTTCCCGACAATGGCGTCGTGGCGGCTTTCGATGCTATGGGCCAGAAGATGACCAAGAGCGGAGTGAACGTGCGTGTCAACGACTGGAAGGGCGAGGTCCAGTTCGGCCCGACTCCCGACCTCAAGGGGACCATCACTCTCTCAAACGGGACCGAGCAGATTCGACAAGCCAACGCGTTCCCTTGGCCCCCCGAGTTCAACGTGCCTTCGCAACTTTACAAGGGCACGAACCAGCAACAACAGCAACAGCAACAGCAACAACAGCAACAGCAACAACAGCCGCAGCCGCAAGGAACAAGCGTCGAGGGGCAAACCCAACAGCCCAGCCCTGAGCCTTCTCCTTCGCCGGTCGCGCCGCAATAGCAGCAAGGCGATTGACGATTTGAAAATCGACGAGATGATCCGCCTCTTTTTCGCCGACGCCAAGGGTGCCGACTTCGGCTCCGAGCTCGACGCCCTCGAGAACGTCGTCGTGCGCATCGCGGTCATTGGCCGCTCGGGCGTAGGGAAGTCGAGCCTCATCAATGCGCTCTATGGCGAGAAGGTGGCGCAAACGGGCTCCATCGAGACCACCGAGGAGCCGCAGGAGTTCAACGTCCGAGGCCTCACCCTCGTCGACCTTCCCGGATGCGGCACGACCCGTTTTCCACGGGACACCTACGTCGAGGACTTGGGCCTGGCGCATTACGACGCCTTTATCCTTGTGGTGGCCAAGCGCATCTACGAGGACGATCTCGAGCTGATGGCCGCCATCACGGGCCGCCTGGGCAAGAACGTGCACGTGGTGCGCTCCATGGTCGACCAGGACGTGGCCAACGCGCGCCGAGATGGCCGCACGGAGGAGGAGACCCTCACGCTCCTGCGCGACGACCTCGCGGCGCGCTTCGCCGCGGGAACGCGACTCTGGCTCGTCGCATCGCCCAACCCGCGGCGATTCGACTTCCCGGCGCTGGAAGCCTCCCTGAGCGATGACCTCACCGACCGCAAGCGCGACAAGTTCGTCATCGCCGCGCAGGCGTATACGGAGGAGCAACTGTCGAGGAAACGCGAGGTGGCGTCGCGTTACGTGAAGGCCTTCGCGGGCCTGGCCGCCGCCAACGGGTTCAACCCCATTCCCGGCGCCAACATCCTCGCCGACGTCGCCATCGTACTGAAGATGAACGACTGGATCCTCAAGTGCTACAAGCTCGACGGCGACGCGCTCGCGCGCCTCGGGGTCGTGACCACTGGCGACTTGAGCGACAAAACCGCGCTCATCGCCAAGAAGGTGCTGGCCTACGGGACGCGCGAATTCGTGAAAGCCGCGCTCTTGCGCCAAGCAGGCCGCATGACTGGCAAGGAGCTCGCCAAGTGGGTTCCCGTCGTGGGGCAGCTCGCGGCCGCGGGTTTAGGCTTCGGGCTCGCTCACTGGATGGGCCGCGAGACCATTGATGGGTGCGAGGAAGCCCTGCGCGAACTCATTTCGCATCGCCTCAGCACCGATGACGCCATCGTTCAAGAGGCGTGATCGGGCGGGGACTCGTAGGTGAAATTCGGTGTGGGGCTATCCGGCGCGGAGTCATCCCCCCTCGAAGGGGCGAACCTTTGGGCCAAGCGCTTCTCGATGCGCGCGAGCTCTTCCTCAACGGCGCTCAGGGCAATCTGGCTCTTGCGCGTCGACGCCAGGCCATCGGACACCTTCTCGCGCAGGCGCGCGAGATCGCCCATGCGCGCGTCGAGTTCCGCGACGGCCTCCCGGGAGCGCATCGCCCTCTCGAAGTAACTGACACCGTGGGCTGCGCCGTGGAGCGCTAAAGCCAGGGTGTGCGGCGAAACGGGATAGACTCGTAACGAAACAAGCTGTTCCCATACCTTGGGCTGGGTGACGGCCTCTTGCCAGAGCGACTCATTGGGAAGGTAAAGATAGGCGTAGGGTGTCGTCCCCAGATCAGGCCGCACGTACTTGGTCGCGATATCCCGCGCGCATTTAAGCAGGACCGACGCCTCGGCCGATTCGGGGAATTTGCTGTCGATGGGGATGACGACGTCGGCGTGGGGGAACTTGACGACGGCATCGACGCGCAACGGACCAATGGGGTGTTGGAAGGCGAAGTACCCCGGCGGGAGGCAGTCGGCCAACAGGCGCTCCAAGGTCATCTCGCCGAGGATGCGTCCTCGACGCGATGGCTGTTCGAAGATGTCGCGCAAGCGAGTCACGGAGTCGCCCAGAGTCTTCACGTCGCCCAGGCGCTTCTCGGTTTCGCCCAGGCTCACTTGAACGTCGTGGAGTGACCGCTGAAAACGCTCGGCGACATCCTGTTGTCCTCGCGCCACGGAGTCGGCAAGCTCGTGACGCGACAACCGCAGTTCGCTGGCGAGCTCGGCGCGCAAGGTCGATTCGAGTCCCTCGCGGAGCGAGGTTTCGAGTCCCTCGCGGAGCGAGGTTTCGAGACGCCGGCGCGATCGCCCCATCATCCATCCGAAACCGAGCACCAGGACGAAGCTTCCTAACGCCACTACGGCTAGCGAAGGGAGGAGCGGGAAGGTCGATCCGGTGAACGCGGAAACCATGCTAGTCTGCCCCGTGGAGGAGTGTGCCATGAGTATCAGGCCTGGGCAGCGGGGCGGCAACGCGGACGACGTCACCGGGGCGACGCCCTCATCGGGAGGCAACTCGGGCGACATCACGGGTGACATCATAGACGTGCGAGACGGCCCGCCGGCACTTGTCGCGCCCACACAGGACTTCGCGGCTTGGGCAACGCGCGATCTCACCGACGCCATCCCAGACGCGCTCGCCCATTTCATCATCTCGTTGCGCAGCCCGCACACGAGACGTTGTTACTTCCGCGACATCGATGATTTCTTCGAGTTCCTGCGTGGCAAGGCGGTGGTGGTGGAGCGCGTCGGGCAGATCACCGAGCGCATGCTGATGGCCTGGCAGGAAGATCTCGCCGCGCGCCACGCGCGTTACGTCGGTTCCCGCCGCAGGGTCGTGCAAGCATCCGTGGCTCGCAAGCTCTCGAGCGTCTCCTCGTTCCTCGCGTTCGCCCTCAAGCGAGGCCTCATCGAACGCAGCCCCGCCACCATGCTCAATCGGCCCAAAATTAGGCGCGACAGCAAAACCAACGCGTTCACGCTCGACGAGGTCCGGCGCGTCTTGGCGCACTGCCGAGACAAGCGCGATGCCCTGCGCGGCGAGGGTGGACGCCCATACCGTTCCTGGGCCTTGCGCCACGCGGTCATCGCCACGCTCCTGTCGGTGGGAATGCGAGTCGACGAGTTGTGCGAACTGCGCATCGCCGACGTCGAACGCAATCCTGAATTCACCCGATTGCACATGACGGCTAAGGGAGGCGAAGCCCACTCGCCCATCATCCACGCCGACACCGCGGCCCTGCTCGCATCCTGGACGGCGGAGTTCCGCTCAGGGGCGTCCGCCGATGCGTTCCTCTTCGTGCGCGCCCAGAACGTCCGCCGCGAGACGCGGCTCACGCAATCAGCCGTCTACTCCATGATCCTCGAAACGGCGCGGGAAGCGGGCATCGACAAGAAGGTGAGCCCGCACAGCTGCCGCGCCACGCTGGCCACGCTGCTGCACAATGGCGGAGTGCCCATAGGGCACATCCAGGATCTGCTCAACCACAAGCAGATTACGACGACCGCCATCTACATAAAGAAGGCGGAGGCCCTCAAGGAGGCTGCCGCGACGAAGATCGACCTCCTCGCGGGCGTCACCTAACTCAGATGTCGTCGTCTTCGTCGTCGGGCGCGCCGCCTTGCCCCACGATGGTCACGAGGTTATCGGCGAGGATCGCGCTGTTCACGGCATCGCGCAGCTTCTCCGACGGATGGAACGTCACCACGCGGCGGGCCGAGATCTCGATGCGTTCGCCGGTGTGGGGATTGCGGCCGGGTCGGCTGGCCTTCTCTTTCACGGTCCATTTCCCGAACCCCGAGATCTTCACTTCGTCGCCCTCTTCGAGCTTCGACTTCATGGACTCGAGGAGGATTTCGACGAGCTTCTTCGCTTCCTGCGAAGAGAACTGCGTCTTCTGGCGGATGACTTCAACGAGTCGGTCCTTGGTCAGTGTCATGGCTGGCGCGTCCCCGAACGAGAGGGTTCTTACTGCAAGACTTCTTGCCCATCATTTCATAAAGTTAAGGAAATCGGCAATGAGACGCGTGTCAAGTTTCCGCGCCTCCAAGTATTGCGCAGAAAACGGGCGTCCTGACGAGCGCGGGAATCGCGCAGGCTGTCTTGCGCTCGCCCCCTGGGCCCGGATACATCAGAAACAGTTCTTCCGCCTGGGGTTTCGCGAAAGCTCCAGACAGTCCCAGCGTCGACCTGTTCGGCCGGGTTAGGCTTCACCCTCGACCGGAGACATCCATGTCCCTTGTTCTCCTGCACGGCGTCTTTGGCGCCATCCTTTTTGGCGCCACCTTTGCCGATGTGTTTTTCCTGCGCTCCGCCGCGAGTCGCGTCTTTGAGCCCAAGAATGCCATGGCAACCTGGCGTCGCCACACAGCGATGATACAAATGGTCTCCTTCTTAGTGGTGGTCGGACTGGGGCTAGCGCAGTGGATGCCCAACATGAGAAGTTACCCCCCCGCCATCTTCCACGGGAAGTTGACTCTGGCTCTGGCGTTCCTGGTGCTGGGCAAGGTTCGCCTCTTTCGTGAACGCAAGACCGGAGAGCCCGCCACTTTGCTCACTCGACTGATGTTCGCATGCGTCTTCATCGTTTTCACGCTTGGACTCTCCGTGCGCCTTGGCGGCATCTAGCAATCCGCCTTTCAAGATGTCCGACGTCATGAGTCCCTGGTTCCCGTTCGAACGCCTGCGTGAGGACTCGCTATGCCTCCCCCTCCCCCAAAACTTCCGCCGCTCGACGCCCTTGAAGTCGTGGCTGCCGTGCTGCTCCTGCCGCTCGGCGCGAGAAGTGGGGTCCTCGTTGCCCGGCGCGCAGAGGGAATGTCCAATGCGGGTCTTTGGGAGTTCCCGGGCGGCAAGGTAGAGGCGGGTGAGAGCCACGCTCAAGCGCTTGCGCGTGAGTTGCAGGAAGAGTTGGGTATCGAGGCACTCGTAGGGGCTCACCCCGTCAGCGTATCGCATACGTACCCCTTCGGACTGGTCCGCTTGCACGCCTATGAGTGCTCTGTCTCCGCGGGAATCCCCGCCGCGCTTGAGCATGCGGAAATCCGCACGGCCTGCCTGGAGGATCTCCCTCGGCTCGTCTTCGCCCCCTCCAACCAACCTATCGTCGACCTCGTGCGCAAAAGGATGGGGGCATGAACGCTGTTCTTTTGGAAATCGTCTTCATTGGCTTCCTCCTCTTGCTCAACGCGATTTTTTCGGCCTCCGAGATGGCCGTGGTGTCGTCGAAAAAGACCCGGCTCATGCAATGGGCCGACGAGGGCCGCGCGGGCGCGGAGCGTGCCCTCAAACTCGCCAACGACCCAGGCCAGTTCCTCTCCACCGTGCAAATCGGCATCACGCTCGTGGGCATACTCGCAGGCGTATTCTCGGGCGCCAGGGCAGCCGAGGCCCTCCAAGCAGCGATAGCTGCCAATTTGCCCTTCCTCGCCGATTACGCGAGCGTCATAAGCGTGGGCATTATGGTGAGCGCGGTGACGTTTTTGTCGATCGTGGTGGGCGAACTCGTGCCAAAGCGCATTGCGCTCCATAGCCCCGAGGCGTTCGCCTCGTTCATCGCGGTCCCCATGGAGAGCCTCTCGAAGGTCGCTTCTCCGCTCGTCTACGTCCTCGACCGCTCGTCGAGCGCGCTCTTGCGCCTGGTCGGACGCCATGCCCCCTCCCTCGAACCTCCTGTCACTGGCGAGGAAATCAAGACACTCGTCGACCAGGGCGCCCAAGCAGGTATCTTCGAACCCGCCGAGAGGGAGATGATGAATCGCGTGCTCGCGTTCTCCGACGAGAGCGTGCACGCCATGATGACCCCGCGGCCGCAAATCATTTGGCTCGATATCGACGT
>JBIKVI010000430.1:0-2938 GCA_044356935.1 Silvanigrellaceae bacterium | reverse complement strand
TACCCTCCACCGTTTGGGAATCCAGGGCTTCGAGCCCGTTCTCGTGGAAGGCAAGGCCATTCAGCTCCACCCGCTCGTGTGTCAGGCCTTCAACGCCGACTTCGACGGCGATACGATGTGTGTCCACGTGCCTCTGAGCCTTGAAGCCCAGATCGAAGCCCGCGTCCTGATGATGTCGACGAATAATATCTTGTCGCCTCAGCACGGAACGCCAATCATCGAGCCTACCAAGGACATCGTGCTTGGGCTGTATTACCTCTCGCGCGAGAATGTCGGCGCACGCGGCGCGGGGCGGAAGTTCTCGAGCCTCGAAGAAGTTCGCTCAGCGTATGACCACCAGACGATCGATATCCACGCTCGAATTCACGTGCGTCTTGAGCCCGCTGGGAATGTCCTCCAAGAAACCACCGTAGGACGGGTCATCCTTTCCGAAGTCGTGCCAAAGGAAGTTCCTTTCTTCCAGAAGTACAACAGGAACATGGACAAGAAGACTCTGTCGGCCCTGGTGAATGAAACCTACCGGCTCTGCGGAGCCAAGGAGACCGTTCTCCTCGCCGACGCCCTGCGTGAGCTAGGTTACAGGCACGCTACCGAGTCTGGAATTTCCATTTCCGTTAAGGACATGGTCATCCCTGGTGAAAAGGGCGCTCTCCTGGATGCTGCCCAGGAGGAGGTCCGCGAAGTCCGCGATCAGTACGCGGAAGGGCTAATCACGGAAGGCGAACGCCACAACAAAGTCATCGATATTTGGTCCCGGGTCCAGGACGCTATCGGTGAGCAGATGGTCAAGCAGATCTCCACCCAGTTCGTGAACAACGAAAAGGGCGAGAGGGTGAGCATTCCGTCGTTCAACTCCATCTTCATGATGGCGGACTCGGGTGCCCGCGGTTCGAAGACGCAGATGCGCCAGCTGGCGGGGATGCGCGGACTGATGGCCAAGGCGACCGGTGAGATTATCGAGACGCCGATCACGGCGAACCTGCGAGAAGGCCTCACAGTGCTCCAGTATTTCATCAATACTCACGGCGCTCGAAAGGGTCTGGCGGACACGGCTCTGAAAACGGCTTCGTCTGGGTACCTGACGCGGCAGCTCGTGGACGTCGCGCAGGACACCATTGTGTCCGAGTACGATTGCGGCACTCTCGATGGTATTGAGATGCAGGCTGTCATCGAGGGCGGCGAGATCATCCAGAAGCTCGGTGCTCGCTCGTTGGGTCGCACGTCGCTCTATGACATCAAGAATCGCTTCACGGGCGAGGTCATTTGCGAGGCCAATGCCGAGATCTCCGAAGAGGTCGTCTCGAAGATGGATACGGCTAAAGTAGACCGCATCTTCGTGCGTTCTGTTTTGACGTGTCGTACCCGACGAGGCGTTTGTGCCAAGTGCTACGGACGCGACCTTGCCACTGGCCAGCTCGTAAACGTAGGAGAGGCCGTCGGCGTCATCGCGGCTCAGTCCATCGGCGAGCCGGGAACCCAGTTGACAATGCGCACATTCCACCAAGGCGGTGCGGCTTCTACTCAGGCGCAGCAGTCCGCCCATGAGACCCGCGTCGAAGGTACGGTTCGACTTACCAACGTTAACCTCGTAAAGGGCCGAAACGAGTGGCTGACGTCCATGGGGCGAAACGGCGAAGCCATCGTGTACGACCTCGATGGCGTCGAGCGTGACCGCTACAACATTCCCTACGGTGCCAAAGTGTTCGTGAAAGACGGGCAGGCGGTAAAGATAGGTGACGTGTTGGTGGAGTGGGACCCCCACTCGGTCGTTATCGTTTCGGAAGTCAAGGGACGCGTGAAGTATCACGACATGGTCGAAGGCCTGTCGGTCGAAGAGCGTGTGGATGAGGTAACCGGCCTCACGCGACGCGTGGTCGTCGAAAACCGCGATGCGAAGATTAAGCCTGCTCTCGTCATCGCTGACGCCGCAGGTACCGCTGTTCGAATTACGGAAACCCGCGATGCCCGTTACCCACTCCCTTCGGGCGCGACGGTCATGTTCAACGATGGAGACGATGTTCACCCCGGTGATGTCCTCGCGAAGATTCCTCGAGAACAAGCGAAGACGAAAGACATCACAGGCGGTCTACCTCGAGTTGCCGAGCTGTTCTTGGCGCAAAAACGTAGAACCTTCGCAATCATCTCCGAGATCGACGGTTACGTCACTTTCGGTTCGGATGTGAAAGGTAAGCGCCGGGTCATCGTTCGTCCGGAAGTCGGGGAAGAGAAAGAGTATCTCATTCCGAAGGGACGCCACGTCGTCGTTACCGAGGGTGACTTCATTCGAGCCGGCGAGCCTCTCGTTGACGGATCGCTTAACCCCCACGACATTTTGCGAGTCCTTGGAGAAAAGGCCCTCGCCAGTTACCTGGTGTCGGAAATTCAAGCGGTTTATAAGCTTCAGGGCGTGCCGATCGACGATAAGCACATTGAGATCATCGTTAAGCAGATGCTTCGCCGTGTTCGCATCAAGGACCCGGGAGATACGGAGTTCCTTCCTGCTCAACAAGTTGAGAAGTGGACCTTCGAGGAGCAGAACGAGCTCGCGGTTGCCCGCGGCGCACGGCCTGCTGTCGCGGAGCCGCTTCTCCTTGGAATTGCCCGCGCTGCATCGTCGACGGAGTCGTTCATTTCGGCGGCTTCCTTCCAAGAAACCACCAAGGTGCTCACCGAGGCTTCGTTGGCTGGCCGTACCGACTTGCTGCGTGGATTGAAGGAAAACGTGATCATGGGCCGCCTGATTCCAGCCGGAACGGGTGTGGCTGCCTACAAGCAAGTTGAGATGTTTGTCGAAGGACAGTCGCTCGACGCTGAGGCGATCATCGAGGCCTCGACGCCTCAGATGGTCGCTCGCTTGGGTACGGGTGCTCATCACTCGTTCCGCTGAGGCTTTCGCATTGTTTAAAGGGGGCCGGACGAGAGTCCGGTCTCCCTAAAC
>JBIKVI010000431.1:0-2938 GCA_044356935.1 Silvanigrellaceae bacterium | reverse complement strand
TTCCAAGTGACCTGCGAGAGGGGATATGACATGACCTACACCCGTTGCCCATCCCGATACCCTGTTCCTCTTGCGGGTCTTCTCGGGGCTATGGCGTTGGCATCCATTTTGTCGGGCTGTGGGGCGACGTCCTTCAAGTCGAACGGTGCCAAACCCGCCAAAGCCATCGCGGTGGAGTCCAAGGATGGTGCCACCGCATCGGAATCCGACGTCGGCGGTCGAAATGGCGGCAAGGCGAGTCCCAAGGCGAGCGATGGCGACGGCGGCAGCGACTTCGCGCACAAGTCCGATGGCTGCCGCGTGGAAGCCGTCAGCGACGTCGTGCGCCCCGGGGCTGATGTTTCTTTCGTGGTGGTCGACTGCGCAGCCGACGCCAAAGCGACCATCGTCGGGCAAGCGGGGCCCTTGAATCTCCCCGCGGACGCGAACTCCCAAGCGCCCTTTAAAGTTGCGCAGGCGGCACTCAATACGGGCGACGACATCACCGTACCCGGCGTTCTGGCGGAGGCGAAGGACTCCGGAGGGAACATGTTCCTCAAGGCCTCACCCTTGCAGACGTCCACCATCGACTGGTCGGTGGCTTCGGCGGGTAAGGAAACGAAGGGAACGATCCGAGTGGCCCAAGTGCCCTTGGCGCAATCCTTGGAGCTCGTGCAGACCGCTGTAGCGAGCGAAGAGCCCCTTACCAACGGCACCTTGGCCTGGATCCACCTCGCCACGAACCTTTTGGAAGGCGAGGAAACATCGAGTTTCCGCATCGAGAAGATGTCGACCGACCTCATTGACAAAGGCTGCAAACGACTCGGACGGCAGGCTGTGACTGCGCCGTTCGCCAGCAAAATCTACGGCGAGGTTTGGGCCTGCGTGCAGGTGTTCACCTCGGCGCCGGCGGCCTATGCCACCGGCTCGCGCGAGGTTCTGCGCGACTATGCCTCCATGCCTATGTCGGCGACCCTGAAACTCGCGTCGGGTCCCGAGGAGACGACCCACCCCATGGGACTTTGCGTCGTGCCCGCCTCTCGTCCCGGCGTCGCGCGTCCCGATTGCCAAACCACCGATCCTCGGTACGTCGTGACCCCGGAAATTCCGCTCAACAAATCGGCCGCCGACATGGTCTACTCCTCGGGCGAAAAGATCGCCTTCGTCAAGGAGGTCAACACGGTCAAGGTCGAGGCCGACGTGAAGGCCGCATTCGAGGCCGTTTCTTCGCTGACCGTTTCGTCGTATTGCGCGAAGTTCCCCTCCTCGTGCCGCTGAAGGCCACATTCGGTGCGACGGCAGGGTCGGGCTGTTTCGTGAGGCCGCGGTATTCAGTCGAGGGTAACGAATCCATTCGATAACAAGATGGGGTCCATGAAGCGGCGGTCGAGAACCTTGCTCAGGAGCGCCCCCTCGGAAACGGAGGGAGCCAAGGAGCCTTTGGCCTCGTAAACAAAGAGGTAACGTGCCAGGGGATACTGGAACGAGCGGATGTTCGCCACGGTCGGCGGAAACGCCTTTGCCGAGGCATCGACCGCCACGGGGAGTGCCTTGTTCTTTCCCGTGCCGGCCGAAAGCCCGGAAAAGGAGAAGGCGTTCGGGTCGAGCGATGTGATTGCGGCAATGTCGGAAGTGCGCTCGAACACGGCTACGCAGGCTCCGAAAGTATTGATCTTCACGGCAGCCTTGAAGACGTCGGTGGTGCCCGACAAGTCGTCGCGACGCACGGCATGAATGGGACCTCTTTTGCGCGATCCGGGAACGTCTTCCCAGCGCGTCAGCCTGCACGTGAAGACTCCATGGAGGCTCTTCAAGTCGACCCACTCGGTGGGATTGGCTGCGTTGACGAACACTCCAACGCCATCGATGCCCAACTTGTGGGGAACGACCTCGATGCCTCGGCCTTTTGCTTTGGCTATGGCTATGTCCTCGAGCGCGCGCGAACTCGGGGCGATGCCCTGACGGCCCTCGACCAAAGCCGCCTCACCGACACGGGACCCTCCGCCCGCGAATGTCAGCTCCTTGCGGAGATCGGCCTGCTCGATGGCCTCAGAGAAGACTTTCTGCAGGGTGTCCGATCCATGGATGGGCTTCGCGTCCGCGAAAGCGGTCACGAAGGGCAAGGAAATGGCGAAGGCAAGCGGCGAAGGAAGTACCATGCTCTTCTCCAGATACGATGTGGCGGCGCGACAAAGGTCTGGTCCACGTATCTTTGAGTCAACTTACAGAGGTACTTCGGGCTCTTCGTGAGGGTCAATACGTGCCTTTAGGCTTTCACAGAGAGGGGTGTGCACGTAACTTAGAGCTCACACCCGGACAGGGATCCCTTCGCACACGACACGTGTCCGCCGCGAAGCTGGTATCTTGCCTGGCTTGCCATGGCGACTTTGTGAACCCGCCTGCCGGTGTGTCCATTCCGTGACAGGCGTTGCCTTTTCACCCGGCTGAACTACGAACATTGGGACACTTCGGAGGAAGACATGACCCAGACGCCCTCGAATGCTCCGCACCCGGCGCGCCTCGACGACGCAACCGACGGGGCCACTTCGTCGCGCAAGGCCCTCATCCTGATCGTCGAGGACGACCGCGACCTCAACAACCTCCTCAAGTACACGCTCGAGGCGACTCGAGAATACGTCGTCCATTCCCATTTCGAAGGGGCGCGCGCTCGCGACCTCATCGTCGATCTCAAGCCCGACCTCGTCATCCTCGACGTCATGCTGCCAGGGCTCTACGGCACCGACGTGCTCAAGGCCATGCGCGCCAACCCAACCCTCGCCCCCACGCCCGTTATTCTCCTAACGGCGCGCTCCCAGGAGAGCGACAAAATAGAGGGCTTCGAGAGCGGCGCCGACGATTACATCACGAAGCCCTTTTCGCCGCGCGAGCTCCTCTTGCGCGTGCAGGCCCTTTTGCGCCGCGCCGTGCCGACCATGACGGGTTCGACTCCTTCTCCCGC
>JBIKVI010000145.1:0-10664 GCA_044356935.1 Silvanigrellaceae bacterium | reverse complement strand
TCGAGATCTCCTTGTACCGTGGCGGAAAACAGGTCGCATCGGGAGTCAAAAAGGAAGATTTCTTAAGGAGATATGGCAATGTTTGGAAAGACATGGTGTCCGAATTTGTCGAGTCGGAAGGTGGCGAGCAAAGAATTCTAGAATTCTTGACGGCCTTTGGCAAAGAAGGGAAGTCGCTCACGAAGCGCTTCTCGAAAGGGGGAGGCTGAAGGGAGGGGTCATTATGCTCGCAAAACTGGCGCTTTACTGGGGGTTTTCTTGAACAGGCGCAAGCTTTGAAACGAGAGTTTTGACGTCTTCGCAAGGAACTTCTTTTAGAGGACGCGCTCGCCGAACAGCCTCTATGAGCAGATTCAATTCATCCGGTGTATCAGTTACGGTATCGTCTTTCTGATCGAGGCTCGTTCCTCCCGGGCCTACGCCTCTCGCCATGCCTACGCTCGCCGATAACTTTGCATCCTCTAGCGTTTTGTTCACAAATTCGACTTCTTCGATGCTTGTTGATTTGCGGCTTATGGAAACACCCATTCGTCCCGTTGCCTCAGGGGAGCCTTTGGTCTTCCTGAGAATGCCCACGTTTTCTAACAAGCCTTGAATCAAGTTCGGTTTGACCAGAGTCATCTTGAGCGACTGGATCGCCATATCAACTTCGTTGCTGCTGAGTTGAAAAGGGTTCTCAAGTAGGACCCGATCGCTGTCGTTTCGCAACGCATGTTTAAACGCTCTAGTGCCTCCGTACGAACCACTGTTAGTTTCGTTCAAGAAGCCGGAGTATGCGCAGAACTGTGAATCTGGGTATTCCGAATCGTCATTCGAATCGTCATTCGAATCGTCATTCGATTCGTCATTCGAATCGTCATTCGATTCGGCATTAGGATCGATTTTTGGTTCGATCTCCATGAAGTGCAAAAAAATTTCATCGCCATCCTTGTTTTTGGACACGACGTTCTTCGCCGCAGCAACTGGGCCGGCTTTTTGTTTGCATCCGGTAAAAGCCACGAACAAAACGGCCGACAAAGCTGCAAAAGACGAAACACGCATCAGAGATGCCTCCCGAAAGGGGGTAACAAGAGAGTGAGACTTCGAAGAATGAGGGGAAAGGGCCTAAGGCGCATCCTCTGAAGGACCTTTAATTGCCGGGTCAGTAAGCGTTCTGCAGCGCGGCCGGTACGAAGGGCAACAGCCTGCAGCAACCCAGAGGAAAAAGCCCTTTCGTTCTTATCGGCTGTTTCCTTACGAAATTGAGATCCAAGGAAAGGCTCAACCATTGAGGTACCTCAGGCACGATTTACGTACCGGGGTCAACTCGAACTGATATTGGCGGCCAGGAAGGAGGTTTACGCTGCCGCACGTGACCGGAGCCCGCTGCGCTGGAAGCCGCAGTACGCGGAACTGGGAGCCGGGGGGAGAAGTCACCCTGCTCGCGCGCCGAGACCTGTGGTCAGCAACTCGCTGAAGAAAGTGTCACGACGTCTTTCTTGAATTTCGCACTTCATGCGCCCGGTGATCCCAGTCGGGTGAACAACGCGTGAGCATTGACCCACGCGGCTTCGGCGATGGTCCCGACGCTTTCACCCCGCAGCTCGGCAACATGATCGCACACCGCGCGGGTCCAGGCGGGTTCGTTGGTTTTGCCGCGGTGGGGAACCGGCGCCAAATAGGGGCTGTCGGTTTCCACGAGGAAACGATCGCGTGGAACCTCGCGGGCGACCTCCTTGAGTTCCAGCGCATTTTTGAACGTCACAATGCCTGAGAAGCTGAGGAAGAAACCGATGTCGAGGAAGTCGCGCGCTTCGGCCCGAGTGCCCGTGAAGCAATGGATAACTCCGCGGCCACCGCGACGTGCAAAAGCCGTGAGCCTCTCTAAAACAGCGGCGTGGGTTTCCCGCACGTGGACCACAACCGGCAGATCCACGGCCAAAGCCACCTCAAGGAAACGCTCGAAGCAGGCGCGCTGCTGGGCTTCGGTGGACAACTTGTAGAAGGCGTCGAGGCCTATTTCGCCGATGGCCACCACTTTGCGGTGTTCGAGGGCCAGCTGCTCCACGCGCGCGGCCTCCTGTTCGGTGAAGGAGTCGGCATCGTGGGGTTGGATGCCCAGCGCGCAATAGACTTCCGGGAACGCGTCCGAATGGGCGAGAGCGAGATCCACTGTGGCGGGATCGTAGGCGATGTTGATGATGCGCTCCACGCCCTGCTCCCGCGCACGCGCCACGAGGGCGGCGACGTCGCTGTTGAGCTTGTCGGAGACGAGGTGACAGTGGGTGTCGACGAGGCGGTGGGTCATGGTGTTGCTTCCATGGGCATCGAGCATCATGAGAATGCCTGGAGGCCCGTGAGTGCCTGGCCCACCACCAGCACGTGGATGTCGTTGGTGCCTTCGTAGGTGGACACGGACTCGAGGTTGCAAGCGTGCCGCATGGCCCGGTGTTCGAGGCTGATGCCGTTGGCGCCCAGCACGTCGCGCGCCGTGCGCGCGCACTCGAGGGCGATTTTGACGTTGTTCTGCTTGGCCATGCTGATTTGCGCGGGATGGAGTTGGCCTGCTTCTTTGAGCGCAGCCAGACGAGCGACGCACAGGTTGCCCAAGGCGATTTGAGTGGCCATATGCGCGAGCTTGGCTTGGACGAGTTGGAAGCTCGCCAACGGCTTGTCGAACATGATGCGGTTCTGGGAGTAAGCCAGAGCCTCATCTAGGCAGTCTTCGGCCGCGCCCAGCGCGCCCCATGCGATACCGTAACGCGCCTGCGAGAGGCACATGAGGGCGCTCTTCAAGCCCGTGGTTCCGGGCAGGAGGCTGGAGGCGGGAAGGGAACAACCATCGAAATAGAGCGAGCCCGTCAGCGATGCTCGTAAAGAAAGCTTGTGTTTGATTTCGGGCGCCGAGAATCCTGGCGTTCCTTTTTCGACAAGGAATCCCCTAATGCCCTCGTCGGTGCGTGCCCACACAACGGCTACGTCGGCCACGGGCGCGTTGGTAATCCATGTTTTGGATCCGTCGAGCACCCACCCACTCCCTTTGCGCGTGGCTTTGGTTTTCATGCCCGCCGGGTTCGAACCGAAGTCGGGCTCGGTGAGGCCAAAGCAGCCGATGGCCTCGCCCCGCGCGAGGCGCGGCAACCACATCTGCTTCTGCTCTTCGGACCCGAAGGCGTGGATGGGATACATGACGAGCGCGCCCTGCACGCTCGCGAAGCTGCGCAGGCCTGAATCGCCTCGCTCGAGTTCCTTCATGATGAGGCCGTATGCGGTGGAGCCCACGCCCGCGCAGCCGTACCCTTCGAGCTGCGCGCCCAGGAGGCCGAGCGCCCCTAGTCGCGGCACAAGTGGGAGCGGAAAACGTCCATCTTCGTAACAGTCTTGCACGAGAGGGAGGAATTCCTCGCGAACGAAACGGCGCGTGGTTTCGCCAATGAGAAGATCGTCGGCCGAGAAGTCGTCGGAAATTCGGAAGAAGTCGGTGGCGATGGGGTCCATCGTGTTAGAGCCTTTCCTCGACCGCGCGTCGCGGCACGAGCGGGATTTGCGTGCGGCCGAGGTTGCCGGCGTGTGCGTCCACTGCGCCCAGGACGTTCCAAACCTCGCGTGCATCGGCGCCGGGCCGGCACAGCGACGCCACCAACGAGGCCCAAAGGTCGGCCACATCTTCCGCCGGGTAGTCCCGGCGCGCAAGGCGTGTCCGGAGCACGTCGCGCTTTGCGCTCAAAAGGGCGCGCAAGCGGTGCCGGGCGGAAGCCTCGTCGAGAGACGCCAGGAGAGGGGCGTCGGCGATGAGCCGCGTGAAGAAGGCCTGCAGCCCGGTGTAGAGGTCGCTTGGGCCCAGGTCGGCCGGCTCGTGTAGGAAGCGTTCGCGGCTGCAGGCTTGCACGAGGTCGAAGACCTCGCCGATGGAAGCCGGCTTGCCGAGCATGGCGCATTGCGCGAGGAACGACGTGCCCACGAACGTGACCCCTGGCCGACCTACCACCGTTCGCACGTACGTGGAGGAGCAATGGAGGAGATCGGGCGGACACATGATGGCCCAGGTCTGCACGTCGGCATGGATGGCACGATTCGAAAAGTAAAGGTTGAACTCGGCCTCGAAATCAGAGGTCGAGCGCAGGCCGCGCAGGAGGTGGAGTGCTCCCTGTTCACGGGCGTAATCGACCACAAGGCCCGTGGTTGAGGTGACCACAACACCGCTGCCCACGCGAAAGGGTGGCTTGGCCTTGGACCAGTCTTCAAATGGATCGATGGCGTGAGCGATGAGGCGCGCCCGCATGTCGGGCGTCAGGGTTCCTTGTTTCGACGGATTGACCGCCGCGAGGACGTGGACCTCTTGGAACACCCCGAGTCCCGCCTCGAGGACGTACTGATGGCCGAAACTCCAGGGATCGAACGATCCCGCATACACCGCTGTTTTCACCGCGCCCTCCCCCTTCCGAGAATTAGTTGTGAATCGCGCGCGAGGCAAGCGGCTGCAAAGGATGCCGCGAGGCGTGAACTTCCCGTCACGGTGGTGACCCGCGCGTCCGCGGGTCAACTTCCCCCCTGGTAAGGTAACTATGAGCGACACTCAGCGGACGCGCGCGCCCCCTTTCCGGAGGAAGGCGCCGAGCGGGCCGCGACGCAACGCGCCAATCGCGCACGAGGGGAAAATGACGCGTGTCCTGCTGCTCGACGATAGCCTCACCATCCTCAAGGTCGTACGCCTTACGTTCGCGAGCACGCCTAGTGTCGAGATAGAGGTAGCCAAGAACGAGGCCGAGGCGCGTTCCGCCCTCGATCGCTGTGCGCCCGACGTCGTCGTGGGTTACGCACGGTTCTGCCAAGATCGCACGCCGGAGTTCTTCCAGGAGGTCCGCGCGCACTGTCCAAACGTGGTGGTGCTCACGGAAAGCAACGAGAACACGCAAGCCTTCACTTCGGTGGGCTTCTCGCGTTTCCTCAAGAAACCCTTCCTGTCCGACGAGCTCCGCAAAGCCGTTGGTGAGGACGTCCTCTCGGGCGGCAAATCCGGTGGCAGTGCCCCCATCTCCGACGCTTTCCTTCCGCAGCCTTCGGCTGCGGAAGGAGCTGTGACTGTGCCCGCGATTACCCCAACGCTCGCACCCGAATTCTCGTTCGTGGGCGAGGAACCCACGCTGGCCACGCGATCCTCCGCGCGCGGCGTGGGTGGTTCGGATGCCAAGCCCGTGCCTCCGCCTCCCCCGCCCCCCCCCTCGACCCTAACCCCCCCCTCGACCCTAACCCCCCCCTCGACCCTAACCCCCCCCCGGCCTGCCGCTCGCTCCGCCCCTGTTCCGCCACCTCCACCCGCCCCGACGCTTTCGCCCTCCTCCGCCACACGGATGGGCGCGCCCGCCTTCGACGGCGGTGCCGCGGCCTCGCTCGCTTCCGTGCCAGCCTTCGGCGCTGAGCTCATCGGCGAGACGATGGAAATCGAAATCCCCCAGATTACCATGGACGTCGAATCGCTTGAGCGTTCCTATCGCGCCACGCTCTCGCAACGCACTGTTCCCAACGAGCAAGTGCAACAGCCGCCATCGGCGGTGTCCCTTCCCATGCCCGTGATCCCAGACTTTTCCGATCAACTCGAAGCCAAGGCTCAAGGCGCCCCTCTAAATGGCTTGCCCGCGATCACCAGGATGCCCATCACGCCCGGTTTCGCGTCCGACGACGCGACCTTGACGTTCGCGGGGCCCGCCGAGCCGGTCGCCATCGACGCATCCAACTCCCCGGCAGGCGGTGAAAATCCCTTCTTGGGCCTCTTCGATGGCGCGACCGCACCGCGTTCGTCGCGTTCGTCGGGTTCGGGCTCCTCATTCGCGCTCGCGGGGATCGAACTTGGCCCTCCCCCGAGCGAGCCACTCGTGCTCGAGGACGTCGTCGTCACTTCGCCTACTCGGTCGCAGTCGCAGTCGCGGGCGCGTTCATCCTTTGGAGGGAAAGCCCCGCCAGGCGAGGCCATGGACTTCCCCAATCCCTTTGATGGGACCCGCGAGGACGTGGCCCGTGGGCCGCGCTCCGCGTTCTCGACACTGGGCATTGGCGACGTGCGGGCGGGCCATGTCAATGGGAGTTCCAGTGCGAGTGCGAGCGTAAATGCGGACACGAACGCGTCGATCAGTCGAGCCGAAATCGAAGCCACGATTGACGATGTCCTTATGCGCGCCCTCGAGCGCGCCGTGCCCGCCAAAATCGAGTCGAAGTTCGATCTCGAATGGAACCGGATGGCGCAAGACGTCGCCGCGCGCATCAAGTCGGACGTGGCTGCATCGCTTCGCACCGACCTCACGGCGGCATTGCGCGGGCTCATCGAAGAGCAAGCGCGTCGCGAGATGCAGTCTTGGCTAGGACGCGAGATCGTAGGCCTGGCCAAAGACGTGGTGCGCGAGGAGATCCGCCGACTCATCGAGGAGTGATGCTCAGCCCCAGCGCGCAGGTTGACCCGTCGACGCGAGAATCGACAGCCACAGTGGGTCTGTCACCTCGAGGTGTTTTTTGGCCTGATTCACTGCGCGCAGGGGTACGTGAGTGAAGTGTTCGTGCGCGTAGCCGACCATCATTCCCGTTTTGCCTGCCATGGCGGCATGCACCGCTTGTTGGCCGAGGTGGGCGCAGAACACGGAGTCGTCGGCGGTCGTGCGCAGTGCGCGGACCATGTAGCTCGGATCGATGTACTTGAGCGAGGTCTCGATGCCTGAATGCTTGAACTCCGAAACGATGCGTTCCTTGAGGAAGCGACCAATGTCGAGGAGCTTGCGGTTGCCGCTAGCGTCGAACTCCTCCTTCGTCGGCGCGAAGAGGTCCTGACCCGCGCCCTCGGCCACCACGACGGTGGCGTAGCCCTTGTCGATGACGCGACTCACCAGGCGCGCGAGGAATCCTCCGGGTCCGTCGAGAACCAGAGGGACTTCAGGGATGAGCACGAAGTCGACGTCGCTGGTGGCGAATGCCGCCGTGGCCGCCAAAGCGCCCGAATGGCGGCCCATGAGCTTCACCAGTCCGATGCCATTGAACGCTCCGCGCGCCTCGGTTTGAGCGCAACGGATGGCCTCAGAAGCCTTCTGCACCGCGGTTTCGAAACCAAAGGTTTTGTTCACGTAAAGAACGTCGTTGTCGATGGTTTTGGGGATACCGATGACCGACAACGGCAGGCCGCGTGCCTGAGCCTCGCGTGCGATGGCGTGGGCGCCCGCCAAGGTGCCGTCGCCGCCGATGGTGAACAGCACGTTGATGTCGCGCAGGGCGAGAGCGTCGACGATGTGCTGCGGGTTGGAGTTCCCTCGCCCGCTACCGAGCACCGAGCCTCCTTCGGTGTCGAGGTTTCGCACGGACAAGCTGTCGAGCCGACGCCATCCGAACCGAAAGCGTTTGCTTTCGGAGTCGTGAGCGAATCCGCCGTAGCCATAGGGCACGCCGTAAATATTGCGCACCTTGTACCGGTCGGAAAGGACCGACACGATACTTTGGATGACGTTGTTGAGGCCCGGCGCGAGGCCGCCGCAGGTGACGATGGCGACCTTCACCGACGCTGGATCCCAAAAGATCTTCTCACGAGGGCCGGCGAGTTCGAAGGTGGGAGGGGCGAAGGTGATGCCCGCGTCCACGGCGCGCGCCACCGATGACAAGCCCCTGAGCGAGATGTCGACGAGGATGCGCTCCTCCCCATCGCGAACGAAGTTCGACGGATCTAGGAATTCGTTGAGGGGCGAAGGCCGTGTGCACGGACCGAAGACGTTCGTGAGCGAGTCCACATGGAACAGGCTTGCGTCGAGCGTCATGGAGTCTCCCTGGAATCGGCGGGACCGATCGATGAGGCGAAAGAGGGGGCGAGCGCGAGTACCAATGTGTGCCCTCGGTGCGCTCGTTCAGGCAAGCGCGATGTTCTGTTCGTCGAACACATCGACGAGCGCCGCCTGCGCCAAATCCAGCATCTCGTTGAGCTGGGCGCGCGTGAAGGCGATCTTTTCGGCGGTCCCCTGGACTTCGAGGAGGGTGCCGGAGGCTGTCATGACGACATTCATGTCGACGTCGGCACCTACGTCCTCGGCGTAGTCGAGATCGACCATGGCCACGCCCCCCACCATGCCGACCGAGACTGCGGCCACGGCGTCGTGGAATGGGTTGGTCTTCAGTTTTCCCGACTTGAGAAGCTTGTCGACGGCGAGTTTGAGGGCCACGTAGCCACCCGTGACCGACGCGGTACGTGTTCCGCCATCGGCCTGGATGACATCGCAGTCCACAGTGATGGTCCGCTCGCCGAGCAGCTTAGGGTTGATGACGCCGCGGAGGCATCGCCCGATGAGGCGTTGGATTTCCTGCGTCCGACCCGACACGTTCTGCCTTTCGCGCCGCGTGCGCTCAGGGGTGGAACCTGGCAGGAGCGAGTACTCGGCCGTGACCCAGCCTTGCCCGCGTTGCCCGCGCATCCAATTGGGCACGGATTCCTCCACCGAGGCCGTGCAGATGACCTTGGTTTCACCGAATTCGACGAGCACGCTGCCGAGCGCGTTGCGGGTGAAGTCAGGCGTGATTTTCACGGGGCGGGCTTGGCCATTGGTGCGGCCATGGGAACGGGAAGCCATGCGGGAGGATCCTCGCGGGTGTCGGGCGAAAAGCGGCCCCGAGCATGCTTTATCGCACGCCCGGGGAAATGCCCTTTCCTACCACCGCCGGGCCGTGCTGGCTAGGCGGCCTCCGCAGCTCCAGACGGGCGCCTCACCTCCCGAGGCGAGGAAGGATGTTTTTCGCGCCCCACTCCCCGAACTCCTTGGCCGCGGCGGCCTCGAGTTCGTCGATGGTCAACCCGAGCTTCTCGTCGAGCTTGAGGAATCGAGTCACCGGATTCACGACGGCGCTGCGCAGCGGCGCGAACATCCACTGGAAATAGAAGTCGTTGGTGGAGGGCGCGAGCTCGGCGAACGCAGCGGCGTCGGTCCGGTCGAATTCAGGAGCGGGCGGGACCACGAGCGAGGCCGGATCGAACGTCGCATCAACCTTTGCAGCCTGGTGCTTGCGGATGGCTACGTAGTCGTCGGCACGCAAGAATACCCAGTAGTAAACCGAGGACACTTTTCCGCTAGCGGTGTGGCCGCCGCGCCGGAATCCGTCGAAGTTGAACGGCTTGGCGAGCGAGTCGTAGAGCGCGCCCATCCCTACTCGGCATTGTTGATAACGTTGCATCTTGCGTTCGAGACGTTCAAGTTTGTTAAGTTCCGTGTTCTCGTCGACCTTGCGCAGAGCGAGCGAGTTGCAGAAACGGACTTCGAAGGGGACCTCGCAGTAGAAGGTCACCTGCAGGTCGGACAAGTGCCCGCCCAAGGGATTGAGCCAGCAGGCTTGCTTGCGTTTCCCGTCGGCGTAGTAGGCCGCCAGGCGTGGGTGCGTCGAAACGTAGGCTTGAAGGTCGGCTCGCGCCGCTGCGAAGTCGGCATCGGTGGGAATGGGTGGAGCTTTCGGGTCGATGAGACTTGCGTCGATGCCCGCCGCGATCTGGAGTTGGGCGTCGCGTGCTTGGCGCGCCTTCTCGGCGTCGGCCCTCTCCCGGCGCGACGAACTCGGGTCGGAATCGCTGCTTGCGGGAGTCTTGGTGCCGCAAGCAGCCGCAAACAACGACAGGGGGATGAGAAGCGCTGATGATATGGAAGCTCCCAGGGAACGTGGCATGGTGGACTCCTGCGTTGGTTGTCGCGCCCTTTTGCAAGGAGCTTGCCAGGATCCGGTCATTGAGCGGCTACGCTTAACAATCAGGAATGTTTAAAATTATTGGAAACGAGCGCCTGTATCTCCCTGTTCCGGACTGTCGAAGGAATCGGCGGCGTCCACCGTATCACCATGTTCAGGGAGCCTCGGTTTCATAGTGCGTTTCAAGATAGCGCGTCCGCTCCTGGGTTTTTCGCACGAGGCATCCTTGGACGATGACCTTTTCGAATGTGCCGCCGTCGAAGGCCTTGCCCTCGGAAGCGCAGTCGAGATCGCGCAGGGAGATCCATGCCCGCTGCGCTGCGGTAAGCGCTTGCGACCGCGGGAGCGAATACGATTTGAGGACCGCCTGGCGAATCGCGTAGGTCGTGTTGAGGAGGGAGTCGGCCACGACGTACTCCCTGAGGAGGCACTGATAGATTTCGTTGGTCGTCGTGTACGAGTCGCAGGGCTGGGAAGGAAGCTGCGCGAGGGCGGGCGCCGCGCAGAAGGAAACGAGGCTGACCGCGAGGGCGACCAAGGAGAAACGGGCTTCGGCACTCTTCATGTCACATGCTCCAATACGAGTCGGGGACGCGCGGATTCGGCGATGGGAAACTTTTCCCTTTCTACACCAAAAAGGGACGTTCTTCAGCCGCAATCCCGCAGGGAGTCGTCAAAACGCGTTGTCCAGGCGGCATCGGCGCTCGCGAATCCTCGAGCGACCCGAGCCAATGCCAGGTGTGATCGCGCCGCCCGGGTTCCGAAGGCGTCGGCCAGGAGTCGCGTGTCTGCTGCGATGGCGTCGATTTCCTCGAAAGGGCGCGGTTCGGTTTGCGCCGCGGCAAAGGCGGTGATGGCTTTGCGGAGATCACCCGGCGCGGGCGACAATGCGGTCTCCAGTCGCACGATGGCCTCGCGCACGCCGTCGAGATAGGGCGTGCGCAGGTGTGCGCGCGCCAGTGCCGAGTCGACGGTCATGCCCTCCGCGATCACGT
>JBIKVI010000429.1:0-2949 GCA_044356935.1 Silvanigrellaceae bacterium | reverse complement strand
CCTTGGGACCAACTCCCCCCCCGCGCCGTGCGCCCACCCTTGACGCTCCTCGAAGACACGAGCCCCGCATTCCTGCCAAACTTCGAAAGCGCTCGAGAAAACCTGCTCGCGGGCGACGTGTTCGAGATCGTCCTCTCGCGCCGCTTCACGCTCCGTGCGCAAGCACCCCTAACGGAATCACGCAGCGGCGCTTCTTTCGAGCCTTCTGCGGGCGGCGACGCGCTATTTCGTTTCCTTGCGGAGCGCACGGGCCAACTCCGGGCCCCCTACCGATTCGCTCTCAGCTTCCCGCGCACCCGCGTGGTAGGGGCTAGCCCGGAGCTCCTCGTGCGCGTGTGCGCAGGCAAGGTCATCGCGAGGCCCATCAGCGGCAGCCTGCGGCGCGAGGGCGATCCCGGCGTAGCGGGACTGCGCGACGACGAGCGCGCCGCGTTCGATGAGATTCTCGCTAGCGAGAAGGAGAAGAGCGAACTCGACATGCTCGTCGACCTCGCGCGCCACGACCTCCACCGCGTCTGCGACGACGTCAGCGTCAGCGATTACCGAGAAGCGCTGGCGCTCGAAACGGTGGCGCACACGCAGGCAACGGTAACGGGCACGCTGCGCGACGACAGGGACGCCATCGATGCGCTGCTCTCGTGCCTCAATGCGGGCACCCTCGTGGGCGCTCCGAAACGCAAGGCGATGGAACTCATTTCCGAACTCGAGCGTTCTCCGAGAGATTACTATGGTGGCAACCTCGTGCACCTTCGTCCCAGCGGCGACCTGCGTTCCACAATCCTCATCCGGACGGCCGTCCTGTCGGGCGATGAAGTGCGTCTCCAGGCGGGAGCCACCGTTCTCGTCGAGAGCGATCCGCGCTACGAATATTGGGAGTGTGGCGCGAAAGCTCGGGGACTCCTCGCCATGCTCGATGCGCAACACCTGGCCTTCACCGACGCGGATGCCACGCCCCCTAGCGTGGTGCGTGGAACCAGCATACCGCCCGATCGGGTGCGCGCTCACTTCTCGGGCAGCTACACCGCCGCCGTGCGACGTCATACGGGCAAGCGTCTGCTGCTCGTGGACAATGAAGACAGCTTCACTTTCAACCTTGAGGCATTGGTAAAATCGTTCGGTTGCGAGATCGACGTGCTACGCAACCGCATGCCCATGCCCGCACTCAGCGGCTACGACGGTCTCGTTCTTTCGCCCGGACCATCGGCTCCGGGTGACGCCGGCTTCCTCCTCGAATACGTGCGACGGGCTGCAGGCACTCTCCCCGTGCTTGGCGTGTGCCTCGGATTCCAAGCCATGGTCGAAGCCCTCGGAGGCACCCTAGGCCGCCTCGCGTTTCCCCTGCACGGCAAGGTACGCGACGTGACAAGGACCCGCGCGGGCCACGCGCACCCGCTTCTCGCGGGTCTTCCCGACACCTTCGCCGTTGCGCGCTATCACTCGCTTTATGCTCAGAGCATCCCCGAGACTCTGGAAATCATCGCTTCCGACGCCGCGGGCATACCCATGGCACTCGCTGCGCGCGCACCGTGGCCGGCGTTCTTCGGCGTGCAGTTTCATCCCGAGAGTTTCCTGACGGGCGAAGCGGGAGTGAGGCTCGTTTCAAACTGGCTCGACGCTTTTCCGAGCGGCAAAGGAGAGAGGGCATGAACGAGAACACACAAACAGGCTTTGATGCATCCGCCGTGCTCGAGGCCATCCTCCACGCCGAGCCAACGACCGCATTCCTGGAGGCCACCGCTCACGGACTCCCCGCGGACGTCCTCGCGGAGCTGGTCCGCGGCCTCCGTGCCTCGTCTACGCTGCCCGCCGACCTCGCTCGTGTGGCCGGCGAACCGCGGTGGAGCGTCATCGACGTGTGCGGCACCGGCGGCTCCAAGGGCAGCCGACTCAACACGTCGACCCTGACCGCCCTCTTCCTGCCCGACTCCGGCGTGCGCGTAGCGAAACACGGAGGTCGTTCGGCGAGCGGCAAAAAGGGGTCACTGGACCTCCTCGAATCGCTCGGGCTCGAACCCGCGGCGTGTTACTCGACGTCGGCCGAGGCTCTTCGTTCGACCGGCGCGTGCTTCCTCGGGGCCGCGTTCACTTATGGATGCTTCGCGCGCTACGCGCCGCTGCGCAAGTCGCTAGGCAAGCCGACGCTTTTCAACCTGCTCGGACCATTGCTCAATCCGGCGCCACTGCACGGACGCCTTTTGGGCTGTTACTCCTACACGGTGCAAGACCTCTTGGCGTGCGTCCTCGAGCACTTGGGAGAGCGGGGGCTCCTCGTTTGCTCACACGATGACGAAGGATTCCTCGACGAGGGCGCACCTTGGAGCGAGACCCGCTTGGTTGCCGTGGCGGAGGGAAGACGGGCGGAAGTCAGGTTGTCGCCGCGCGAAGACCGCCCGGCGCGGCGCGAAGAGCTATTCGCCGACGGGGTGGCCGCCGCACGTTCCCTCCTCGGGCTCGACGATGGCACGACGGCGGCAGGGGGACGCGAGAGCGCGAGCGCGGCGCGCATGGTGTCTTTCAACCACACTTTGGCGGTGCTCGCCGCCACGGGCGATCCCCTCGCGGGAGGAGACGCCATCGTGTCCGCCCGCGTGGACACCCTCCATGCCGACTTCCTTGCCACCCTTCCAATACGCGTGCACCTTGCGCGCAGGCGCCTCGCCGCTTTGGCGAGCCTCGGGAATCTGCGAGGTATCCACCCCGACTCGCCCGTTAACGTGCCATCCACAGTGGCCGCTGTGGCCGCTGTGGCCACTGTGGGTACGCCTAGCGGAACGGCGCGCGCAGCTCGTGAGTCGGAACGCACGGGTCCACTCCCGTTTCCTTGGCGCGGATCGGGGCGCCCTGGACTCCTGGTGGCCGAAGTGAAGCGACGCACACCCACACGCCGTTTTGCCGGCGCGCTCGCGTTGCCAGACAGGGTGCGAGCCTACGCCGACTCGGGGGCCGACG
>JBIKVI010000428.1:0-2963 GCA_044356935.1 Silvanigrellaceae bacterium | reverse complement strand
CGAACGGATCGGGTCATTTATGAAGCGCGCCCTAGGTTAAAATTTATTGTCCGTTGCCGAGAGTGAAAGGAGACCCACCGCAGCCAATCCAAGGCTTGACCTTCTGGAAGTTCTCGTCGACGGCCTTGGTAACGAGGGACCGCACGAAGTTTCCTACGAAGTGATCACCAGCAACGACGTCATCCACAGCCTTAAGGACATTCGCAGGGACATCACGCCCCTCCACGTCGCGCGCACCACTGACGCCGAATCGAACGTCGACGGCTTTCATTCCGCAAACGCTTCCCTGCGTCCCGTCAAACACGAAGGTCGGAGCCGCCACGACAGAAATCTTGTCATGGCCCAAAAACTCGGAGAGCCCCCCCACCACGTTGAGCTCAATGACGTTCTCTGGAAAAGCGACCTTCACGAGGCTTTTCTGCGGCATCGAGAACGCTCCCACCAAGGTTTCGAACTTCGACGACACCATGAGATTCATCGTGACCCTGATTTCCTTGAAAAGGACTGACTTGACGCCATGGGATGGCACGCAACTATCCACCCTCCAAACGATGAGTTGTCCCATGTTCTCCGGCGGACGGAGGACTTGCCGCTTGAGCATCTCCTGGGAGCAACCATTTGTGTCCACGGCTTGGGTCGATTCCGCGGGCACCGAAGTCGACACGTTCTCTCGCCCGCCCCCGCGCAGCCTATTCCCCTCGGACTCGGATTGTTTTTGTTGGCAAGCAGAGAAGGCCCCGACGCACGCGATTGCCAGCAGTAACTGCGCCCTTAATTTGGAAGCAAAGGCGCGGGTCGGGAAAAAAGCGGGCGCACGGCGACTAAAGACGTTCATCCTTTGAATCCCTTAAGCATGGGGCTGTTGCAGGCATGATATCAAAACGAGGTCCGACACAGGCGCTTCACCAAATCGTCGCCGATGGGCGTTCGTTTTTTGGCACCGAACGGGGACACTCGCAGGGCGCCCCAAGGATGGGGCGTCTTCGAACCCCTCGACCCGCTCAGGAGAAGCTCATGAAGGCAATCGTTCGCGTCGCGCTCGTGGCCGCCACCTTCGCTGCCACCGCTTTCCAAGCCCCAGCGGCCCTGGCGCAAGACGGCCAGGTTCGCCTGGATGCCCCGTTCGGCGTCATGGTCAATGCCGATGGCAGTCTCTCGTACTTTCAAAAGTCGGCGACCCTGGAAGGCTTCAGCCAGCCCATTGACGAGTTGAAGTTCCGATGGCTGCAGGACAACTTGGGCCGGTCGCTCGCCAAAACCCTTTGCAAGCTCAACGTGGTCCCCAAGTCCGTGGGCGTTTCTCTGGGCGTCGTGTCCGTCGATTGGGACATGTCCGTCCTGTGCCGCATGAACGGTGGCTGGAACTGACGACGCCCCTACCGCTTCGGGTGCAGCGACACGCGCGCCTTCCCCTCCTCGAGTTGTGACATTAGCCAGAGTGTCGGAAGACTGACATCCCTACCTTCCCTGCGGCCTCCTATCATCAAGGCGTGCGCCTCGAGCGCTCCACACTCGATGATTCCAGGAGGCCCGACACATGCGATTCCATCGGCGTCAACGATCCCTTGCGGCGGGCTCCCTGCTGGTAGCCGTGGCCGCCCTCGCCTCCGGCGCGAGCGTCGTGGGATGCAAGACGCGTCAGTTCAACCAAGTCAAGGCCACCGCAGCCACGTCCCCCGACCTCAACGCATTCTCCGACGTCGGCGTCTTGATGAGGGGAATCAAGAATAAAGCGCAAGGCCTAGACCTCGTGAACACGACCACCGACAGGCGGGAGTGGGAGGCCTGTTTCCTCTCTCCGCTCGGCTCGAACAACGACCCATGGAAGTACTTCGACTCAAACGAGATGAGGGCGAAGGGTTGGAAGAACCGCGAGGACGAATACCTTCCGAAAGGGGTCGCCTCCATCACGTCCACAGAATACCGCGTGGAGGTTCACTACAAACGCACCGTGGAAGGGCTCAGCACTCCCGTATCGGCGAAGCTCCGCAATCGGGTGAGGAACTACGCCAACACGGTCATCGAGGAGAACATCTTCCGCAACGAGTACCCCACGCTCCTCGAGGGAGAAGAGGCGCGATTCGAGACCCACCGCCCCAACGGCGACGTGGTCGCCGACATGGAAGAGTGGAAGAACGACAAGTACTACGGGTTCGCGGATCTCGTGAACCTCGCCAATAAGGTTCCACCCGAATGGATCCGGGAAATCGGGAGGGCCGACGTTGGCTGGCAGAGCGACGGCGTGAACACGGCCGCTGATTCGCTCAACAAGCGAGGTCGACGCGTCGACATCATGCCCCAGCTCGACCGGGTAAAGTTCTTCGAATGGAAGGAAAGCTTCACCCTCGGAGAGAGCGATTCCGACGAGCCGAAGTTCTGGAGCGAGCACGGATCCCTGACCGGGGTCTACAAGCATCGCTTGGCGGCGCTCAAAGAGGACATCAACCTCGTCCTCGCCGTCCAAGGGAACCTCGCCAAAGTGCAGGCGCGCATAGCGCAAATGCAGGCAGCCGGCCAAAACCCCCTTCGAACCCTTCTGGAGCGAAAGCTCTTCAAGGACAGCAGCCAAGTGGCTCAAGAGGTCTACGCGCAGAAATACCCCAACCACCTCGCCGGAGACGCGACGTTCCTCCTCATCAACCAAGAGGAAGGGCACCGCATCCTCAATTCGGTCGACGGCCTGCGGGCCCAGATCGAGGCCGGCGGAGACGCATGGGTGGATGGCTTCATCGAGCGGACGCTGTACCTGAACTTCGTGCTCGCCAAGTTCTTCGGATACCGCGTCACCGATGCCGTGCAGGTGTCTCGAACCCCCTACGACATCGACCAAAGTTCGATTCCCCTCTATACGAAGGAAACACGCAAGCCCACCAAGATCCTCACGAGCACGCTCGTGGACTCGTACAAGCACGACCTCCTCAAGATGTCCGACCTCGAGTTCAACTGGGTTGGGACCTTCGTCG
>JBIKVI010000144.1:0-10744 GCA_044356935.1 Silvanigrellaceae bacterium | reverse complement strand
CCCACTATGCGGTTCGACGTCTTCTTCTCCCTTTGCCAAACCGAGGTCGACGGGTGGATTCCCGATGAGCCCACCATGTTCCGGAACTTCTTCAGCCAAGTGGAAGCCGCCGACGCGCTTGGCTACACGACGGCCTGGATCGCCGAGAGCCATCTTTCGTGCGAGGTCCAAAAGAGCCACCCCGACCCCGTCATCCCGCGCTTCCGAGGCGAAATTGGCCTCAATACCGACGTCCTCCTGCTGGCGCAAAAGGTGTTCGCGCGCACGAAGCGCATCAACGTCGGTTCGGCCATCCGCAGCATCCTCGTCAACGGTGGCCCCATGGCGCACGCGGAGGCCGTGAAGTCCTTCCTGACACTCCACGGTCTCGACCCGGAGGAAACGCGCCGCTTGGAGCTTGGTTTCGCGGCGGGTCGTTTCAAGTTCTCGTCGGAACCCTATGGCATCGTGCCGCGTGGGGCCTGGGAGAAAGCTGCTTGGCCCGTTCTCCGAGGGAAAATTTTCCTCGAGGCATGCGAGGTGTTCCTGCGCTTCCTGCGCGGCGATGTGTTTTCATCCTTGGAGGTCGAGCATCGCCTCGTAACGCGCTCGGATTTTCGAGACGCCTCAGCCTGGGATGCCACCCTCGCGGCGGCTCGCGCCGAGGGCGCGACAGTGGTGGGCCACGCCGGCGGTGGGATGGGCGGGGGCGAGGCCATCGTGTTGCCATCGCGCTGGACGTTCCCCCGCACGGGCGTCATCCCAAGTCATCCGCCCCTGCGCCTCCTGCGGTTGCTCGTAGGAAGCCACGATCCGGCGGCCCAGGATCTCTGCAATCGTTACTTCCCTTGCGGGGTCTTCAACCTTTCTATTACACCGGGCGACGAAATCGAGCGCACGCACGAGCGCATGAAGGACGTTTACGCAGGAGCATCCCTGGGCCTTCCGGGTGAACCGGTGTGGTCGCGCGCGCTCATGCCCCGCACCACGCTCGTGTTCCTCGACGAGACTCCCGGAGTGGACGCGGCAGAGCGCTCCGCGCGGGCGCGCGCAAAGGCGGAGAAGGCACTCATGGCATACTGGAACGCACTGGAAGGCACGCTCGACCCGTCGCGCATCCGCAAGGCCGTGGACAATGCCCTTGTAGGGACCGCGGAGGAGGTTGCAGCTCAAGCACGGGAGCGCTTCCACCCCGACGATCGCCTCATGCTCTGGTTCGACTTCTTCAACCATGACTGCGCCGACGTCGTGCGCACCATGGAGACGTTCGCCCAACGCGTCGTGCCGCTGCTCGAGACGGGAGGTTCCAAGCCATGAGCCAGGATCCTTTCCGCCTCGATGGACTCACGGCCTTGGTGTGCGGAGCGTCGCGGGGCATTGGGCGCGCCACGGCGGAAAGCTTCGCCGCGCGCGGCGCGCGTTTGGTGCTCTTGGCGCGCGATGCGGTTCGCCTAGCCGCCTTGGCCTCCGCGCTACCCACAGTTGAAGGGGGCGCGCATCGCACAGTCGCAGCCGATCTCGCGCAGCCCGATGAGCTCGAGAATATATTGCGCGATGTTCTTGCCTCAATCGGTCCCATTCACATCCTGGTGAACAATTCTGGCGGCCCCGCTGCGAGTCCGCTCCTCGAGGCCGGCGACGGGGCCTTCACGGCCGCACTTACCCAGCACGTCCTCTCGGCGCAGAGCCTTGTGAAGGTGATCGTTCCTGGCATGCGAGATGCGGGCTATGGGCGCGTTGTGAACATCGTGTCCACTTCAGTGCGTGCGCCCATTCCCGGCTTGGGCGTGAGCAACACCATCCGCGCGGCCATGGCCGGCTGGGCGAAAACCCTGGCCGGCGAACTCGGCCCTCTGGGGATCACGGTGAACAACGTCCTGCCCGGCTACACGACCACCGAGCGCTTCCGCGAACTCGTCGCGGCCGCCGCGCACCGGGGCGGCAAGAGCGAGGCCGACGTCGAGGCGGCTTGGCGGGCAGCCGTTCCCCTGGGACGTTTCGCCACGCCCGAGGAGGTGGCCTCCGCCGTCTGTTACTTTGCGAGCCCAGCCGCCTCCTATGTCACCGGACAGAGCCTCGCGGTGGACGGCGGACGCATCGCATCGATATAGTGTGGATGTCTGTCTACGCGCCGCAAGGGAGAATCCGTGAATTTGACAATGCTTCCGAGAAGAAGGCAGGTGCCTGCCGCCACGATGACGGCCTTGTTTCTCTTGGGATCGACTTCATGCGTGAAGAAGAAGGAGGACGCCCGTCCCGACGCGCTGGAGTCCAGCTCGGCCCGCGGATGGGACGGTCAGGTCGTCGATCGCTTCTACCTCGCTGTTCCGACTTCACCCGAGAGGTTCGAGTTCGCGGAGAAGGACGATCCGGAGCGCATCGGTGAGAACGTCATTTACGGCATCGCCTGCTACAACGAGCCCGCGGATCCGGCGGCCACGGAGTCATTCGGGACGTCGTTCGAGATTCCCCTCGATACCTCACCTATGGAACATCACTTCTTCAGAAGTCCCGTGAAGAAACGATTCGATGAACGTCTCTACGTGCATGAGTTCGTGGCTTCGTGGAAGTCGAAGGCGAACCCGAGTCTCTCCTCATCGCCAACCTGTGAAATCGTGTTCGGGACTAGCCCAAAACCGGAGTTCAAAGACGCCGTCGTCGCCACGCCACCGCCCCATGCCCTGAAGGATCACAAAATCTACCAAGAGGCCATTTTCAGCTTCACGTCGGGATGTTTGGCGGTGGGATTGAGTGGACTCGTCACGGGCGGGCTCATCGCGGGCGCAGTCGCTTCCCAAGGACTCGTTGTCGGCCTGGGGAGTATCGGCGGGGGGGTTTTGGCCACCAACGCCGCGGCCACGTTGTCCAACGCGCTCTGGTGTGGTGGCGGACTTCTGGGCATCACGCGCAACGCGGCCTTGGAGGCGTCTGAGGCCGCTGTCCTGTTCAGTACGGCAGTCCACAACGCCACGGAAGCGACCCAGGCGCAGATTCTCCGCGACTACGCGCCCATCCCGCGCGAAGCATTACGCGAAGCGAATTTCGAGCCCCTGACGAGCGCGCACGTCGCCGCCCTCAAGGATCGCAATGCAGCGCTCAACGAGTCCATTGCACGCATTTCGGATTCCCATGAACCGTTGCGAAAGATGCTGGCCGACCCTCGGCGGCACCCTCAGGCAGCCGCCTATTACAACAAACTCTTCGTGAGGAACTTCAACAAACTGCAGTCGAAGGATGTCTCTCGCTCGGCCGACGTGCACATCACGAAAATCTTGGGCCGCGGGGCCTTCGGCATGGGTATCGGCTGGAAAGAACTCTTCTCGCGCCACCACATTTCTTCCGGCGTGTTCTTCGAGAAAATGAAACGATTCGAGCTGAAGCTCGAGCAAGTCGTCGACGAGACACTGTTGCGAGTTCCCCCTGCGCGACGCTAGTTTCACGAATGATCGCGACGCTCGAGCTTTCGCTTCTCAGGGTGCCCACGCGAAGCCGGTCTGTATCCGGAAAGCTTGCGTGCTGAACTCGCGCTTACCCTCGTAAGCGCTGGTTTCGATGGTTTCGGATCGGGCTTCGAGGCCCGCCCGCGTCTCCCATGTGAAGAGTCCACCCACGTCGAGCAGTGGCAAACGCACGCCTCCTTCGAGGGTCATGGTTTGGCCCGCCAAAGTTCCCTTATGTTCTACAGGTCCGAGGGCCCCCCGTTCGACGACCGTTACCTTGGATCCTAGAGGCTTGCGGAACTTCAACGCGACTATGGCGATACGTCCGGGATTGCTCTCGGCCATCGCCTCTAGGCTTGTTCCGGAGCGTTCGAACACCGACGACGTCGCCTCCCCGCGCGGGCCGCCCGTAAAAGCGAGCTTTTCCTCGACGCGATCGATCACGTTCAATGCCAGGCCCGCGCGCGAAACCCATGGAGAGTCGAACACAGCGCGCGCGGAGATTCCCACGGAGAGAGCCGATGTTTCGTAGCGCACCGCCCATCCGCCACGCGACGCGTCCCCGAGGGAGAGGTTTCCCTCCGCGGGAAGCTGCGCCTCGACCTCCACGCCGAACCAGTTGAGCCACGGCGCCAAAGCTATCCATGGAGCGAAAGCTTCGCCTCTCACGCGTGTGCTGCGCTGCGACGCGTCCACGGGTGTCGAGAGAAGATAAACGACGCCCGTGCGCTCTTCCCAGCTTCCCACCATAGAAACACCGACGGTTGGGTTGACCGCGGACGGACGCCTCGTTGCCCCGGCATCGGCCGGGGCGTCCGCGCCGCTCGAGGCAGGCGCGACGGCGAGATCGTCGGGCGCCAGTGGCCCCTTGCCGAGCTGCTCGCGCACAAGCAAAGCGTCGCGTTCCAGGAGTACGGGCTGATCGATAAGCTTTTGGGCGACCACGCCTCCTCCCGCCCGCTCGAGGGTGGCCTCCAAGTGGCCGTCGAGAAGCAGCGCCTTGACGACCAAGCGCGCCAGGATGCCGTTGCGCGGACGATTCAGGACCACGAGCGCGTCGCCCACGGCCACGCGCGAGAATCTGTTTCCTTGGATGAGCAGCACGCTGCCGTCCACCGATTTCACGGTGGCCACGCCGGTGCCGCGAGGCAGACGCAGAACGGGGCCCGCTTTTCGCGCAGGAGCGGCGGCGGCTCCCCCGGCAGTGCCCGAGCCGGGAACATCGGCGCCTTGCGCACGTGCCGAAGCGAAGCCCAAAAAACCAAGTACACCAAGCACGCCAAGTAAACCTAGCAAGCTCAGACAACGCACGAGCGCACGCATCATGGCACCCACCCCGCGGCGAAGGTGAGGAGGCCGGCCCACTGCGTCCGATCGATTCCCGGCGCGAGGCCGCCGTCAGGCTTGGTTTCGCGCACCATATACCGCAGACCCGCCCGCGTTTCCAAGGAGGGAGCCCAAGGGCGGGCGCCCAGGAAGAGGCGCGCGCCCACGGCCGCCTCAACTTCCGTCAGGGTCTCCTTGGCGGAACCTACCTCGCTTCCCGAGCCATCGAACTTGGAGACCTTTGAAGCGGCACCGAGGGTGCGTGACGCGACGAGCCCCACGAGGAAACCATGCACGGGTTGTGCTTCGAGCTCGATCCGCAGTCCAGGCTGTTTCGATATGGCCTCGCCTTTGACGTTCCCCTCGCCCACGAACATCGTCTTCTCATCGGCAACGACATCGTACCAAATCCCGACACGCGAAAGCCATCGGCCGTCGAACCACGCTCGAATTCCCGGAGACACGCGCAGCCGCGTGACATCCGCGTTACCTTGGCGCACGCGCGAACCCACGGTCAAGGGAACGCCCGTGGCCGACGCAGATTCGGAGGAGATGCGAACGCCTACGAGGTTGAGGCCGTAGATGGAAGGACTCCAATGGGGAGCAAAGAATTCGCCGAAGACGCTGGTGGAAAGAGCGCGCGGCGCGGCGCGGCGCCAGGTCAGAGCGTCGACGGCGTCGAGGAGGACGTGGGAGGCCGACAGCCCAGCGAGGATCAACGCGTTGCCGGCCGAACCCGCTTCGGGCGGGGCGTAGAGGTCAGACGCAGCGCGCTCCGAGGAGGGAAAAAGAGGCCCCTTGCCGAAAGCGTCCGGATGGGTGCGGGCGTCCTCCTCGCGAATGACGCGCAAACCCGTGGGTGCGCCTTGCCCCGTGTCGAGCAGCCATCTCCTTCCCCCTTCGTTGAGCTGGCAGATGGCTTGGCCGGTGGTGCCCATTTCCACCACCGTGACTTTGGCCATGAGACCGTTGCGCCTCGGCGTGAGGACATAGAAGGTGTCTCCCACTTGGACGCTCTCGAAGGCGCGCGTGGGGAACAGGACCCTTTCCTCGGCCACTTCGATGGGCGCTGACCGCACGCCTTTGGGCAGCGGCTCCGCATGGGTGGCCGCTCGCGCGGCGGCTGCGTCACCACGAGCTCCTTGTGTAGGCTCAGGCGCCGCGGGGGCCTGCTTAGGGTTCGCTTCGCTCGCGACGTTTGCTTGCGCGTATGCATGGAAAGTGGGCTGCACCACTGTGGCCGCAGCGACCGCAGCGACGAACTCTGCAGCTTTTAAAGTGGCCCGTGACTTTTCTCGCATCAAGGCGCACCCCCCCAACACACGGCAGGAACGGTGGCCGCGCCCGAGTCGCACGCTGGCACGTCATGGCGAACCGCGTTGGAGCGGTTTCCCGCCCCATCCTCTACTTGGAGCAGGAAGCTCGCGGGCTCGTTGGCCTGCGAGGGAAACGAAACCATTCCCTCGGCAAGGGCGAGATCCTCGCCACAGGTAACAGCCTTCTTCCATTGGGCTTCAGTGGCTCCCGTCGCCGACGTGGGAACGACGAACCGACGAATCGCCCGGCCTGTTTTGTCTGTTCCGTCCTTCACCTCGTCGAACCCGTCGGTGAAACACTGATCGGGCCCCGCGAATCTCAGGACGCGGGAAGCGAGCGCGCCTTGCGAGAGGATCACAGCGTTGGCAGGCGCATTGAAATCCCAAGGTTCAAGGGCTGTCCCCAACGCGTCGCCCTTGTCGGCGAAGCCGAAACTCGAGTTGAGGAGGGGATCCGTGGACGACAACAGCGGCGCGCCGAAATCGACGTACACCTCTCGGGAATTGCCTCCCCGCTCGTCGTCGTGTTCGCTGACGTTTCCGTAACGGTTCCGCAGGAAGAAGTTGATGGGCTCGCGAGCGCCGGCCTTCACGATGAGCGCCTTGAGATCGGCGAACGCGAAGAGGTTCCCCTTGGGATCGCAGCGTTGGAAAGGGACGGTCTTGGCGTCGAAACGAGTCCCCACAGTGACGCCCACCTCGAGGCCCCCGCCCGCGCAATCGATGCCGCCGTATACGACTCGGAACGAGCCCACGCCCGAGATGACGTCCTTCACACCAGCGAGGCTCTCCACAGTGAAGTCGACTTTCTCCACTAGCGGCTTGACGCCTGAACGCACGCCGCGGAACGTCGCGCGCGGGGGCTCGCCCCAGCGCCGCTCGTCGAAGGCGGAGTAAAGCGATTCAAGGACAATGAGGAATCGGCCATCGCGCGTGGAACCCTGGAGGTAGTTGGGCAGGCGCACGTCCATGCGCGAGGAGAACGTGAAGAACTGATAGTCCGCCGCCGGCTTGCCCGACACCTCGGTACCCGCGTAGACCTTCGCAGAAAATCCGCGCAGGCTCCGCGCGCGAGCGGTGACGTCGAAGGAAACGACGTCGGTGTTGGTGAACAACACGTTGGCACCGGCATCCTCGAACACGCGTTCCGTGGGCGAGGGCCTGGCGCTCCAAGCGGGAGTCGCGGCCCGTGCCTGCGCATCCGTGCACGCCGAGAGCGTCAAGGCCACGGCGTTCGACTTGCCCTTCTTCACGAGAGCCTGCGGTGAGACGAGGGGACACGACTTCTCCGCGAAAACGGCCACCTGGAACTTCGGCTCCTCGCCGTCATCGGGCAGCGGGAAAAGCCACGCTTTGCCGCCCGCGTCGAGGGGCTGAAGGACAGGTGCGGTTGCGGGCTCCGCCCAGGGCAGTCGTGGCAACGCGGTTCCCAAGGCCGCACGTGTGGGCTGCAGCGGGACGATGTGCGCATGCGCGCTGCGAGGGGCCTTGCCGTCGGAGCCGACGACACTGAGCGCGACCTTCCCCACGACCTTGGCTGTTAAGGGAACGGCGCCATCGAGCGAGAGCACCCGACCGACGCCGAAGGCCACTTCGCGCGGCACGCTAAATACTGTTTGGAAATAGAGAGGCAGGACGTCGCGCGGGGATGCGGCCTCTTCGGGGGGGAAGAGCTCGATGCGGACCACACCCGCGTCGGCATTTTCGAAGGACCCGGAAGTCCCTGCCTCCGTGGGCGGCACGATGCCCATGAGCGCCACCGTCTCGGGGAAGCTCGAACCGAGCCCCCTGGCGACCTCGGTGCGGGCGACCAGGAATCGGAAACGCCCCTTTGCGTCCATGGAAAAGTCAGCCAGCGGGACACGCTCGCCACCTGCGTTCACGCGAAAACCCTTGACCTTCGCGAGAAGCGCCTTCGAGGTGGTGGGAACCACCAAGGTTCCCACCACCTCGAAGGCGTCGGGCAAAGGGAACTCCGAGCGTCTCGCTTCGGAGCAGCCCGCAGCCGCGGCCAAGGGGAGGCACACCAACCGGGTCAGGCGTGCGAGCGGGTTCCATGACGAGCCGCGCTTCAAGCATCCCCCCGGGTCTGGTTGTTACTTTTGACCCACGAGCCTCAGGTGGGCGGTGTCTTCCCCGAAGTAGACGTCGAACGACTTGCAGCCCTCAGAGCCACACTTGACGGGGCCCCAATACCGGCCCTCGTAGAGTACGACGTTCTTGGCCGGCTTGTCCGCGTGTTGGGTCTGGGCCGCCAACGGAACGTCCGCTTTTCTGACGCCAACCCGGGTTATGCCCAAGGAAGCCAACGAACGGAGTTCACCTTTCTGGCTTGTTCCGTCGCCATCCGCGTCGATCCACACCTTGAGCTTCGCGAACGCGGCGTCGCTGGAATCGAGGTATCCCCTTCCCTTGACGTCGTACTGGGCGAGCGCCTCGTAGCCGTTGAACGCCTTGCGGCCTTCCTTCTTGAGCTGGGTATGATCGCCGAAGAGTTCCCGCCCGTCGTCGATGCGGCCGTTGCCGTTGAGGTCGAGCGCGAGGATACCCGCACCTTTCTTCACCCAACCCACCTTCTCCTTCATGCCGTCGCCGTCGAGATCGAAGAGCGCGTTCGAGCTGTGAGCGTCGCTGGTCTCAATGGTGCCCGCGCCTTCGAGATCGAGGACGATGGGGCTATAGTAGACGTGCTGACGAGCCGCCACGGTGAAGTTCGCCACGCCGCCGTAGGTATAGGACTGCGTGTAAGTCACGTTCTGTTGCTGGGTCGTCTGCGTTCCGCCGTTCATGCTGTGCAAGCACTGGCGTCCCACGGGTTCGCCGCGTGCGTCGAGGGCCTCAATTCGGGCGCTCTCGGAGAAGCCCGAGGCGCCATCGTCACGGGCAAGGAACAGGCTCGCGGGGAGCTCGTAGACGATTCCCGACGGCGCGTCCTTGACCTTGAAGTCATCGGCACGAACGACGACGCTCTGGTTCTTCATGTTCGTGATGCGCCAGTACCATGCGTTGCCGAACACGCGAAGGCCAAACATCGTCTTGCGGTCGGCGGGGAACGGATCGCCTGCCCTGCGATCAAGCAGCGACTTCGCCTCCGCGGACGTGGGCGGCAGGATGGGCGCGCGCAACACGCCGACGAACACCGGCTGCTGCCACGACGCGAGGCTCGCGGAAGTCGACGCCTGTTGCGACTGCTGCGTGAGAAGCTGCACACCGAGGTGCTCCTGCGTCCAGTATTGCGATCCGCAGTGGCGTGCGTCATAGAAGCAGCGTCCATTGATGACATGGACGGGCCGCCAGTAGCTCGCGTGGTATTGGTGCGTGTGTGTGTTGACGTTCGTGTTCACGGTAACGTGATTGCGCGTGATGGTACGGCACTGGCCGTTGTCCTTGATGACGCCGCCACCCGCGTCCACTCCCGTGTCGCAGCGTTGCAGGGCCTGGCCCTCGGCCGCGAAATTGTAGAAATGGCTCGTTGCGCTGCACTGCAAGGGGAAGAGGAACTTGGGATCGATGGTTCCCCCGATCTTGGCAACCTCCTCTTTGGCGACGTGCACGAAATCCTCATACCCCAGGCGCGCGGCGATGCCGGCAATGAGGTTGAATGCCGACTTGAGGCCCGCGTCGAGCTGCGCGTCTTTGGCCCGTGAAACCTCGGCGACCTTCACGATGCGCTCGTTGAGCGCCTTGATGTCCTGCTGGAGCTGCGCGATGGCAGAACCATTCTGGTTGGTCTTGTCCCTGGTCTGCGCGACTTGGCGTGCCATTTCCGTGAGGCTCTCCGCCATGGTGCGACGGGAAGCGAGTTCGCGCTGGATCTCGACGCGCTCCGCGACGGTCTGGGCTACGACCGCGCGGTAGGAGGGCTTGGGTGCCGCGGCCTCCTCGATGAACCTCTTGGCCTCGGGAGCGTCGATGCCGTTTTCGGCGAGGAACTCTCGCACGGCGTCCTCATACGACTTCGCGGGCGCCTTGATGGCGTCCACGCGAGGCACCAGGGCTTTTTGCACAGCATCCTTGAGGCGTGGGCTCGACACGAGAATCTCGCGTATCCGCACCGCGAGGGCATCCTGCGAAAGGAGGAATTTCTTGTTCCAGTCGGCGACCAAAGTCTCACAATCGGCGCCCGTGCCGGCCGCATAGCTCGGCAAGGCCGCGAGCACGATGGCGCTCTCGAGCGAGGAGCCATCGGCGAGTTGCGAGGTGCCGAAGAACAGTTTTGCGAGTTCGGCGTCCGCGGGGCGGACGTTGGAGGCGAGCGCCTGGACGTAACCGCGCGCGAGGTGCCAATACCACTCGCGGTCGGCGACCGAGGCGTTGCGGCCCACATCCTCTGGTTTTTCTCCGCTGACTCCGCCGCAAGTCTGCGCGCCGGACACCGCCTTGAACGTCTGGTTCACGGCGACGATGTCGAGGCCCCTCTTTCCGTGCACGACGTCGAGGGCGGCCATGAATTCTTGCTCGACCAAGGCGATGGCCCCGCCAAGGTTGCCGGAAGCAACGATGAGCGCGTTCTGCGAGGGCATCGACCTTTCGATGAAGCCGACCGTCGCTTCGGGCCGCTTGAGGAGTTCGGCCACCGGACGGGCGAGGTCGTTGCCCGCGGCGGCGTCTCGGGCCCGCAGTTCGGCCATGGCGGCCGCCACTTCGGCAAACTGCTTTTCCACGTCCTTGCCGAGGTCCTTG
>JBIKVI010000427.1:0-2982 GCA_044356935.1 Silvanigrellaceae bacterium | reverse complement strand
CACACTTCGTGGGCGCGCGCGACACGCAAGCACCTAATATTGCTAAACTCAGAAAAACTGACGCACTTGGAAAAATCTATTCCATAAGGTGGTATAACGGGATAAACGAATGAGGGAAGTATGATCCAGTCCTTCTCCAACGCTGGCACCGAGGACATCTATTTTCGCAAAAACACCAAAGATGCGAGAAAGACGCTTGATGTGTCCCTGCACCGCGTTGCGAAAAGGAAACTGGATCAGCTGACCTTCTCTGTGCGGCTGGAAGACCTCCGCGCTCCACCAGGAAATCGGCTTGAAGCACTGCATGGCGACCGCGAAGGGTTCTACTCGATACGCATCAATGACCAGTGGCGAATTGTCTTCAAGTGGGCCGGCGATGGCCCGACAGACGTCGCGATCGTTGATTACCACCGGGGTTGAATGATGATGAAACCGCGCATACCCGATCCCACACCTGTTGGAGAAATGCTTGAAGAGGAGTTCCTTCTTCCTCTTGGCATGACCCAAAGCGAGCTTGCCCGGCGTCTTGGGTGCGCTCCGCGCGTCGTGAATGAAATCTGTCGAGGCAAGAGGGGAATTTCGGCGGTCATGGCGCTGAAGCTGGGGCACGTCTTCAAGAACTCGCCCGAGTTCTGGATGAATCTCCAGCAAGCCAACGACCTCTGGAAAGCTTGGTGCGACCACAAAGAAACGAAGCGGGCTGTGTGATTGCAATGTGCGTAGTCACTCTGCCTGACGGCGGAATCCTGGACGTTCATGCTTGAAGCTTCGGGACTCGGCTTGGCGTCAAGTTGAGCAGGCCGCATAAGGGCAAGTCCGGTGCTCGCCGCGCCCGGCGCGGGAAACAGTCGCATCAGTTCTGCCGTAGCTGGAACCGTAAGATTCGCAACGAACCGAACCGTTCAGGAATACGGAGCATGCGGTATCGCTCTTCGCATGCGCAATGACGCTCTGCACCTTGTCGGCAGGAAGGAATCGTTGGATGCTTTTGGGTGAGGACGATGAGTCTTCCCAGCACTTCACCTCACCTTCTTCCGTGAGGGCGCACACCTGAGACCGGGAGGCGTCGATGTCAACTACGGTGGACAAGGAAACCTTCTTGAATTCGTTGCTCGAAGAGCAATGGACCTCGCCTGTTTGAGTCAGAAGGCAATGCGTCTTCTTGGTAGCGACAATCTCCTTAACTTTCGATTCGAATCCCTTTACGGGAAGCGCGACTGCGGTATCTTCGCTGCGGTAGGATGTCCCTGCAAGGCGGGCCGGGTTTTGCGGACCTGTGCAGTACACACCTCCGTTCTTCCGCAGCGCGCAGACACCGTAAGAGCCAGTCACGGAGAGACTTTCGACCTCATCGACGGGGAGCGGGTTTGCCTTGCCGACGCCCCCGTCCGCGGCGAGGGCCCCACAGACTGCGCCTCCGCCCGAAGTCACGCCGCAGACCTTCGAATTGTCGTCAATATAGACCCGCGTGCAGGGTCCGTAGGGCCTCGTTCGCACGGCCGCCAGCTCTTGAGAACGTACCAATCAGATCATGACGCATTCCGAAGAATGAGCCTAGGACGCCCTGCGGGTACGGACGGGATACGTCGACAGAGCCAGTCCACGAGTGGCTCCGGCTTTACGCCGCTCAGGCGTTCCGCCGCGGTCGTGCCGTCCTCGCGTGTGAGCACGTAGTTGTGCAGCGTGGTGAGCACGCTGCGCTTGAGGGGAGAGAGTTCGTGAAAAGCATGGTGGCGCAGGGAGAGTTGGCCGTTACGGCCTTCAACCATCGACGAGGACCGCTGGAAATCGAGCGCCATCGTGCGGGCGACGGGCTCCAACCTGGTCACCGCCTCTTCTCCTATCGAAGCCCTTGCGGCGGACCTGAGCTCTTCGACGCGAACGCGGATTTCGTGCGCCCGCAACGCTGTCGTACGCGAGGAAACTCGCTCGAGGTAAGCAGCAGGAGCGAGCCAAGCCTCAAGCGCGTAGCGCTGCTTGGGATCGTCCGTGGCGGCGAGGGCTCGCCGGCGCCACGACGATTCGACGAACTCCAGAGTCGCAACCATCTTCACCGCCATGCGTTCGAGCTTGAGGACGGCCTCAGACGCGCCATGGGTGAGCTCGCAGTCGGCGACGACCTTGTTTATCGCGGCCAGGGCCCTGTCCGCGGTCTCACGAAACGACCTTGCCCCGGTGCGGCTGCCCGATGCGAGGCAGACGGGATGGTACTCGACTGATAGCGATTTCAACGCGGTCGCCACTTCGGCTTCACGGCGCTGGAACTGCGCCAGGGCGTCATTGACGCCGTCGAAGAGCTGTTCCTGCTCTTGTCGACGCCGTTCGATGTCAGGAGCGCGTCCACGGCCACGCTCCTCGGGCAGAAGCGCTTCCCAGCGCGTCGCTATTCGCTCGAGCGTGATGACTTCTTGCTCGATGGCCTTGAGTCGACCCTCAAGATTCCTCCGGACCGCACGCAGTGAAGGTGCGAACGAGCGGCGAAAATCGTAGAGGATATGGAACAAGTCGGGCGAGTGATGCGCGCCGAATACGCTCTCGGTCAAGGCCAAAATCGCGGTGCCGCTGTCGGAAGTCACCTGCGTGACGCGGACGCCCAGAGTCGCAAGAACGGGCACCGCGGCGGCCTTCCAGTTGTCGACTCCGCGTGCATCAGCCACCTGCTCCACGACCACGAAGTTGCTCGCGGGTTCAATGGCTACGAGGCACGGGCCCTCGTGGAAGTTTTCGTCGGCCGCCAGGGTGATCTCCTGACCCGCAAGCGCCGGCGCCATGCGGGCCTGCTGTTCCTCGCCGCACGTGACAATGGCATCATCGATGGCGGCAGCGAGTTCCCACTGCGCGGCGACGGACGTCCCAACGAACCGGGCGAGGCCTGCATCTCGTAAGAGGTTCGACAACACACGCAGGCCACACGCGCACAAGTTGCGGGCGTGGACGTGAAGAGCGATGGAGAATCGTGCGAGAAACCGCTCTCCATCGGGC
>JBIKVI010000143.1:0-10817 GCA_044356935.1 Silvanigrellaceae bacterium | reverse complement strand
CGTGGTTCTCGTGCCGGCCTTCGAGTTCATGTTCTTCCGTGCCCGTTTCGGCTCGCGAGTCCTGGGAGGCATCCTCCTCTCTTTCGTGGGATTGGCCCTCCTCGCTATGGGAGAGCCGCCCGCGGCCGCGGCCGGGCGCGATGTCCTGAAAGGCGATCTGCTCGTCCTCGGCTGCGCCGTGTGTTTCGCGTTCCACATCCTCGCGCTCGCGCGCTACGGGCAGTCGGAGGATGCCATCGCGCTCGCCGCTTGGCAGACGCTGGTTGTCGTCGTGGTCGCTCTGCCGGCCCACATGGCGTTCGAGTCGTGGAGTTGGCCTTCGCACCAGGTTTGGGGAGTCATCGCCTTCCTCGCGCTCGTGGCGACGGCCGCCGTCACGGTCATGCAGATTTCCTTCCAACGCCACGTGACGGCCACGCAGGCCGCGCTGATTTTCGCGCTCGAGCCTGTTTTCGCTTCGATTTTCGCGTGGCTCATGCAGGGCGAGATTCTCCCACTCGCGGGGTTGTCGGGATCGGTGGCCATGCTCGCGGGCGCGTTGGCCGCGTCGTGGCCGAGCCGTCAAAATTGAAGAGAAAGTCAGTGCGCCAAGCTTGGTCGCAAGCCGAGCGCCCTCTCGCTCAGGTTCCACTTGAAGAAGTGAAGAAGTAACGCGTCACCAAGCGATGGCTTTGCCGTCGCGGAAGAATCCACCCGAAGGGCCGCCCTTGGGTAGAGTGGCCGCCCACACGATGCCCGCGGCACCCTCGTCCACGTTGCGAGTAGCAGAGGCACCACCCATGTCCGTTTTCACCCAACCGGGGCATACGGAGTTCACGCACGCTCCCCTGGCGTGCCATTCGTCGTGCGCGATGCGGGTGAGGGCGTTGAGGGCTGTTTTCGAAAGACGATAGCCCACCGAGCCGCCGTTCATTTCCGAGAGCTGGCCCATGCCTGAGCTTACGTTCACCACCCTTGGCTCCGCAGCCTTCTCCATGAGCGTCGCGAACGCTTTAAGGGTCCGAAGGGCGCCATAGGTGTTGGTTTCGAGTGACGCGCGGATCTTTTCGAAGTTCGCCGCCTGCAAAGAACTCTCACCTCCCCAGTCGAGGAAAATGCCTGCGCAGTTGACGAGCGCATCCACGCGCCCGGCGCTCTTCGCGATGGTCGCGGCCGCCTTTGCGACGGAGTCGTCGGAGGTGACATCGAGAACTACGGGCTCCACCGAAAGGCCTTTCGCGGCGAGCGCGGCGGCAGCCTCCGTTCCTTTGCCGGCGTCGCGGGCGCAAAGGAACACCCTGTAGCCGCGCGTTGCGAGCTGCCGGCACGTTTCGAGGCCGAGCCCTTTGTTTCCACCGGTCACTACCGCTACCTTACGATCGTCGGGCATAGGTTACCTCACGCGTGTTGAGTGGCATGGGCAGGAATACTCCCTTCGCTCGCCCATGCCAAATGTAGCCCACTCATGTTTCGCGCTGTGCCCTCCGGTCAATTCCTCAGGTGTCCACACGGAAGTCGATGTAGCCCTTCTCACCCTGCACCGAGGCGCGACCGGGAGCGCGGCCTAGGTCGCGGTAAATGCATGCGCTTCCCTTCGACTCGACAGCAATTTCGAGCCCCGTGCGTCGAGTTACTGACACCAGACTCAAGCACGTTTGCGCCTCTGCCGATCCCAGCCAATTGCAGAGGAAGCCGTTCGTTTGGGAGTCAATGAAATGAACCAGTGGCTCCCGTTCTCGATGATTCTCGAGAGAAGGCCAGTAGCATGAATGCTGTCATGAGCGCTTAAAGTTCCATTGGCTGCCATTACGCATAGGGAGTGAACGTTCATGTTTCGTTGTGGCTTGGCACTCGTTTTTCTGACTCTGGGAGTTGTCGTCGGTTGCGTGAAAAAGTCCGCGCCGGTTAACGAGGTCAAGGCAACAAGAATGCCCATGGAAAAGCAGTACGTGGATGCGTACGTGAATCCTTTCGGAATCAAGGACTACGTGGATGCGTGTGTCGCCGCGCTCGGCGACATCCCCGATTTCGACTGCTCGGCGAACGCTCCGGGGTCCGAGGTCGTGGAACATTTCGATGCCCATGAGGGGAGACTCGTTCCCCTGCAGAAGTCCCAATCCTCTTGCTTGACGCAAACCACGGTGTTCAAGGATTCGCCCAAGTGCATCGTCAAGCAGACTTACGGTAGGGTCGCTTCGCCTTCCGGGCATGACACTATCTGGTCCTATTTTTGCCGCTCGGATGCCGATATCCAAAGAGAGCGAGGGGTCGTCAATCAGGTGGGTGTCATTGGGTACAGTCCTTCAACCGGCGATACGTGCTACTTCAATTCGATTCTCATGGGCGCTCTTGAGAATGCGCGCTCCACGTTCCCCTCTCCCCAAAAGGTCGCACTCACCGCAACCCTTCCAGTTCCCATTCCCGACGGATTCGATTTGACGAACAAAGAACAGCATCGTGCCCTTTACAAGGCCCTTTCGGACCTTCCGGGCAGGGAAGAGGCGATGTTCATAGACAACGAAATTTGGGCATCACCAAAAGACATGACGGGGAATGGATTGGATTGCGTCTCATGCCACTCCACGTACCCCTTCATTCGGTTTCCGCTCGTGTCGCAAAGGCGCATGAAGAACTTCGTAGGCGAACTCCCCCCGGAGAAGGCGACCGACCTCGAGTTTCCGGTCCGCAAGAATTTCGATTCGAAGCTCCACAGAAAAGGCGATTCGCCCTACCGCATCGTTGCCCAGAAGCAATTCACGAAGCACCTCGAATTGCTCCTGCTTCCAACGAAAACCTGGACTCCTTCGGCACTGGTGCATGATGACTTGAGCCCTTGCACCACGTGCCACCGCGTAGGGGCGACGGAACAGGCGCTCATCCACGCCGAGAAGGTGATCGCGGATTGCGCGGCGGTGGGAAATACTTTTCCATGCATTGGAGAAGCAAAGACCTACCATGAGGTCCTCTCTGGAGTCAGTTTGAGCGGCATGAAGCCAGAGGAATTGAAGGCTGCGCGGGACATCATTAAAACCTGCCAGGCCGAAAGCAAATGCACCCAGTACCGGCAGCCTCTTCCCTGAACCCTCAGAATTTGCGCTTCCACAAAAGGTCTACGCCGCCCTCGCGGCCGTCGCCGTAATTGCCTTCCAACGACCAGCGGCGGGTGAGGCGGTAGTCGAAACGCACTTGGTTGCCGTTGCCGCCCTCCTCCTCGCCGCCGAAGGCGCGATCGAAGCTCACGAACAGACGGTCTGTGAGGTAACGTCCGACGCCCACCGTGGCTTGCCGCTGCGTGGCGTTCTCGACGTCGATGGAAAGCACCAGGTCGGTGTTCTTGGCGAAGGCCCCGAGCACTTGATTGGCGATGTGGTTGGCCACCACGTTGGCGGCGACCTGCGCCACGCGCGACTGGGTCGACTCCTCCGCATCGCTCTCTCCGGACTCGCGCTCTTGCGCGAGGCTCTCGGTCGTCTTGCCGGTCACGAGCAAGGCCGCGATTTCGGTTTGCGCGAGATCGGGCTCAGAGCGCAAGGCGACTGCCGGGGCCGCCGCGCGCCCGCCGACTTCTATGAAGACCGTCGCTTCGTCGGTCACGTGGGTCGCTTCCACCGCGAGTGAGCCACGCTCGGGTTCCTCGACGGCGTACCCTACGCGCGCCTGGCTAACTTCGAAGCGCTTTCCGAGGATCTGGACGAACCCCGGCCGAACGATGCCCGCGTCGCCATCGAGCGTCACGCGTCCGTCCACGTAGTCGGCGCGCAGGTTCGATCCGAGTTCGAGTTGGATGTCGGGGCCCTGGACCCACGCGCGGCCGGGAACTTGGAGGTTCAAGTGCGCTTCCCGCAGGAAGGGCTCCGACGCCTCCGCCGAGTCTGAAGCCACCGTGCGGGCGGCGGTCTTCTGCGCGGCACTGGATCGCGCTTCGCGATCGGGCCGCTCGAGCGCCACGCCATCGCGGGCCACCGCGACATCGGGATGGTTCGCGAGTGACTGAGCCGCGCGTCCCTTGGAGCCCTGGAGGTCGGGAACGAACGCTCGGAATCGGTCCACGTGTGCGGTGGCGTTGAGGACTCCGCCCTTGAGTTCTCCCTCCAAGGCGATGTCTGCGTCGATGGTCGGCGAGAACGCCTGCAAAGGAAGAACACGCAGGTCGTCGGTGCTGGCCTGGAATCGGAACCGCGGCTCGAAAGGGAACAAGCCTTCAACGCTCCCTGAGGCTGTTACGATGCCGCCGCGATTGAGGGTGGCGCGCCGCAGCTCGACGCGCTCCTCGGTTGCAACGACGTCGAGCGTGACGCCCTCGAAGGACGCCCCGGAGCGTGGCACGATGTCGACGTCTACGAGCGTGGCGCGCGCGCCCAAGAAGGGTTTTGCGAGCGGCCCTTGCAGCGCCGCGCGCACCAATGCGGAGCCGTCGAGGGATTCGAGTTGCGTGAAGAACGGAAGCAAGGCGCCGAGATCGGGCATGTCGGCCTCGAGGTTCGCGGAGGCGAGGATGGCTTTCCACGCGCTCCTATCGGCGAGCCAGGGGCGCACATCGGCGGCTCCCGAAAAATTCGCCACGCCGATGGACGATCCTCGCGCGTCGAGGAGCGATACAGAGCTCGTGGTGGACACGCCCCCTCCTTCGTAGCGAGCTTGGAGGAACCCTTCGATGGCCCTGCCATCCACATGGGGTAACGGCATTCCCGCGAGATCGACGTCGACCTCCACGCTCGAAGCCAGCGCGTCGGCCTGGGACAACGGAACGCCCTGAACGGGGGAATCGGGGCGCGGCCCCGCCGGTGGCACGACGCGCACGGCCACACTTCCCACTCGCGTGCTTCCTTGCGCGAGCGTCAGCTCGGCATGGGTGCCCATGGGCAGGACCTCACCGGAGAGATTCGCTGTGAAGTTGTTCCAGCGGTCGTATGTCACCCGCCGTGCATTCACGTTGAAAAGGAGATTGGGCGACCCGGCGCTGCCCGTGATGCGCGCGCCCGCCTCCAGTGTTCCCTCCGCGTTCCCGAGGGGCTCGAACCCGGCGAGTTCTCCCAAGATGGCCACGGGAAGTCGCCCTATTTCAACGGTGGCATTCAAGGGGAGGCGAAGGGGATCCACTGCGCGGTCGAGGAGATGGCCCTTCACTGCGCCCCGCGCGTGGAGGGGAACCCCGAGGGCGTTACCTTGAACGTCGGCCGAAGCCGACGACCGGGTGAGATGGGCCGCGAAATCGAGGCACGAACTGCGGCCTGCCAGGGCGGGCGGCAGGGCACGGTCGCGCACAACCACATCGCAGGCGCGCGCATTCACCGTGAGATTGGGATTGGCCGGAGTGCCATTTCCGACGATGTCGAGCCGAACGTCCCCTTGCACCGCCAAACCCGGGCGCACCAGTGGCCAAGGGAAAGCGGACAGACGCAATCGGGGGCTCGCAAGGCGGATGTCGAAGTTCTCGTGGGGATCGACACGCGCTCTCCCCTCGATACGGCCCGCGGCTGCGTCGACGACGAATCGGCGCACGGTGACATCCGGCAACCGCTCCCGCGCGCTCCAGGCGTAAGTCGCGTCGACATTGAGGCGCGCCGCGTAGGCGTCGAACGCGCGCGCCCCCGCCAAAGAAACGGGTGCCAACCCGTCGACGAGAAGGTCGCCCCGTGCCCCGAGCACGCCCGCGAACCCGGGAGCAAACGTAACGGACCCGTTCGAGGCCACCTTGCCGCTCTTCGACGTGGCGACGGTGAAACCATGCGTGAGGAGGAGTTCCCGGTCGAGGGTCGCGTGCGCTCGGAACGAGAGGGGATCGAGCGTGAAACGCCTCAGTCGACTATCGGTATTCTCGAGCCTCGCGTCGGCGCGCAAGTCGACGATGGCGAGCGAAGCGATTTCCACATCCATGGGCAGTTCGAAGGTGCCGGCGTCTGGTTCCTCGGGTTCTGGGGGTCCGGAATCCCTCGGTGTGAACGCGCGCGCGATGTCGAGGACCCCGTTCTCCTGTTGCGCGTGGATTTCGGGGGACTCCAGGAGGATCTCGTCGACCCGCAACCTGCGTGAGAGCAGCGGCGCCCAAGACCAATCGATGCGAAGGCGCTTCCACGCGAGCACGGGCTGGCCCGAATCGGAGCGGACGTCGACCCCCGACACGAGCAGTCCGTCGACGAAACCGAAACGCACCCTCTCCGCAACGTAACGCCCCTGGAGCGTCTTCGAGAGCGCTTCACCCGCCTTGCGGCCAGCCCAGAGCTGCCCCTCGTCGGTGCGCAGCCAGAGGTAGCCTCCCACGAGCGCCGCACCCGCGAGGAGCAGCATCCCGCCCACGATGAAGAGCAGCCGCGCGACGATGCGCAGGGCGAAGCCCGACGCACCGAGGAACGCGGAGAACACATACGCCAATGGCCGCATCCTCTCCGCCACGATCAAAACGCCTCCCCGAGGTTGAAATGAAACGCGAACGCGCCTTCGTGGGCATATTCGGGACGCCGGTTGGTGCGGTAGCCGACGTCGATGCGGACCGGGATGACTCCGGTGTCATATTGCAAACCCAGTCCCACGGCATGGTTGAGTGTTTCCGCGGGCACGCGGCGCTGCTCGACGTTCACCGCTCCGGTGTCGAAGAAGCCGATGACGAAAAGCTTGTCCACGGCTTCCCAGCGGAGCTCCTGATTGAAGAGGAGCATGGACTCGCCTCCGATGGGCACTCGTCCTTTAGCGCTGCGCCGCGGCACGCTGGGTGCGAGCCGGCGGTTGCCGAATCCGCGGTGGGAATTGGCGCCGCCGAGGTAGTAGCGCTTGGGAATGGGCGTATCGTTGCCCGGCGCGCGGAAGAACGAGCCCGCTTGCGCGCGTGAGGCGGCCGTGAGGTTCGCAAGGAGGGGCACGTAGCCACGGGCCTCGGGGGTGGCCCGCACGTAGCGGAAGTCACCACCCAGGCCAGCCTCCGACAGACCCAAGGACAACCACCAGCCACTGCGCGGCAGGCTGATGCCGTCACGGCGATCGAGGATGAACGATTGATCGAGGAAGGAGATCGTGCAGAAATCGGGGCACTGCGCCACCGACGGGGGCAGCGATCCAAGATTGAAGATCTCGAAGTTGTACCCGCCCTCCATCCAAGATCGCGAGTATGCGGGCCAGACGAGACCCGTTCGGAACGCGGCGCTGTCGGAAACGTAGGTTTCCTGGATATCGCGCGCGCCCTTGAGCGAGAGCGTTCCCCCCAGTTTCCGCGCGCCCGCCTCGAGCAGAAATTCGGGCTGGTAGAGACGGACCTCCGCGCTGCCGGCAGCTCCTTTTTTGTCGGGTTCGGTGAAGCTCGGCACGTAGACATAGGCCGGCCGGAGCTCGAAGTCGAAACGGCGTAAGCCGCCCCAGAGGTTGTTGTGGGTGAAATTGAGCCGCCCCCGGATCTCGTTGCGGCCCGTGGAAACGCCCAGTCCGGCGCCTGCGCTGATGTTGCGCTCATCGCCTTCCGACACGCGGATGGCGACGGGAGCCATGGTTCCCTCGGGCGGCGCGTCGGGCAGGACGACCGACACCCCATGGAAAACGCCGAGGCTCGAGAGGCGATCCCGCGATTGGGTGACGTCGCGATTGCGCAGGGTCGTTCCCTCTTGGATAGCCACGTGTTCATGGAGTTGTAAGGGATGGGTGCGACCCTTTCCCTTGAACTCCACCGGGCCCACGACGTAACGGCGACCGGGCGTGACGACGTAACGGACGCGGGCTTCTCGCGTCCCCAGGTCGACGACGACCTCGCCCTCGACCTTGGCCCAGTAGTGGCCCTCGTCGCGGAGCCAAGAAAAGAGTTCGCCCTTGGCCAGCTCGAATCGAGGTTCCGAGAAACGCTCGCCCTCCATGGACAACGAAGGCGGGCGATCGCCTAGAAGATCCGCAGGGAGGCCGGACACCTCGACTTCGGCCACCCGAATGGGCACACCTTCCCGCACGGTGACGCTCACCGACGCCTCGTCGTCGCCTAGGTCGTCGACCCGGTGCGATACGACCTCCGTGCCGTAAACACCGTGCGCCTCGTAGATGCGCGGCACGCGACGGAGATCCTCTCGCAACACGTCGGCGTTGAAGTAACGCTTCTGGCCAAGGAGGGGAATCCACGATGAGGGCTCCATGGCCAGTCCCGCTTTGACCTCTTTGTCGGAGAGCAGCTCATTGCCCTCGATTTCGATGCCATCGAGCTCGCGCAGTCCCGTGAGAGTTCCGCCCACGCAACCAGTCAAAGCCGCGGCCGAGACTCCCAAGCCGATGCCAGCGCAGACGAATCGGCGCATGACCCTGAAGGGGCTGGCCAAGCGTTGCGCGTTCGATGTAAAGAACAGGCCGAATGCCTCGTCGTCGAGGCCAGGGAGGTTTGCCCGTGGCACATCCATCGCGTTTCGTTTGGGCTTCGGTTGGTATTGGCGCGCTGGTCCCATGGATGCGACTCATCTCCTTCATGCGTTCATTGGGTGCGCGCGCATCGAACGCGCGGGCAAACCCCCGTGTCACGTCCTCGAGCTCCCGCACGTCTTACCAGCTCCGAAACGCGGATGCCCAGCCTCATTCGTCGTGCGCAAAACTTGCGGAAGGGCAGGGAGCCCGGGACCTCAGACGACTTGGCAAGGTGCTGTGTTCAAGGTTCGCGCCTATATTGCCCGCGTTCGTTCCCACTTCCTTCCTTTTTTTCGTGATCGGTCTGGCCAACTTCGGTTTGGCGTACGCACAGCCGGAGGTCCCGCCGTTGTCAGGTCCGGTCATCGACCAGGCCGACATGCTCACCAGCGGAGAGGAAGGGCGACTCGAGAGCCGCATCTCTGAGCTGTTCGCCTCGGGCGGACCCCAAATGCAAGTGTGGACATTTCCGACCCTGAAAGGCGACGACATTGCGCCGGTGGGAATCCGGGCTGCCGACGCCTGGAAAATCGGCCGAGACGGGAAGGACGACGGCGTAATCCTCCTCATCGCACAACGCGAACGTCGTACCCGCCTCGAGGTCGGGCGCGGCCTCGAAGGTGTCCTTCCTGACGTCCTAGCAGGTCGTATTCTCTCCGACGTCCTGCGTCCCGCCCTTCGCGGAGGTCAAACCTATGAAGGCATTCTGGGCGTCGTTGGGGCGGTGGATCGCGTGGTTCGTGGCGAGTCTTTGGCTTTGGCCCCTGGGTCGAACTCGCCTCTCGGTGGGGGCGGAGGAGAAGGTGGCGTGCTCGCCAGACTCTTGCCCGCCCTCGTGCCTCTCATTTTCTTGTTCCTCTTGGTGTCCGGCATAGCAGGACGTGGAGGACGTCGGCGCCGTGGCGTCGCGCCCCTTCTGTTTCCCGGAGTCGGAGGGGGAGGCTGGGGCGGCGGCAGTTGGCGTGGTGGCGGTGGCGGTGGTGGCTGGAGCGGCGGCGGTGGCGGATTCGGTGGCGGCGGCGCGAGCGGAAATTGGTAGAAGTGCTCTTTGGTCGTCTTTGAACGACAAGGTCATTGGACTTTTCCATAAATGAAATCGAGGTCCCCATGAGACAGAGTTTTCCTTTTCTCCTTCGATCGCCAGCGTATCGTCGCCAGGGGTTGATTTCGCTCATCGCATTCTCGGCCTTCGCGTTCTTCGTTTCCGGGTGTGGCCTGAGATCAATTCCCCAAGCCAAGAACGACGTCGACGCCGCCAACGCCGAAATCATGAGCCAGTACCAGCGCCGGGCCGACTTGGTGCCGAACCTTGTCAACGTGGTGCGTGGTGCGGCGTCGTCGGAAAAGGACATCCTGGAGTCCGTCGTGAACGCCCGTGCGCGCGCCACGAGTCTCAATGTGACCACCGATGATCCCCAGAGCCTGCGTCGATTCCAGGAGGCCCAGGGCGAACTCTCGCAGGCTCTCGGACGTCTGCTTGCGGTGACCGAGAACTATCCCGACCTGAAGTCGAACCAAGGGTTCCGCGATCTCCAAGTGCAACTCGAGGGGACCGAAAATCGCATCGCGGTGGCACGGACGCGCGCCATCGATTCCATTCGTCGATTCAACGATCTCGTGACCGTCTTCCCCACAAATCTCACCAACTCGATCGTTTACCACCACCAGCCCCTGCCGCAGTACGGAGCAGACAAAGATGTCCGCAGCCTCGAACAGGCCCCCAAGGTCGAATTCGCTCCTCAAGGAAACTGATGCCCGCGAAATCGCACGACGCGTTGCGGCACTCGAGGCGGCTTGGCCCCTCGAGGTCCGTGTCGTCGTTTCGACCCGTGGAGGTCACTATGGGCTAGGCGCCATCCGGATGCTCACGCTCCTTTTCGTGGTCGTTGAGTTCGTCACATGGGGACTTTGGGGTGCCGTGCCGTCGTGGGCCTTCCACGCGCTCATCTTGGGCCTCCTGTTTCTTGGCGGCGATGGTCTGGGTCTCCTTCCCTTTTCACGATTCTTCACCTCCCGGGGAGAACGAGAGCAGAGCGTGGAGCGCCGCGCGCACTTGGCCTTCAACGCCCACGGTGTTTCGCGCACAACCGATCGCAATGGTTTGTTACTTTTCGTGTCCCTGCCCGAACGGATGTTCTATCTCTTGCCCGACACCTCTCTTGCGAGAATCGTCCCTCAGGAAAAGTGGCAGTCGTCGGTCGATGGGCTCAGACAAGCGCTCGCGGCTGCGCCCACGGGAGGGGCGCTTCCGGCGGCCGTCTTCCACCTTTTGGCGGAACTCGAAGACATCGCTCGCGAGTCGCTTGTGGCCCGGGCGCCCGACGCCGCGCGAAACGAATTGCCCGACGTCGTCATGTTCGAAGACGAGACTCTGTGAGTTTCCCGTCGGGTCAGGCGCGCGGGACGTGTCCGAAAGTTCCTCCACTGTAGGTTTACTCCATCGCGGAAGCGTTCATGCACGGTGCCGCATGCCC
>JBIKVI010000295.1:0-5647 GCA_044356935.1 Silvanigrellaceae bacterium | reverse complement strand
CTGTGGGAGAAACCGCCAGCAGCTTTGCTGAACTCCTCGTCGTGGATGCGCTCCAATCGAACGCAGCGGATCAGGGAGCGAATTTTGCAAGTGGCTGGGACGACTGTTCGCGCGCTATCGGTTTTCTCATGAACATTCCAGCGCGTTTCAGGTTCGAGGTTGACCTTCATGAACGTCGCAAGGACGGTCCGCTCAGCACCGCGGGAGTCACCGAATTGATGAAAAATCAGTTGAGCGTTGCTTACGGTCCGCTGCTCACCGGGGTCGACGAAACGTTCTGGGCAAGCAAACTGCACTTCTACATCACAGAAACGTCGTTCTATAATTACCCCTATACGTTCGGTTACCTTTTCAGTGCGGGCATCCACGCGACGCAGTCCGAACTCGGCGACGCCTTTTATCCTTCCTACGTGGCTCTCTTGCGCGACACCGGTCGCATGACGGCCGAGAACCTGGCGTCCAAGCACCTCAAGGTCGATATCCGAGATGGCGCGTTCTGGCGCTCGAGCCTGCGTGGGGTCGCTGCGCGGGTGGACGCGTTCGAGGCTACGCTCGACGCGTTGGGAATGTGATTCGCCTTGGAAAGCTTTTCGTTCAGCCTAACGACGCGACGTGGGATTTGAGTCTTGCGAGAAGGACCTCCCTTGGCCTCTTGCCCCTGAAGGGGACGAGTGCTTCACACTTCTCGACTGGGAGAGCCTGCTTTCGAACCCACGTCAGAATGTGTTCGAACGTCACCCTTGACCTTATGCTAGCGAATCTGCACGCTTCAACAGGCGATCATTCAGAAGCCAATTTTCGGACCAGCAGGATTTCTCAGTTCAGTCGAAAACCATCTCACTTGAAGGAGCGGAACCATGGGAGATAAGAGTCCGAAGGATAAAGCAAAGAAGCAAAGCGCGAAGGACAAGGAAAAAACCGACGCCGCGAAGTCTGCGCAAGCTGCGCAAGACGCCAAAAAGAAGCAGCCGTCGAAGTAAGGGCTCTATCGCACTTTCGGCTCCACCCCAGAGGGAGGGTCTATCAAAGGGGAAGGCCAAGCGAGAGTGCGACAGAGCCAAACCTAGGAGCAGAAAATTCTTTGAGGCGCAACCGTGCAACTGTGTGCAACAGTTGAGCCGCAGGAACGAAAGAAGTCCGCTCCAGGAACGGGCTTCTCAAGAAGAATAGCGGAAGTGGCAGGAATCTTCGTTGCACTCTCCTAGCTTCTGAAACGATAGAGATAATCAACGACCACAACCAATTACGTGGGGTCTCGACTTCCACGTTTTTTCACTGATTTCCACGGTTTTGTACTAAGGCGTGCAACACATTTTTCGGTGGGAGCGGCGGGGTGGCGGACTGCAGGTTGCAGTGGTGAGGGCCCGGACCGGGCCCTCAACGTTGACACTGTGCCTTTCAAGAAAATGGCTCGGTGCCCTCGTTGAGGATGTCCAGATAGGATTGATAGGCAAAGACCCGCTCGCGGCTGCGCCCAGTGATTTCACGCACGATGCCGAGTTCCGCCAAGGCATCCATGTGGCGTGCGCAGGTGGCGAAGCTGATACCCGCACGTTTTGCCACGGCTCCGATAGTCGACACCGGCCGTAAACGCAGAACATCGAAAACTTGAAGTGCGTTTGCAGCGCCCCTGCCGAGACCTCTGATACGTGTGGAATCCTGTGCGACCAAAGCCAGCAGTCGGTGAGCGCTGTCGACGGCGCCGGTCGCTGTCTGTTCCGTCCCTTCAAGGAAGAAATCCAGCCACGCTTCCCAATCTCCGGTCTGCCGCACCGCGTCCAGCAGGCGGTAGTATTCAGCCCGGTTCTGCTTGAAGTACAGAGACAGGTAAAGCAGCGGTTGGCGCAACACGCCGTCGTTGTGCAGAATCAATGCGATCAATAATCGACCCACGCGCCCGTTGCCGTCCAAAAACGGGTGGATGGTTTCAAATTGCACGTGAGCGAGAGCCGCTTTGACAAGTGCACCCTGGGTGTTCTCGGAATTGAAGAAGCGCTCCAGGGCTGCCATGCAGGGTTCGACTTCCTGCACGGGCGGCGGCACGAACTGGGCATTTCCCGGACGTGTTCCGCCAATCCAATTCTGACTGCGACGGAACTCTCCCGGCTGTTTGTGCGCCCCTCTTCCAGAGGCAAGGAGTCGTTCGTGCAGCTCACGAATGAGCCGGTTGGAAAGTGGGAACCCCTCTCGCAATCTGGCAAGACCGTGCTCGAGCGCGGCAACGTAATTGGAGACCTCGGCCACGTCATCGAAGGGCACGCCGGGTGCAAGTTCAAGCTCGAACATCATGAGGTCGGACAGCGATGATTGTGTGCCCTCGATTTGACTCGAAAGAACGGCCTCACGTCTTACGTAAGTATAGAGGAAGAGTTCAGGGTCGGGCAGGAGGGCCGTAATGGCATCCAACCGTCCGCAGGCAAGTAGCGCACGCTCCATCAAACGCTGCCTCGCAGGCGTGAATTCAACAGGCGGAGCAGGCGGCAACGGCCTGGGCACGAAGGCGCGGACAGTTTCGCCTGTCATTTGAGTGGTTTCGTACTCGCCCGATGGACCTCGGTTCATTCCTTCTCCTATTTCCACAAGTGAAAATAGCAGGCGCCACTATTTTTAAAAAGGCGGATTTTGAAAATAGAGCGGATAAAAACTCTGGCCTGGCGGAGTGTGCCCCTGTCGTCGCTTAACTATCGATTGGCACACCCAAAGCGCCTTCGTGTGCGATTCGTAAGTTATCGCGAAATCTGAGGCATTTTTTGGTGCCCCACGGTCGCGAGGATTTTTCAAGTCGCGGACATGGGCGACCACGGCCCGCGTGCAGCCCAGAAATTTCCACGTTTTTGGTACGGGGTCGCAACACTTTTTCGGTGGGGGCGGCGGGGAGGCGGACTGCGGGTTGCAGTCGTGCGCTTGCAAAGGAACCTCGTCAGCTCTCATTCTTACCGAGTGACGTCCCGTTTACGTCACCCTATGGTATGAAATAAGAGGCCTCTATTTCATACCATAGTATGATATAAGAGGTGCTTCTTTCATATCAGAGGTTGAAATGCCCAGACGTCCAACCCAATCAAAACCCTCGGAACGATTGGTATTACGGCAGCTTGACAGGCGCCTGTCGAAGGTGGCGACCCTAGCGCCGGAGCTCATTCCCCCGAAACAGGGCTGGCTTCGCACCGTTCGCGAGGCGTTGGGGATGTCCTTGAGGCAGGTTGGAGAACGCTGCGGCGTCCGTCCTCAGTCCGTTTCAGCGGGGGAGAAAGCGGAAACCGAGGGCACTGCTTCACTCGCGAATATCAAACGACTGGCAGAGGCCATGGATGCAAAACTGGTCTATGCGATTGTCCCGACCAGCGGATCTCTGGAAGCCGCTTTGCAGGCACGTGCACGACTTGTTGCCGCGCGCATCCTGAAGACGACCGCGCACACGATGGCGCTTGAAGATCAGAGCCTGTCGAAGGGCGAAATCGAATCCCAGATCGAAGATCTTGCGCGCGACCTTCTGTCCTTCTCTCGCGACCTCCTGTGGGAGGACGCTCAGTGACCTTTGGCTTCTTCGACAAAACAAGAAGGAGATTCTTTCGGTCCCGTTCCTCCTCAAACTTCATGCTCAGATGTTCGGTGATGTCTGGAAATGGGCCGGCTCGTACCGCCTTTCGGACAAGAACATTGGGGTGCCCTGGGCCAGTGTTCCGCAGACGGTTGCCGAACTTCTCCATCGGGCGGACGGATGGCGAAGGACGGAGCGATACTCTTGGGACGAATGGGGTGTGCGTTTCCATCACCGGTTGGTCGAGATTCACCCGTTCGCAAACGGAAACGGGCGACATGCGCGCCTGATGACCGATGCGGTGATGACTCGTGCGGGACAGACGCCCTTCTCTTGGGGGCGGGTTGGCACGCAGAGTTCTGATACGCGAGAGAGGTACATCGCGGCTTTGCGAGAAGCGGACGCACGAGACTTTGCGCCTCTGCTTGCATTTGTTCGCACTTGAACGCGTCAACCTCCGGTGTTCCCTAATGTCGGTACTTGTCAGTAAGTACCGACATTAGGGAACATCGCAAAACGGGGTTTGTGCCTAAAATCCCGATATTGCTACGTTGTCCACAATGGCCAGAAGTCTCAGGCCGCCATGGACGCCGAGCCGCGAATGCCCCCCCCTCCCCAAGCCCGCCCCCAACACCCACGACGCCCAACGTCGCACTGCGCTCCGATGACTCATGCGTCCGCTCCCCTCAAGGTCCGAGGGTCACTGCCGAAAAGGGAGCGCCTTCTTGAGTTCCTTCGCTGGGGTACAGAATGCGGATCATTTCAGGCAAACGGGTCTATTCGCCTTCGGACGTCATCACGTTCCTGAAGAGTCCTTTTGCCGCCTGGTGCGATCGGGCCAAACACGAAAAGATTGCGCTCCCGATGGGCGAAGAGGACGCGCTGGGCGCCCTGCTCGCCGAGGTCGGAGACGCGCACGAAGAACGGACGGTCGCGGCCTACCAGCAGTCGGGCGTTACGTTGTGGTGCATCGACAAGGCGTCGTTTCCTCAGGCGCTGCTCGATACCGCCGTTGCTTACGCCGATGCGCCAACCATCATCTACCAGCCCGCGCTGCAGGGCGGCGGGTTCGCCGGGTTCGCCGACTTCCTTGAAATCGAAAGTCCCGCAGGGCCGCGCGGGCCTGTTTACAGGCCGGTGGAGAGTAAGCTCGCCCGCTCGCCGCGGCCGTACTACTTCGTGCAGCTCGGGCTTTACTGCGACATGCTCGCAGAGCTGCAAGGGGCCATGCCTCAAACGGTGCGCATCCTGTTTGGCGGCAAAGACAACACCCATGTCTACCGGGTTGCCGACTTCATCCATTACGCTCGGCACGTGCGGGCGCGTTACCTTGCGTTCATGGACGCCTTCGACCCAGCGAAGCCTCCGTTCCCGGTGGGGAAGGAGCACGGACGCTGGTCGGACTACGCGCAGACCGTGCTCTTGGGGTGCGATCACCTGTCGCAGGTCGCGAATATCCGGCAAACGCAGATCCGAACGCTCGAGGCTGCCGGCATCTCGACCCTCGAGGCACTCGCAAACGCCGCTCCCACACAGCGCGTGCCGCACATGGCCAAAGAAACGTTCGAAACCCTTCGCGAGCAGGCAGCAGCCCAAGCTGTGTCGCGGGCCAGTTCGCAAATAACGCCCGAGGCTCCGCCTTACTGCGCGTTTCGCACCGACCCCGCCAAGGCGGCCGCGCTCGCAGGGCTACCGGAACCTCACGTCGCCGACGTGTTTTTCGACATCGAAGGGTACCCGCTCGAAGAAGGCGGCCTCGAGTACCTGTGGGGTGTGGTGGCGCGGCTTCAAGGAAACAAGGCGAGCGAGGAATACTGCTACCGCGCGTGGTGGGCTCCGCGCATTGAGGACGAGCGCCAGGCGTTCGTGGCGTTCGTTGACTGGGTGTGGGCGAGGTTCCAGGCGCATCCTGGCATGCACGTCTACCACTACGCCGCATACGAGACGTCGGCCCTGCGCCGGCTCGCGCAAAAGTACCTCGTTCGCGAAGACGTCGTCGACGACCTCCTGCGCGCGGGCGTGTTCGTCGACCTCTATCCGGTGTTTCGTAAGGCGTTCGTGCTCGGTGCCGACTCCTACTCCATCAAGCGGGTCGAAAAGGTCGTC
>JBIKVI010000315.1:0-5200 GCA_044356935.1 Silvanigrellaceae bacterium | reverse complement strand
ACGCAAGCACCCGATGCCCTCGATCCCACGCAGTCGGCAACCCTGACGAGCATTGCCGAGTACAACGAAGAAGACTGCGAGAGCCTGCGGCAGGTTCACGCGTGGATGTGGGATCGCAGGTCTGGGCTGCCTGCTGTGGAACCGGGGGCCGCCGCTCCTAGTCAGCCCGAAGATTCTGAAGAACCCGAAGCACCCTTGCCAAAGAGGCCCGTGTCGGCCGCCCGCCAGGCCCAGCGCGAGAAAAAAGACACCCGCAAAGCCGACGCGGAGGCGCTCGAAGAAGAGATGTTCGATGCTCTCGACGAAGGGCATCCCAACGCGGCGGCCTGGAGCGACGAGGAGCGGACCACGGGCCGCCTTCTGGCGGCCTGCCTGCGTTACCATGCGCGCGAAAAGAAGGTGTGGTGGTGGAACTACTATAGCCTCTGCGACACGGCGCCCGAAGACCTCATCGACGATGCCACCGTGCTCGCCCACCTGCGCTTAGTGCGGACGCTCGAAGGCGGCGTGGCCGTCTATTCCTATTTCGGGGCGCAGCCGTGTCGCCTCAAAGAAGGCGATGAGGTCCGCACCATCGAAGTGCAGGGAGCCCTTTCGGGCACGCTTAAGGCCCTGGATCTCGCGGCCGGAGAGGCGCACATCAAGTGGCCCAAAAGTGCGCAGGCACCGGTGTTGGCAAACGTAACGGCCGCATGCCCAGACATCAACCAAATGCTTGAGGCCCGCATCCTCGAGTGCGTTACGGCGTGGTGGGAGCGTAGGGAACTTCCGAGCGCCCTGGCGACGCTCCTGCAGCGGCGTTTGCCGTCGCCTCCCCTCGCGCCGTTTGACCCGTCGCAAGACGCCGCCCCCCAACTCCAGGCCGCCTTCACGAACCTCGCCGACTCCGCACTGTGCGTGCAGGGCCCGCCGGGCACGGGAAAGTAGACCTCGGCAGGCAAGGCGCTCGCCGCCCTTCTGGCCGAAACGAAACAGCGGGTCGCTCTCACCTCCAACAGCCATGCCGCCATCGACGTGCTCGTAGGCAAGGTGCTCGGGGCGAATCCGGAGCTGGGCAAAGCCGGGCTGTGTTACCGCGTGACCAACGACCCGAGCGACGTTCCCGCAGGCACTGTGCCGGCCAAAGAAATCGAGAAGGCCCTCGGAGCGGGTGCGCGGCTCGTGGGTGCTACGGTGTTCAAGCTCGCCAAGCTGGAACCCTCTGCGGGTGAACCGCCCTTCGATGCGCTCATCGTCGACGAAGCAAGCCAGGTGTGCCTGCCAAACCTGGTAGCCATTGCCCACGTCGCCAAGAGCATCGTGCTGCTGGGCGACCCGTGCCAACTCGATCAGCCCGCACAGGCAGCCCACGCCTTTGGCTGCGAGCAGTCGGCGCTCGCCTGGGCGCTGGGCAGCGATGCCACGATGCCTGCGGACCGCGGGATCTTCTTGCCGACGACCCACCGCCTTCAACCCGAAGTCTGCGCGTTTGTGTCGGAGTGCGTTTACGAGGGGCGGCTGCAGGCGGCGCCCGAAACAAAAGGGAACAGGGTCGAGGTCCGAGGGGCTGGGCCGCACAGCCTTGTGACCAAAGAAGCCGGGCTGCTGTTCGTGGGCGTCGAGCACCAAGGAAACGCGCTGGAGAGCCCAGAAGAAGCCGAGGTCGTCGCGCGCCTAGTGCGTGAGCTCGTGGGCGCGTCCGCGCAGATCCGCGGGGCGACACGCGCACTCACCGAAGCGGACATCCTGGTTGTGGCCCCCTACAACCTGCAGCGCCTGCGGCTCCAAAGGGATCTGCCTGCCGGGGTGCGCGTGGGCACCATCGACAAGTTTCAAGGCCAAGAGGCCCCGGTGATCATCGTCTCCATGACGGCCTCGTCGGGTGAGAACATTACGCGCGGCATCGACTTCCTGCTGAGCCGCAACCGGATGAACGTCGCGCTCACGCGGTCGCAATGCCTGTCGATTGTCGTGGGGAGTCCGGCCTTGGGCAGCCTGCCGTGCACGAACTTCGCGGTGGTGCGGCTCGTGAATCTCTTCTGCGGGCTGATGGGATTCGAAGGCGCGGGCGAAGGAAAACTGGGGCAAAGCGGAACAGGACGAAAGAAACATGCCTGAGAAAATCAAAGGCGAAGCCAAAGCGGAAGGCGAAGCCAAATCCCTCACTCGGCGTGACCCCACGCTGCGCCGCCTGCTCATTCTGCTCTTCTTGCCGCAGGCGCCGACGCGCAGGAGCGTCAAGGAGATCCACGACCACCTCGCAACGCACAAGGTGGAGGTCGGCCCAAGTGGGGGTGGCGGATTTCTGTTCTGGCCGCCTTTTCCGAGCCCCTGCCCTTGCTCGGTAGGCGGGGCACTGTGTGGACGTGGTCATTGAGGTGGAAGCGGAAACGTTCAATAATGTGTTCGCCCTACCTCGTGCCCGGAGCTGCCATTGAAATACAAGCCTCATGTATTGGCGTTCACAGTCATCGCGAGCATCCATTGTTGAGGGTGGGGATGCTCACGCCATGCTCCTTGGCAATCTGCGCGATGGTGGCAGATGACGACTCCGTCAGCTTCACCGCCTCGATCTTAAACTCTTCCGAATACCGTTTTCTCGTGGACATGACTCGCAGACCTCCCTGGGGCTTGGCTACCCCGGATTCTGTGTCCACTAAACCGGTACCACTCCACTACGGCTTGGCAGCGAACTCGCTGGAAACGCGATACGAGAAGCATGCCCAAATTTCTCGACCTGCATCGTAGGCGTCGACTTCGAGTGCCGATTTTTCTCGTGCCAGTTTGTGCCAGAACGAATTCCAAGTACTCGGCTTGACCCTGCGGGAAAGCTCCAAAACGTGTTGGTCGAAGTCGGCAACGGGTGCTTGCGGCGAGCACTTCTGCTCGGTTGCTTTGGTCATCCCGGCTCGATAACGCCCCTTCAGCTCCTCCCAAATGATGGGCATGCCGTAGGTTTCGTGCGAACTGTAGAAGATCGCTTTGGCAATCTGGTCGTGGGCGACCTTGAACGCCTCACCGTAGGTTCTCATGTCGCCGGTCGCGGGTCCTCTTCGCATCGCTTCGAGATACTCCAGGGCGTCGGTCTCCTTTGCGCGCCAGCCTGTCAGAACTTGCTCGAAGTTCTCCATCGAAGGTTGGGTGACGCCGAGTTTAACGTGCTTGGCATAGTGCTGCGCCGACCAACGGATCTTCATGCGGGTGTGGGTCAAGTCGTGGTTAGCGTAAGTGATGGGCGACGAGGTGATGTTGTCCGGCACTTCGGTGATGGAGGAGAATCCCACAGGGGCGATTGGGAAAGGAGCGAGATTGACGAACGTCTCGAAGGGAAGGGAAGCGACCTTCATGGGAATGAGGAAGATCGGCCCAAGGACGCGGCTGTCGTGGTCGGTGTAAAAGGGCAACCCCTTCGGCTCGGGAGTCGAGTGATCCGTCAGGTAGACGCTCAAGTTCGCTTCGAAATTGTCGTACCCCGATTCGTCGCGGCACCCATCCATGGCGAAGAGGAGATGCGTGGTGGCTTCCCAGAAGCCCTTATAGGTCCCATCTGCCTTTTGGATGGCCAGTTGCCGCATTTCTTTCATGCGCGCGACGTCGAAGCGTGAATTGGTGGCCACGCGCCGTCGGCTCTCAAGCCTCGCGGCCAGGGACTCCTTTCCTTCGCCTTCTGAAGGAAATCGCTTCCCAATGGGGTCGGGGTCGACGCCCTTTTCGGCGCCGGCGATTTTCTCGTCGAGAATCGCCAGGTAGTAGGAGAATGTCTCGTTGTATTCGGGAACGCAGAAATTCCATCCGTTGCTACGGAGAAACCTCTCCGCGAGGGTGTCCTTGATCTCCTTCCACTGCTGCGGCGAGTGCATGGGATCGATTTCGAATGCGATCTTGTCCGCCGTAGTTCCGGGTTTGGCGCAGGTCGGGAGAGATGGAGGTGCATCATTGGTAGAGACGTTCGAAGCATTGAAAGCCCGGGACTTGCATCCGGCGCCCAGGCCCACAGTTAGGAACGCTATCCAAACAAAACGCATGTCCAATCTCCCTTTAGTGGGTCCACTCCGGTTCGTGCCCCATAATCGCATAGCGGTGCGGGGGTAGGAGCTTCCCCTGTCAGGAGTCTGTCGCGACTGTGTCAGCGCACCACTTTCCGAACAGCCCTCAACTCAGCGCAACGCCACGTCTAGGAACATCATGAGCGCGAAGCCCAGCATGAGGCTGGTGGTGGCTTCGCGCGCATGCTCCTTGTGGTGGCTCTACGAACGACGCCAAATTCTAAAGCAGGCTACCAAGGGATTTGTTCCCCCTTGTGAATGAGGTGACCGTGTGGAAACCGGTCTCGGGCCATCGTCACCAGGCCAACGACTGTACTCGCGCCATCGTCAACCTCCATTGGCGCCGCTTGAGTTCCCAGATCGGCCTTGACCCACCCAGGATGTGCAGCGGCGACAGCAATCTTCTTACCCGCCAGGGTCTTGGATTGAATAAGCGTTAGCATATTGAGACCGGCCTTAGACGTCGAGTATCCAACGCTCATAAAAGATGCGACATGCGGCCAACTGCTTTCAGCAGAGCCTATCGAACCAAGCATTGATGAGTGGTTGATGACCCGTGCGTCTTGACTCAGCGAAAGAAGTGGCACCAAGGATTCTGTGATCGCGTAGGGAGCGATGAGATTGACTTCAAGAGTGCGACGAATTTTGTCGGAGTTGGTAGGTTCACCGTCCCAATCAAGCGCGATACCTGCGTTATTCACGAGTACATCGAGCTTACCGAAAGTCGTTTTGAGGTAGTTGAAAAGCTCGGCGATGTCCGCGGAACTAGTAACTTCGAGCCGAACGCTGCGGGCATCGCATCCTGCAGCCACAAGTTCTGCTGCTGCTGCCGCACCGGCTTCTTGATCACGTGACGTGAGCACAACTGAGTAACCGAGCAAACCGAGCTGCCGTCCAATTTCCTTGCCCAATCCCTTGTTCGCGCCGGTAACTAACAAAACTTTGTCGTTTCTTTTGCTCATGTTTTTCTCCCCCCGATGAGTTCTTACCTACGATGCAGACTTAAAGTCGCTTACACTTCAGATAATAAACCCAGTGATCTGTTTGTTTGACGTCCTCCCCTGCCTAAACACGCGCCGAAAGCCCGTGTTTTGAGGCAGAGGATTCCCTTGGCTTGCACCGCCTTTTCGGCGGCGAAGTCGGGCAGCGCACAACGTCCTGTGCGGGCGATGGAC
>JBIKVI010000426.1:0-3004 GCA_044356935.1 Silvanigrellaceae bacterium | reverse complement strand
AGCGAGGCATGTCGACGAGTTGAGCGTTCTGCGTTGACTGAGCTCCGGGAGTTCCCTGGATGCTCGGCGCCGTTCCTGGCCATGTCCCTGTCGTCATCAGAGATCGCGCAGCCCCCACCAGCGCCGTGTCATCGGCTCCAAGAGATGCGGGGAGCTGGGATCCCCATGGGCTGGGCGCCAACGCCGATCCGGAAAGGAGGGCCGGTTCGGAAGCCCCAGGGATCGCACCGTTCAAAGAAGCCTCGGAGATTGAACCAGGAGAGACGAGGGCGAAGTGCGCAGGTGACATGACTCCAGCCGCGGCCAGCGACTCTTGTGCATTCGCCCCTTCCAAGGGAACGACTGACATCCACGATTCTAGCGAGGTCGTGCTGGTCGAGCGAGGCGCGTCGAACGAGTGTTCCGAGTTCGTTACGATAAGGGAGGAGGGAGCGAAGGCGGAAAGTAAGGTCGCAGGCATGGCCAGGGTTTGCGCGTCCGTGGCTGACACGTCTTTCGTTCGACCCTCGGTAGAGTCGTCCTCGTCGTCGTCCCTTCTTCCGACGTCCTGGCGCTGGGCGTCGTCAGCTCTTCTCGTGGGTCCGGCATCACGGGGACTTTCCTGGCCGCTGGGGGATGGCCGATCCGAACGCTTGGAGCGAGCGGTGGTCTCGACGCGCGCGGTTCTCTCGTCGACGTCCTGGTTTCGCTGCTCTGGGCGTTCACCTTTTCTTCCTCTGTCCGACTCCGCATCGCGAGGGCGTCCCGAGGAACGCTCGACCTTGTCAAGGAGGTTGCCGAGGACCTCGCCGAAGGAGTCACCTGTGCGAAGGGCTTCGCCCCGCTCGCCTTGCGTCGTCGACGCGTCGCGCCCGGCCACCATCGCCTTGCTCCCCGGGAAACCCTGTCCTGCGAGCGGTGCCACCATGAAGTCTTACCCCGTGCTTGGAATTCATCACGAAGTTATCCTCTTCTATCAATGAACATTAGTTATTTAATTGCATTGGTCGTCAGAGCGTCGAAGTGCCGTCGCCTTCCGCTCCGTCGGTTCTACGCGGCGGAATGTTTGCCGGTCGGAGCGACGCGTCGCTTTCGTTACCTACCGATACGCATGGGTTGTTCCTTTTTTGTTTCGTTCCAAGGAAACACCGATCGGTCGAACGGGCTCGTCGGCTTGTTGACTGTCCGGCCATGTTTGCCTATCCTTCCTGAGAACAGCGTGAAATCCAAAAAACATCGTACCGCTCCGCTCCCCGGCGGATGCCTTCCGGCGTCCAGCATTCGCCCGGGTGTTCTGCTCCTTGCGCTGTCGCATCAAACGTCCCGTCGCGTAACTCGTGCGTTACGTCGAAACCCCTCTCGAGGAGTCCCCATGACCAAGGCGAACACGTCCCGTTCCACCTGGATCCTCCTGTCCGGCGGCGCCTTCGCCGCCATAGCGATTGGAACCGGCGCCGCCCAGGCCGCGCTCGAGGCCAAGGAAACGGCGTTCCTGCGCAACGGCGTGCCCTACGTCAAGGGCGAGCTCCTCGTGAAGACCCGATCCAAGGCTGCGCTTGAGCGCTTCGCTGTCTCGGGCAGTGAAAGCGTTGGTATGCTCGTCGAGCGCGCCGCCATCGCCGAATCCGCTTCGGGATCCTGGTACAAGGTGAAGGTCGAGGGCGAGCAATCGATGCAGGATGCCTTCGCGGCCGCGAAGGAGATCGAGGGCGTCGAGTACGTGGAACCCAACTACATCTACTCCATCAATGTCGGCGGCGGAGGCCGTAATCCGGGCAAACCTGGCAACCCAGGCCCCGACTATGATGCCGTCCCCTCGCTCCCCGCTGAGCCCATCTCCGACCCCGATATCGCGAAGCTCTACGGCCTCGAGAAAATCGACGCCGAAGGCGCTTGGGAAACGACGCGCGGAAACGCCAACGTCCTGGTGGCCGATATCGATACCGGCGTCGACTACAATCACAAGGATCTCATCAACAACATCTGGCGCAACTCCAAAGAGATTCCTGGCAACGGAATCGACGACGACCGCAACGGATTCATTGACGATGTGGTGGGGTGGGACTTCCGCGACAAGGACTCCCGGCCATTCGACGACAACCAGCATGGTTCGCACACCACGGGCACCATCGCCGCCACCGGCGGCAACGGCGTGGGTATTTCTGGCGTTGCTCAGCGCTCGAGTGTCATGGTCCTTCGCTTCCTCGGCGGATCGCAAGGCAGCGGTACGTCGGAGGACGCCATCAAGTGCATCGACTACGCGACCGCCAACGGCGCGCAAATTATGTCCAACAGCTGGGGAGGCGGTGGATTCTCGCAGGCCCTGCTCGACTCCATCAAGAAGGCCAACGACAAGGGCATCCTGTTCGTGGCGGCCGCGGGTAACTCGTCGGCCAACAACGACTCCTCCGACAGCTATCCCGCCAACTACGACCTGCCCAACGTCCTCTCCGTGGCCGCCACCGACGCGGCGGATAACTTGGCCAAGTTCTCGAACTTCGGCAAGACCCAAGTCGACCTCGCGGCTCCTGGTGTGAACATCCTCTCCACCGTCCCCGGGAATCGTTACGCTTCGTTCAGCGGAACTTCCATGGCGACTCCGCACGTGGCTGGTGCGGCGGCCCTTTTGCTCTCCAAGTATCCGAAGCTCAAGGCCAACGATCTCAAGAAGATCCTTATGGAATCGGTTGACACCGTGCCATCGCTGGCCGGCAAGACCGTCACGGGCGGCCGCATGAACGTGGCCAAGGCCTTCGAAATCGCCCGCGAGCGCGCAGGCCGCTGACGCGCCTTGGGAGGGAAACGCCGTTTTCCTCCTCGTCGCGGGAGCGTTTCGTGCAATACACACAAAATGCTTACGCGACGGCGCTTGTGGGGGCTCGTTTTTCAGAGTCCGCCAAAGAATCTTGGACGTTCTATGAATGTCAAGAAAACGCCATACGATTCCGGGTCTTCCGGTTTGTTATTCCTCCCTTACCCATGCTACGTTCCGCCCGGTTTCACGCATGGCGGAGTTCGCCCTCGC
>JBIKVI010000142.1:0-10938 GCA_044356935.1 Silvanigrellaceae bacterium | reverse complement strand
CCGCGCTCCCTCGTGCGGAGATCGATGTGCGAAAGCCGTGGTTGCGCAACTTCGGTAATGACTCCGGCGGTATGTCCTAAGTCGAGGGGAAGGGCGTCGGTCACAAGGATTTCATCGGAGGCGTAAGGATGGCGAGCCAACTTGCTGGCAGTCACGAACACCAGCCTCCCGCGCGCGTCACCCGGATTCATTGCTCGCCAGGAAAGCGCGCCTGTGGGCGTTCCTTCCACCGCATCCCCCACGAGCGCCCTCACTCGAGAACGTCCTTCTTCCACGCGTTCGAGGAATCCCACGAGGGTTTGCACATTGGATGCTCGCAGAACTTGCTCATGCCACGTCGCGGCGCGGACAAGGTCGTTTCTCACCAACATGGCATCAGGTCGTGCAACATCGGCGAGTCCAGCCAACACGGAGCGAGCGGCAGAGTTCGTGGCCGCCAAGGCGACCTGAACAACGCCCTTCTGCAGGCGACGAGAAAGGCGCTCCTGTTCTGCAAGCATGCCTTCAAGCGCCGTGCCTCGACCAGACGAGAAAGTGGCGAGAACGCGCCAGAGGGTTGCATCGATTTCAGCGGGAGGGAAGGCATTGGCTTCCCACTGGGTCAGCGTCGAGGAGAGATGTTGGAACGCATTGAACCGCGCGACCTCGGCCTTCCAGTAGGCACGCTCCCGAGCTGACGACCACGGAACGCTGGAGGTGTCCTGAGCCTTGCAGACGAGAGCGAGTGCGGCCCGCGCCTGCGCATCGCGGGCAACGACCTCATCGGCCGCAAGACGAGTCATTTCCAACACCGCTAGTGGGGATTGCACCTCGGGTTGGGCGCCGGACTTTGCACGCGCGGAGGATGGAAAGAGCCGTGCGAGGTGCGACCGTATTCGAGCCAGGAGCACCCGAGTCTGCGCGTCATGGGGAGCAGGTGCTAGGTCCGCAAGCCCTACGGCCTGAGGCCCGAGCGCGTTATGGACGACCTCCTTGAGGTCACCGTAGCGGGGATCGCGCAATGCGAGAGCCGCGGCGTCATCCCGAAGTTCGCGCAGCAGGAAAGCGGACGACGAAGCGCCTTCGAGCTTATCGAGAGGAAAGAAGTTCTCGGTGAACGCGGCCGCGGCGACCCAGGCGCGGCCTGCGGCCCCCGCATCGCAGGCAGCTTTTGTCGCTGCCCGCCAGCGAGGCGCGAACAGAAGCGTGTCGATGTTTTCGACGAACGCCTCGGGTGCATAGGTAGAGGCACGAGGAAATTCTCGCCGAAGCCGCGCTGCCGCCAGAGCGTCGTAGAACGAAAGGGAACGCCCCAGGGCATCTTCGAGCCGTGGCTGACCGTCCCTGGGACGTTGAGTTTCAGAGGATCCCCGCTCTTGCGGTGCCAGCCTGTCCGGTGAAGACGAGCCGACGCGGTCGACCCGCGCCGTTACGGGCGCCAGTGCGCCGAGCAATGAGCGCGCCCACTCCAAGCCTTCATCTGGCTTTGCCACTCCAAGACAAGCATGCGTCGCGAAGGCCACCAGCCCCGCGGCAAGCTCCTCTGCACCCGAAGGGGTCGGCGCCCCCTCTCCACCGGCCTCGGTCGCGCCCATAGTGAGAGACGAAAACTTTACTGCACTGCGCGCGGACTTACAGAGTCCCTGAGCGCGACGCGCATCCCAACGCCTCTCGAGGAGCGCCTCCAGCAGGGGGCGGGGGAAGGATGCGACGCGCGTGGTGGCGCGAGCACTGGAACGGGGCGCGAGGAGCTCCTCCTCGAAGGCAATCGCGAACGCCGGACTTCTTGCGTGATCACCGAGGACTTCCGCAAGGAGGCAGTCATGCGCGCAGGCGAGGCGCTCCTGGGCAAAGACCCGTGCAAGCGATGAGAAGTCACTCCCCCTCGGGGCGGCGCTCGACCAGAGCGCTCGACCGAAACGATGGGACGGGGGAAAAAGGCCCCTCACCTTTGCGAGTGCCTCGACATAGGCAGCGGCATCAGGCTGTGCTCCAGACAGGCAATCTTCCCGTGCACGCGCTAAGTATGCGCGGGCCGCGGAAAACGCATCGCGAAGCGCGAGGGGGGACTCGGGTGCTAGCCTAAGCGCCTCCCATGCGATCGGTTCCGCAGGTGGACAAGTGACTTTGGTCGCTTGCGATGCCGGGAGAGCAGCCTGCCCTGCATTTGTCGGCAATGGCATGGCCGCAGGTGTCGCAGAGCCTTGCCGATTGTCGGCGTTCACTTCGGAAGGCCTCGCCCACCAGGCGAATCCACACACCCACACAACAAGAAGGAGCCGACGCATCGCCTCACAGTATTTCGAGTATCGAGTCCTTCGCAAACCCAGCGTAGCGGACACTGCGGACACGCGTGTTTCGTGGCCCGATGGGCCCTTGAGCTCGAGGAGTATGCGACCTCGCGGAAGCAGTTCGACGCCACCGCGAGCCATTGGTGGTCCGGCCAAACGCGCCCGCAAGCAGCTATCGAGGGTGGCGCGCAGACCAGTGGGCGAGTGGACGAAATAATGCCTGAGGTAGTGAAGATGTACCCGCGGTAGGAGTGCCCCGCGAGCCGCTACCGCAGAGATCGCACCTTGGACTCCCCGCGATGCTTCGTCAGCTTGAAAGGCTCGTACCAGGTGATCGACCGACAACACACTTCCTCCCACCAAGTGGAGGGCATCGTCGGGCGAAAGCGGCGCCCGAGACTTAAGAACGAGGGCACCCGCCCGGGCTTTGACTTCCAGAAAAGCTCCCTCGAGACCCGCGCGCCTCAAAGGCACGGCCCCCTCAATTGACCTCTCCCCCCCGTACCAGCGCACCCTCACTTTCCACCGCTCCGAGAGCCCTTCCTCGCTCTCACGAAAAGACGCGCCGTCGGGGGAGTCGAAATAAAGGGAATGGACGATACGTGGAGAGTGCGCCCTTACCAATCCATGCGCCCCAGACTCCGCATCCCACCCGAGCGATGAGTGGGCGAGATACTTGTGTTCAATGCGGCGCTCGACAACTTCATGGCTCACGAGGACCTCCCTTCGGCATGGGGCACTTGGGCCGCGCAAAAAAGCGTCAGAGGGGCGTCACAGGGGTGTCGTCTGGTGCACGCTGATACGCGCATCGGGCCACGTGGCTCGCAGACGCGAATAACCGGCGAGAAGTTGCCCCTGCGTTGCCTCACGAACCCCAAAAACCCAGTGCGCAGGTTCATGGGGGTGCGATGTGACACGCACCAATGACGCTTGCAGCGACGACTCGCGCAAATGAACGAGGAGCGCATCTCCGGCAACGCCCTCGGGCAACTCGACCTCAAGAAGCGCTAGGGGGGAGCGCTCGAAGCGACGGCGCGTCCTCCACAAAAGGACTCCTCCGACCATAAGCACGAGGGCGAATGCGACGGTTGTTTCCACGACGACCTCGGCCCCCATGCCAACCCCGAGGCCTACCGCGAGGAAGAGGTAAGCCAACTCTTCGGGCTCCTTGATGGGCGTGCGGAATCGAATGACCGAGAGGGCGCCGACAAGGCCCAGCGAAAGCGCTAGTGAGCTCTTGATGGTAAGGATAACGAGAGTGGTGGCTAAGGCGACCAACACGAGGGTGTTTCCAAACTGGCCACGATCCCCGGTCGAACGAGAGGCCAAGCGCACGAAGTGGACCCGCAAGACAAGTGCGACGGCAGCGCAGGCACCGACGGACAAGAGAACCGACGACAACGCCAAGCGGGGAGCGAAAGAGGAGCCTTCGGCGCCTAGGAGCGCATTGAGGGATTCGAGCATGACAGGGCTAGACTCCATGACAGGGGAAACACGCGTCAGGACCGGTACGGGGACGCGGCAAGCGAGTCCTTGCCGGGCCCTTAACAGAACAGGCCGCGGGCTGCAGTAGGTTTCGAGGATGGCCAGAAAACTCGACTCACTTGGTCAGCCGATCACCGGAGACAGCGCCGGTAACTCGACGCTGCCTAACACGCGTGCTACGGAACGGTGGCCACCTACACAGTCCGAGGAAGAGGTCGACGTTCATGCCCCTTGCGAAGAGCCTTTCGTCATGCGCGCGAGCGCTTGCCTGGGGATGCGTGGCAGTTGCCGCTTCCACATCCTTCAGCGCTGCCCACGCCCAAGCGCGCGTCGAGTGGTCCCTGCCTTCCGAAAGTGGCGGCGGAAAGCTTTTCGCTTGCGACGCGGGACTTCTGCACGCGCCGTTCTCAGAGCCTGCCTGCCGCTTCCGCGAAACAGACGTATCTTGCCGCCCCGATCAAGAGGGCTCCACGTTCAGTGTCGCTGGGTTGCTCGGCGCAGGGGTGCGCACCATCGATGGGACGCCTGTCACCGCCGAATCCGAAGGTCGTCATCGTTGTGCATGCCTCTCCGACGCGGCCCATCGAGGAGATTTTCTGCGCTACACCCTGGCAAACTTTGAAGACGACGGGACGCTAGCCCCTTCCGACGAGTCAGGAGTCGTGGCGTCAAGCGAACGGGGAGGAGTCCTTTCGCGCGAGCTTTCCCAGCAATCTTCCGGACGCATGGGCTCCTCTTTTGCGACCCCGCTTTCCGAAGTTACCTTCGAGCTGGGTTCGGAGGCCTTCGGCGCCCAGTACTTCATCGACCTGTGCTACGTCGGTGTAGCTCCACGGAAAAAGGAAATCCCACGCCCTGGCCAGGGCCAGGGAACCCCTCCGCCCAAATTCGATCTGCCTGACTTCTCATCGTCCGCTTATCTTTTCGCCACGAACCCGGGTGTCGACGTCGGCTCGTCGCGGCCTGGCGACAAAGCACTGTTTTACACAAACTTGGCTGGTATCAAGGGCAATTGGGACCTCGCCTGCAACTTTTTCGACGCATCCAAGTCGCCCCCCGACGTGCTCCTCGATTACGAAAAGCTCGGCATCACCGACGCGGGGCGCAGGGCTGTTCCCGGGAATCTCGGCAGCGCCGTCGGAATGTACCTCCAACCCCCAGCGGAGGCGGATGGATGGGTAGGTAGGCTCAATGGCGAGTTTGCACGCGGAGGCGACTTCACGGCGCTCGATACACAGCTGCGCTATCTTTTCGGCTCGTCGTCCTCCGCTTTGGAGCTTTCCCTCGGAACGCAAGGGCGAACGCCCCGTGCTTGCCGCATAAGGCTTTATTTTTGGGAAGCAGCGAGTGGCCGAGCCCGCGAGTGGCAACGCGGAGGAGCCCGCTTCACTTTCAAGTGGAATATGACGGAAAAACGAAAATGATCTCTCTCGTGCCTGCTCCCCTTCGCTTTTGGATGCGCGCGTTCTGCGTGCTGTGCCTCGCGAGCATCTTCGTTCCGGTCTCAGCGCTTGGCGATGCATGGGATGCCGACAACGCCCCCTCCCGTTTTGGCCTTTCGGGTTCGTTGAAGTTCGCCGAGCTTCCCACTGAAGGGACTGTCACCCACAGACCTTGGGTCGGACATAGTTGGAAGGAACGCAAAGGAGGAATTGCCTATCGATGGCAGACGGGAACGTCTGCGTGGGACTACACGCCCCACTCGTCTGATGCGCTCATGCGGCTCTCCGAGAAAGACCTGACCGCGCTATCCCCCGCCGAGAAGTTCGACATTTTCGCCGGCCGCGACTCCTACCCCACAGTTTGGGTCGAACGCGAAAGAAACGCGCGAAGCGCGCTTTCGTGGTACGGCCTTTGCCATGGTTGGGCATTGAGCGCGACCCTCTTTCGCGAGCCTTCTCCGGTCGTCATGACTTCTCCATCGGGGAAAAGGATTCCTTTCGGCTCCGCCGACGTGAAGGCACTCCTCGCCTACTACGCGGGTGAGGCCCTCTTCTCGCGACGCCAATTCGTCGGACTTCGCTGCAACGCCGATGCTCCCACATCTGCGGCCTGCCGCGACATGAACGCGGGCGCGTTCCATGTGCTGTTGGCCAATGAAATCGGGCGCGAGAAGCGGAGTTTCGTCGTCGAACTTTCTGCCGATGAGGAAATCTGGAACAAGCCCGTGCTGTCGTTCTCGTCCAAGGTGGAATCCCGTCGCAAGGGTGCAAGCTCAGGGGCGGCTCCGGGAACTTCGGAGGAGGTCACCGTTCGCACCAGCGTCACCTACGTGCACAACACCGACCCGGCTTGGAGCGCGCAGCCCGACTCCGACTCGCTGCGTACTTACATTTATCGGTACCGACTCGAGCTCAATCCTGGAGGAATCGTTGTCGGTGGCTCGTGGCTCCAAAGCGGTCATCCCGACTTCGCGTGGACGCTGCTCGAAGCTTCCCCCTTGGCCTCTCTTCCCAAAGGCACTCCCCTCGAAAGACTCGCCGAACTCTATGAAGCGTCTACCGGCGACTTCTGCGCTTCACGTGGTGTCGACTGCGCAGACGTGACTCCGACACCTCCGCCGTCAGGAGGCACCGAAGTTCTCGCCTAGCCCGATGGGTATAGCGCGGAGCACACCGCGGCAGCTCCCGCGCACTGCAGGAACGGGTCCGACATCTTTGGCCCCATCACCCCCCTCATGCGCGATGCGTGCAAACTTTCCGGCCGTGGACGAGTATGCGACTTACCCTCGTGGAACGCGGATCTTTGGTTACCAGCAGCGGGCACCGAGCGCTGTCCCCGAGGGAGCGCATTCGATGAAGTCATCGGCCACTGTTCCGACGAGTCACATGTCTACGGTCCCTTTTCGCTGAGGCTGCAAAAACGTTGTCTGGAAGTTTCAGCCGCGGCTCGACAATCCTGTGAGGCCATGCAATGGGAAGGGGAGCTGTTCCAGCGAGTCGCCGCGGAGCCATAGCGTTTGATTCCCTTTCGATGCCTCGGCGCTAGCTCCGTCGCACTCGCTAGACACAACTTTGTTACCTTACTTTCTGTCCCGTTCAGGTCCCTTCCGGAGGTCCCACATGAAGATTTTGCGCGTCTCCCTCGCTGCTCTCGGCTGCTTCGCCGCAGTTTCCACGGCCCAGGCCAAGGAACTGACGTTCTTCTTCGACGTCTTTTCCAGCGGTCCGGAAATTTATCCCTGCGACGCCGGTATCTGGCAGGGCCAGCAGCCCAAGTATTGCCACTACAAAGGCACCGCCACGAACTGCAATCCTAACGAACTCGGCAAAACCCCTGGTCAAACCGGCGTCACAACCGGCATGACAACGGTCGACGGTTCGGCTCTGAGCAGCTACTTCAGCGAAGCTCACGCGTGCATCTGCACGGGCGGCACCGGTAACCCCAACACGGGCGTGCGCGGCGGCGACTACCTCATGAACTTCATGCGCTACAAGGCCGCCGTTTGGGAAGGCCAGGATGGCAGCACCGACCCCAACCACCGCGGTTGGGGAACTGCCGTCGAGCGCACCGCTCAAGGCACTCTCGATGGCGTCACGGTTGCGCGCCACGTGCGCGAAACCCAGGGCATGACCATGGCTCCTGCCACGAACGTCGAGCAGGAATTCAAAACTCAGCTGGAGTCCGTGACGTTCAACTTCGGTTCGGAGCTCTACGGCGCCCACTTCTTCGTCGACTTCTGCTACCGCGGCCCGCAGATTCCGTATTGGCTTGGCAACGGCAACCCGATGAATGCCAAGGCGCAGTTCGCATCGTTCGCTTGGCTCAAGAGCACCAACCCTTTCACGGGCGGCGACGCGACAACTGGCAAACCGACGCTTAACTACACCTCACTTTCGAACCTCAAGATGAAGACGGTCATGGTCTGCGACAAGCAGGGCCAGGGCACCTACAAGTACGACCACAACGGCGCAACGCCTAACGGCGGCGCTTTTGACTCGTTCCTCACGGATATTCGCGACCAAGGCAACATCGACGTGTCCACGCTTGCGGGCAACGGAGTGCAGGTCGCCGGCATCAACGGCACCGGCGTGAACCCCAACCAACAGCGTTTCGTCCTCCCTGCTCCCACCGGCGGAACTAACTGGGTTGGAACGCTCGAAGGCGACAAGAAGTTCGGACCTCTGAGCCTCACCGACCTGTCGGTTCGTCCTGACCAGTACTGGCTCTTCGGCGGCGCCAACGGCAATGTCGTCACCATCACTGAGGGGTCCTCGGCCGAAACTCCTCGCTTCTGCAAGCTGCGCACCTACTTCGTCGAAGAGTCGGGCAAGCGTGAGCGCGCCTGGCAACGTCACGATGCCCGCTTCATCGTGAAGTGGCTCGTGGAAGAGAACGTCACCGACGACTCAGCACTCTAAGATCCGACAGACTGGGAAGTCACTCTCCCATGCCTGCGACCCGCGCACCCGCGCGGGTTTTTTTTCGCCCTCGAGGCGATTTTGCATTTCCTTAGTTTCGTCACGAGTTGCACATCGTCTTCCTCTTTCCTTTTACGGCGCGCGTGATACGAGTCTATTGCGCACCCCGGGCGCTCCACGCTGCCGGGTGCCGCACGATGCCCCGAATCCAAGGAGCCTCCCATGTCCGGATCCTCGCACGCGCGTCTTGCGGCGACGCTCGCGTGCTTCCTCATCGCGATCGGCCTCGTAAAGCATGCCCACGCCGCGAAGGTCGAAAAGCCCGGCGTTACCATCCACCTCATCGCGTCGAGCGAGCGTGGACTTGCCATCCGCAAGCCAGATAAGGCCAATGTCATCGTCTCGAACTTCAAGCGTGACGAGGCCCGCAAGTTCCTCCTCCTTGCTCTCGGGCCAGAGGTCTTCGACAAGGCATACGGCTCCGGTTCGTCCTTCTTCGGCGCTATCCCCGACGAGAGATGCGTCGTCGAGAACACGCTCCTTGGTTCCAACCAAACATTCACAGCCAAAAAAGACGCGTTCGCAGCCCAGGCTCGGGCGCTCCAAACGTGCGTTGTCACGCGCGTCATCAACGCTTCAGGCATGCCCCTGCGCATCCCTCCTAATCAACGCGGATGCAAGGTGGAGGCACAACCCTCACCAAACGAGGCCATCCTCTCGGGTGGATACTGCTTCGTGGGTGTCGGTATCGAATCGCTCTTTTACTTGAACTACGAAATCAAACCTGAGTGCCGCTCACAGGCCTTCCTCGACCTGAACGGTCTTGATTCTCGCGACTTCTTCGCATTCGCGGGATTTTTCGTTTCCGGAGACGCAAGTGGTCAAAGCCTCGATCTCACCCCACTCGACTCAGTGTCGATCCGATTCACGCAGGAACCTCCATCGGGAGTCGTTCCCTTATCGGTCGACATGGGAACGTCGGAGGCTCGATTCCCAACACGCATAGAGCCCGCCATTGAAATGGGAGGAGTAAAGATCCTCGACCTGGGCACGCAAGGGACGTCCTTAGAAGGGAGTCTCCACGTCTCCAATACGTGTGCCGCTCGTTGCGCGCGTGGGCGTTGCGTCAATCCCTGCGACTTTCCCGTTGCTCTCGGAGCCCTCGTAACGCTCGTCGACAGGACCCTCGGCGTGCCTGTTCACGTTGTTTACGCAGGCGGAGTGGCACCTCCGCAGTGGGAGGGGCTCATGCCCTTCCAAACCCGGGTGCCTCCGCAACTTCTAGTCCCGGGGCACAAGTATTCCATAGAGATCGATCTCGCTTATCCCGATCAGTACTTCAACGTTTTCAAACAGGGTTTCCGGCAGTACCTCGTCGACGTCGCCGACGTGGCGGACGCCCTTGTCAGTGCGGGTTTCGGGACGCTCCCCACGCTCAAACCCTTGCCCGGGGCCGGAGGCCTGCCCGACATTCCAATCATGCCACCGCTCGGCGGTCTTCTCGATAACCGGGTCGATGTTGGGGACGCGCTCTCCACTCTCAACAGACTCGTAAAGTTCAACGGCTGGCCTCCATTCTACGAATCGCTTTGCCAAGGCGATCGGTGCGTCGATATCCGTGCCAACAAGAACACCTACAAGGTGGGAGCCGAGTTCGAGATCGTCGATTTCATCGAGGGTGAGGCGGCTCTGCGTGGTGTTACCTTGTGGCGAAAATCCGCGTTGCGCGGCGATGCCCGGAAATCCTTTCCCTCCACCGCCAGCCTGCGATGCGAACTCGCGCCGACGCCCTTCTGAAGGCGAGGTCTACGTCCGAGCATGATCCAGACTCAACGAACCATCGGAGCGTTCATGGTCATCAAGGCGCTCAAGGCACTTGCCCCGCTGTTTATGCTGGGTACCACGCCCATCGCACTCGCCTCCGCTCCTGCTCGCCTGCGCGTCGAGGCGTGGGCGGCAGCCCCTGCTCCGCTCGAAGGCCAATGCCTGCGGGCGCGCTCCGATTTGCCGCGTCAACTCGAACAACTGCGCTCTTCGGTCGGCCGCCCGACTCCGCAACTCCTGCGGGAGACCACCGAGACCATCGGAGTCCTTGCACGGCTTTGCGCATCCACGCCGGGAGAGCAACGCGACGTCCTGGCGCGCGCTTGGGAGGCCGCGGGACCGCGCCTGCAGCGTCGTTTTCTGAGCATCGAGTTCCTGATGCGCGTTCAACCTCCGGGCACCACGAGTCAGCGCGACGCGGGCGAAACGCACCTCCTGCTGGCCCCTTTCATCGCGCGCAACTCGGCTCTCCTGAGAATTGCCGCGACCGACGGGTCTTGCGCACCCGGCTCGCACGCTGAATGGATCCTTCCGGCGTCGGAGGCGTGTTACGTTGACTGGGTCGTTTGGAGGGCCGCGCGCGTCGAGCGTGCGTGGCTCGCAGCGGGCGAACAGAAGGCGTTTGCCGCCGCAACGTTCGGGAGGCTCCGTGCGGCGCTCTTGCCGCCCGCCCGCGCGGCGGTGAAGTCGTTGCCTTATTCCTGGACCCTCCATGCTCCAGGAGCTGTGTTCAAAGGGCCCTCTCCGCTCACCGCATCGAACGCATCCATGGCGCTGTTGTTGGGAAGCGGAACCCCTGACGAGGCCGTGAGACTGCTTGTCGCATCGGCTCCGCACCTGCCAGCGTTCTTTCCTCTCGACTACCTCACGCCAGCGAGCATCGGCTGCGTCCGGTCAACGGCATTGGCGCGGTCCCTTGCGGAGCGAGCCGTCCCTCCCCAAGGTCAGCCTGGTCAGCCTGGTCAGCCTTCTCAGTCTGCCCAGGCAGCCCCACCGGC
>JBIKVI010000425.1:0-3035 GCA_044356935.1 Silvanigrellaceae bacterium | reverse complement strand
GGTCGCTGCTGTTCAATGTGGCGTCTTGAGATTGAATACCGACCCTCGCGGACCATTCTTAGGATGCGCTCGCTGTCGGTCATCTCAAACCTCCATGAGTCAACTATGGCTACGCTTATTGACAATGTCAATCGAAGACGGCGCTGGGACAAAATTGAGCGACCCTGGCTTTTGTCCCAATGCGGCGAGGGCTTTGTAGTTCGTCCTAGGCCTCCGAAGAGCAACGGCCACAAGGGTTTCTCAAATTCCCGTAGTGCGTCGCACACCCAAAAAGGGGGACGAGCTACAGAATGACTACAAACGCACTACGACTCCCGTGACCTCGCGTGATTTCCCGTGAGATATCAGCAAAGTGACCTGGATGCCCTAATCGGCCCTAACTCCCTGAATTAATAAGTTTAAAAAGAAAACCCTTGGTCAAATGCCAAGGGTTTCAGAAAGTTGGTGGAGGTGCCGGGACTCTTCGTTGCGCTCTGCAAGACTATGAGATGACTTAGTTATTCAACAACCACAACCACATACGTGGGGTCTCGACTTCCACGCTTTTCCACTGATTTCCACGGTTTTGGAACGGGCGTCGCAACACTTTTTTCGGTGGTTGCGCCGGGGAGCCGGACTGCAGGTCGCAGTAGTGCGCGTGTTGAGGATGCACGTCGGGTCGCGGTCTGGCGTAAGGAAGTTAGGTTTACGTCACATTCTAGTATGAAATACCGGGCCTCTATTTCACACCATGGCCTGATGGAAAATCGTTCGCGGGGCCCCCCGTATTTTGAATGCGTCGTGAGATAAAACTCAAAAAATGTCGCGAGGCATGCAAAACGAGGTGCACTGCGCAGGCGGACCAGGTCGTCGCTTAACTATCGATTGGCACACCCAATGCGCCTTCGTGTGCGAATCGTCAGTTATCGCGAAATCTGAGGCATTTTTTGGTGCCCCACGGTCGCGAGGATTCTTTATGGTGACTCGCTTTGTTCGCCAAGCGTCCCGCAGGGCTTCGAGCGCGACATCAAGCCCAGTTTTACGACTCTCTCTCAGGTGAAGAGCCTTTCGATTTCCTCCCTGTGCGCCTTGTGCTTGGCGGGGTTCTCGGCGACGAGTTTCTTGAGGTTCAAAAGCTTCCAGCGCACGGCGGGAAGGTGCGCAGCTTTTGGCAGTCCGATGGCTTCAAAATCCGGTTCACCGTCGTGCAGCGTGGTGAGGAATCTCCGGGCGTTGGTGTCAAGGCGAGCGCCGATATCGGCGATGAGGCGTTCTCTTGTTGCGACGAGTTCATCGAGAGTGGCGGGAATGGACGTCATGCCGACGAACTCGCGCGCAAATGGTTCGTCGAGGCGACTCAGATTGGGCCGGAGGAGCTCGTGTGCAGGGCGCGGAGAGCTGGCGACGTAGACAAGGAAGGTTCGGAACAATGCGTCGTTGAGGCCTTCGTTTTCGTAGAGCAGTTTGACGTCGAAGAGGTCGCGCGGGTGCTGGCGGTCCATGGCGGCATGGAGCTTTCCGCCGAACAGGTCTTCGAAAGAAACAACCTGCATTGCCGCGTATCCGAACTCTTCTTCCACCTTGGCCGACACTTCACGCCGTTCTGGATCGTGGACGACGCCGCGCGTAACGGGGGAGGTTTCAATTTTGATTTCGGCACTGCCGAGGCGGGCGCGGATGCGGGTGGCACCTCCACCACCGCCGTCTATGCGGCGGGCCTCGAGGCCATGAATGCCGCCGATGGCCGAGGCCATCACACGGTCGAGCGTTTCGTTGATATCAGCAAGACTCTCTGCGCGGTCTCGCACGGGCAGGTAGGTGAGGTCGATATCCACCGACAGGCGCGGCATGTCGCGATAGAACAGGTTGATGGCTGTCCCTCCTTTCAGGGCAAAAACCTCTTCGGGCGCAATGTATGGCAGCAGCCGCACCAGCAGGGAGACCTGGGCGGCGTAGAGTTCACGGGCCATCGGTTTCTCCCGTCGCGGGCAGGAATTCTGGGGGGACCATAATCCGGTAGCGGGGATGTATTTTGCCGCCCCTCACCAGGGCGCGGTCTCCGGTGCCAAGGTCAAATTCGTTGGGGCTCAGGCGCTCGTGCCAGGCATGTTTGTGTCGGTCGGCGTAAACGAAAAACAGCCGGCGCACTTTAATTTTGCGGCAGCTCTGCAGAAGCGCCGACAGGCGGCGCGGGCTCAGTGTGGCAAGCCCTTGGAACACCATGTCGAGAGTGTGGAAGCTCTCGTGGTCCGGCAGTTCGTCGAGGGCTTCGAGGATGGCGCGCTCCGGCGTGGCAATGCGCAGCGCCCAGCCCCAGGGCAAGGCAGGAGCGCCGCCGGGCGTGCTCTCGGTGAGGCCGAGGGTCGGGTCGCTGAACAGATTGAGGCCTCGAGGCACAAGCGGCGAGTTCAGTTTGATGCGCGCAAGCCATGTTGGAATGACTCTGCCGTAGAGCCACACGGGCGGAGGCGTGCCGAGCGGCAGGTAGTGGCTGTACCCCTGCAGGCCCAAGGCTGTGCTGCCTCCGGCATGAACCGGGTTGTGCATGATGTGCTGGAGGGAGAGCAGGCAGGTTTGCCAGTCGAGTGTGGCCGGCTGCGGGGCCGGACGGCGGAAGACGCCGCGCTCGAGGCGCTCCAACCAGCCGCTTTCGATGTATTTGCGGGTCAGGAAGCGGCTGACCCCTTGTGCCTCCAGCCATTGGGCATCGACAACGAAGCCAGCCGGGACGGCATCGAGGACGCTCTTTAGCTTTTCCGTATTCTGTGTACTCATGGTACACAGAATACCACTTTTTTAAAGAGAGCAGCGCGAGGCTCTTTGAAAATGTCAGTATTCGGGTACTCTGAGTGCACATATTTCAAATATCTCAAAGAGATGGCTCTTCCCTCTTTTGTGGGCCAATACGAACTTTCGCCTCTCGGTTTGCCTTTACGGTCCATATAGGCAAAGACTGGCCTGCCGAAATCGGCAGGCCAAGGGGTGCGGGAGCCGTTCAGGATCCGGTCCGTTACTTTTTGCGTAGCGTAACGATGCTCTCCCGTCGTGCAACTTGA
>JBIKVI010000140.1:0-10992 GCA_044356935.1 Silvanigrellaceae bacterium | reverse complement strand
GGCGCGTTTCGTAGCGCGAGAACAAGGAAACGAGACCGCGGGCGAGCGCGCGGAACACCACGAACAACACAACCGTGGCTCCGAAGAGGAGCAGGCCCGCGCGCGGGTTGGGCGCGTGACGCACGAAGAGGGCGGCGAGCACGCCGGTGGCGGCAAGTGCTGTGAGTGCTACGGCCACACGGCTTCCGCGCGGCGTGTCGCGCAGCCCGCGGAGCACGTCGGCGGGCGAGGTGCGCTGCAGCGCCATGAGGACGGGCACGCACAGAAGCACGAGCGTCCCGAAGGTGGCCGCCGCGATGTCAAGCGCCGCTCCGGTTCCCGCGACGTCCGCGAGTTCCAAAGGAAGCAGGCCACCGACCAAAGGAATGAGCACGAAGAGCCGGAAGGCCTCGCCGAGCGCGAGGCCCGCCGCAACGCCCGTGCCCGCAACGGCACTCACCACGCCGAGGAGCACCAGGGTGGGCAGGAGAGGGCGCGCTCCCATGGCGCGGTAAATGGCGACATCGGGCAGGCGCGTGCGTAGGTACTCGCCAAGGCCGCTCGTAGCGCCTAGACCCGTGAGCACCAGTGTGGAAAGTGCCACCTGCGCGAGGAAGAACCCCAAATTGCGCAGCGGGCGTGTCGACGTTCCGGCGTTGACTTCGTGGTGCGACACGCGCGGCGAAACAGTGCCTTGCTGTTTGGCCGCGTTCTCGAGGCGCTTGACCATGGCGTCGAGGTCGGTGCCCGGTGCCACCGAGAGGAGGAGCCGCTCACGGAAGCGACTCGTGTTCCCCACGAGCTTCGCGGCAAGCGCGTCGTCGCGGTGGATGTAAACCCGAGGGCCCAAGGCCAAGGAGGTGAAATCGCGCGCGGGGTCGTCGACAAGCAGTGCGGCGACTCCCAAACGCGCGCCCGACACTTCAATGGTATCGCCAGGCCGGAGGTTCCAGGCGCGGGCGAGATCGGCGTCCACGATGGCCTTACCGCGCAGGCGCGTGGAGTCGTCGAGGGCACCCGGCGGATCGGTTACGATACCGCCCTCCGACTTGACCAACGGGAAGGTTCCCTCCACAGCGTGGACGCTGACGAGCCTCGCTTCCGTGGGAGCGACCGAGGGAGCCTCCTCCGTGGAGTTGGCAGCACTTTGCGACGCGGTGCGAGCCATGGCTACGAATTCATCGACCAACGCGTGGGCTCGCGTGGCCGAATCGGAGCGAGCGGCCTGGAGGAGGCCAGGGGCGAGCGCGCGCACGTCGCGGATCTCGACGTCACCACCGAGCAGGAGTCGACTGTTGCGCCGGACCGTTTCTTGGACCTGAGCCGAGAATCCGCTGACGGCGGCAATGGCCGCGACCCCCAAGGCCAAGCAAGCGGCGTAGAAGGCGAGACGCGAGCTTTGCGAGGCGATTTCGCGGCCCATGAGCCTTATTGCGAGCGAGGCTTGCTCGCGGGCGTTCATGCGCGCGCCTCCAAGCCTTCGACCCGACCGATGCGTCCGCGTTCCAAATGCACTCGCACCTCGCAGCGCGCGGCGAGATCAAGATCGTGGGTAATGAGCACGAGGCCCGTTCCGCGTTTGGCACGCAGCGCGACGAGAAGTTCGAAGACGTGTTCGGCGTTGTCGGGATCGAGGTTGCCCGTGGGTTCGTCGCACAACAGGATGCTCGGTTCGCCCACCAACGCGCGCGCGATGGCCACGCGCTGTTGCTCTCCACCGGAGAGTCGCACCGGCGGGTGATCGAGCCGCGCGCCGAGTCCCACCTCTTCGAGGGCTGCGCGGGCCCGCTCGAGGGGAGTGTCGACACCGGAAAGTTCCGCAGCCAACAAAACGTTCCCCAATGCGGTGAAGTGTTGCAAGAGGTGGAAGTTCTGAAACACGATGCCCACCTGGCGCGCGCGGAAGTCGGAGAGCGCGTTTTCTCCGAGCGCGGTGACTTCGGTGCCGACGACTTCGACCCTGCCGCGGGTGGGGCGCTCGAGTCCGGCGAGCAGTGAAAGCAGCGTGCTCTTGCCGCTGCCGCTGCGACCGACGATGGCCAGGCCCGTGGCGTGCGGTATGCGCAGACTGACGTCTTGAAGGATGGTCAACGGAGCACCGCCAGGGACGGGAAATTCTTTACCGACGTTGTCGAGGTGGAGCATCCGTTGGGACCTCGTCAAAAGGAAAAATGGCGAACCGGCGGACGAGGGAACCCGAACGTCCGGAGCGCGGCACAGCCGCGCGGAGCCAACGAGAGGTTGAAATCCGGGGGACGTGGCATGTTAGGATGTGTCCTCTTGCGGGTGCAATCGCGCCGGCCTGCGCTCCCTTGGAGGTTCCCCATGTCCTACGGCCCTGGCCCGTCAGACCGAGTCTTCCCCCGGTTTTATTCCGCGCGTCGGCGTGGGCTGCGGAGAAGTTCGTGGTGGGCTTTGTCGGCTCTTCTCGCTGTGGCCTGTTCCCCCGGCGCGTGCGAGAAACGGGGAGAGGACGCACGAGAGACGGCGCTGGGCGTGGGGTCTGCGAAGGCTCTTGAGCCCGCGGCGACGCCAGCTCCGGAGGCTCCCGAGGCTCCGGTGCCCGACGCACGCAGTACCCTGCTTTTCTTGGGCGATAGCCTCACGGCTGGCTACGGACTCGCCGCCGCTGAAGCCTTCCCCGCGCGTGTGGAAGAGGCCTTGAAGGCGGAAGGTTTCGATGCGCAGTGGCGGGTCGTGAACGCGGGTGTCAGCGGCGACACCACGCGCGGAGGGCTCGAACGGCTCGACTGGGTGTTTCGCACCAAGCCTTCCGTTGTGTTTCTTTGTTTGGGCGCAAACGACGGTTTGCGCGGAATCGAGATCGCCGAAACCGAACGCAATTTGCGCGGCATCATCGAAGGGGCTCGGGCCCGAGGTGCCCGCGTGGCGCTCTCAGGAATGCGCTTGCCGTCGAATTACGGTCCCGACTACGCGGAGAAGTTCGCCGCCATTTACCCTCGGCTCGCACGCGAGTACGACCTCCCGCTCCTGCCCTTCCTCATCGACAAGGTGGCTCTCGATGCCCGGTACACCATTGCCGACGGCATCCACCCCAATGCGGAGGGTGCGCGCCTCATTGCGGTCGACGTTTGGAACTTCGTAAAGCCGCTCCTCAAGGGTTCGGAATCGCCCGGCTAAGTGCTCGTCCGAGCAAAGGCGTTCAAGCTTCGTACAAAGGACTCCGATAAGGACAGCGAATGTTTGGGCCTCGGCCCTGGCGCCTCCGATTCCGCTTTTGTGCGGATGAGGTCGCTGCCCCCCGCGCAGGAGTTCATCCCATGTCTGGCACTTCGTCTGGCATCACTCGCCGCCCGAGCCGCCTGCGCGCTTTCTTTCCGAAAACCTTTCTTGCCTGTTCGCTTGTTGCTCTCGTGGGAGCTTTGGCGGCTTCCTGCGATGACAAGCCGAAGGTCGACCGCGCTGGGGTCGCCGAGCCTACAGTGACTCCGACGACACAGCCTCCCAAAGCCGCGGAGTCGCCACGCGCCTCTCCTTCTCCCGAGCCTTCGCCCTCTCCCGAGCCTTCGCCCTCTCCTTCACCGGAGGCGAGCCCGGAAGAGGACAAGGAAACGATGGGAGCCAACGGCGCTGGCAACGGGGCCGGCAACGGCGCTGGCAACGGGGCCGGCAACGGCGCTGGAAACGGCGGCGTTGCAACGCAATCGCGCGTGGAGGTTCCGTCCTCGTTGCCATCGGCCAAAGACGAGTACGAGGCGCACTCCAGCGCGTGCTCGAAAGGAAACGCGATTGCGTGCATGCGCGCGGCTGCCCATGCGCGACGAGAGGGCGAACGTGATGTCGCCATTCGACTTTACATGAGCGCGTGCGTGAAAGATGGCGTCGTGGGTAACGGGACGTGCAAAACGGCCACGCCCCCTCCGCCCACCGAAGCCAATGGCCGAGGCTGTTACGAAGCCGGATTGCTCATGCACGCGGCGGCAGACGTCCAAGCGAAGGTCGCGTTCGGGTGCGCGTGCGACAAAGGTTTCGCTCTCGCGTGCGAAGACGCCAAAGCTCTTGGCGGCGCGTCTTCGGGCGGCGCGTCTTCGGGCGGCGCGCCTTGGGGCGGCTCCGGCGGCGTCAATTCGACGACTCCTCCGAGGAATTGAAGGCACCGTCCTCCTTCACTGTCCACTGGCGCCCTCCGGCGCTCATGTGGGTTCCGGCGGAGAGCATCCCGACCATGGACACGCGCGTTTGCGGGACATCGGGGTCGTCGTGGATCCGGATCATGGTGCGTCGCCCCTTATCGCTGCCCACCTTACGCGCCACGATGTTCCCAAACACGTCGACCGTGCTACCCATGATGGCTCCGGGATTGCCACGCATGCGCAGTTCGCCGCCCACGCGCACTTCCGACTGGAGGATGGCGCTGTCCACGGTCAGGTTGCCCACGACTCCCATGCGGGTCATTTGCAAGAAGGGAGCCTCCACGTTGCCGTGCACGCGGATGACGCCCTGCATGTTGGTCTGAATGCCGGAACGCGCACGCACGTTCCCGAACACGGTGACGTCGGGCGCCGACCAATGGCCGCTGAGCTCGAGGTCGCCGTGGATAATCCACTGCAGCATGCCCTCGAGATCGCCTTTTACGACAACTCCGCAGGGCCACTCTATCTTCGCGAATTCAGGCTTGCCGACCTCGTCGACGAGGTAATTCGGGGAGAAGCGCAGGCGTTGCCCTTCGATGCGCACCTGGCCGTTTTGGGTGCTTACGTAGTTCTCGTCGTCGAGCGCGACGAGCTCCGGATCGAGCTGCATTTGGACGCGCGGCGGCGTCTCGCGGTTCTTGGGCAGAAGGATGCGCCCGTAAACGTCGCGTCCTTCAAGCGCCGGCTTTGGGGGCGTGACGCGCAGAAAGGGAACATCGGCGATGGCGAGGTCGTGGGGTTTTCCCGGCACGTGGAGCCATTCGAGTCGAGGCTTCTCGGGCTCTTGGGGCATTTCCGCGTTCAAAAGAACGTAGTCTTCCTTGAAACCCCCGGGGTTCTTGCGAACCGCCTTACGGAATTCGGCGTGTGCCTTCGCGTCGACCTCGAGTTTATAGCCATCAAAGCGGATGTAGTCGTTGAGGTCTGCGAGCGCCCACGATGTCACCTCGGGCGCGACCGGGGTGCCCTTAGGCACCACGACCGTCGTGGCGTTGGCCATGGCTCGCAGAGTAAAGTATTTTCTACCGCTCTCGATTTTGCTTGCCAACGCGGCGCCCCTCGACCCCGTCGGCGCGCGTGCGGCGCCGATCTTCCGCTTACGGAAGAATTCGTTCTTTTCTTCCGGAATGTATAACCAGCATAACTCCCGCGAGGATGCCGAACAACGCCAAGGGAATGTCGCCGACGTACGAGTAGGGAGTGCGCCAATCGACGACGGGCAGAGCCGCCATGTCGACCGCACTTTTGAGGAGGGGCGTGGTGGGCGTGACTTCGCGTCCGAGAGGATCGAATGCCACCGACGGCCCCGTGTTCGCGGCGAGGATCATGCTGCGCCCATTCTCGATGGCGCGGTAACGGGCGAGCTCACGGAATTCCGCTCCGGCGTTACTGCGCCCCATCCAAACGAAGTTCGACTGGTTAACGAGCAGCGATGCCTGTCCCTGTGACACCTGCAAGCGAGGAAGGCGCGGCAGGATGGCGTCGAAACAAATGAGGGGTGCCACGCGGAACTCGGGACTGTATGCCAGCGCGTCGTAGGAAGTCCCGACGCCCACCTTGCTGGTATTGCCGACGTGGGATCGCACGAGCTCACCGAGCCAGGGGAAGTACTGCTCGAGAGGGACCGCCTCGCCAAACGGGATGGGGACCCACTTGCGGTAACGCGCGCTCTGCGAGCCGTCGGGGCGGACGAGGAAGCTCACCGAGTAAGTGGTGGCCTTGCGCCAGCCCAACTTCTGGACTTCGGCCTCGTCGATTTCAACGGCCTGGGCGAGGATGGGGATGGAGTGCGCGGCGGAGAATTCCTGCGCTCGCGCCAATTGTTGCTTGTTCCAACCGAAGTCCGTGGGAGCCACGCTCTCGGGCCACACGACGAGATCGAGTGGGGCCAAGCCGCGTTTGACGGATTCGTCGACGGCTCGACGGGACTCTTCGAGCAGTGCGTCGAGTGTCTGTTCGCGATCCTCGGCGCTTCGTTCGGGGTTGGACGAAAGCTCCGCGAATGTGAAGTTGGGCTGGACCCAGGCCACCCGCGTTTTGGGTGCTGCGGCCAGTTGAACCTCGAGCGCGTCGATGCGCCAGCGACCCAAGCCCCAAAGTGCTGTCCAAAGGACGGCCAAGCCTAGAGTTGCGACTCCCACGCGGCCAGGGCTGCGCGGTTGGCTGAAGGAGGCGCGAGCGAGCCACGCGGCGCCCAAGATGATGAAGAACGAGAGGAACGAAAAACCCGCCAGCGCAGACCACTGATTGAGTGCATCGGAGAAGTGTGTGAGGCTCCCGAACGTCCAGAAGAAGAACCTCGGAAGGAAATGCTCCAAGGCGGTGGCTGCAGCCGCCATCCACACCAACCCGAAGGGGCGCGCCTGGCGCTTGGCTAGCCTGCCCGCGTTCCAAATGAACGGAAGGAACACGAGCGGGTAGAAGAGGGAGGAGAGCACGCAGTAGAGGCCGAACATGGCGTAGGTCGGTACCTTGGGGATCCCGCCGAACAGGATGGCGGGTTCGGTCGTCCAGAAAAAAGCGACCGCATTGAGGGCCGCCCCGAATACCCAGACACGCACGAACGCGCGGCGTGCGCGCCCTAGGGGCGAAACGCGCGGCTCACGGGCCGACCGAGCCCGCGAAGTGGACGGGTTCGACGTTGGCAGGGCCTCGAGCGCCATGAGGAGCGGCACAAGTGCGACAGGCATCAAGTAGCCAGCGGACAACCAAGGGAAGCGTCCACCAGGGAAGCAGACAGCCACCATTGCAGCGCTGAGGAGTGGAGCAAGAATCGCAAGGAACGCGGTACGCCCTACCGCGCCACGCGCACCCGCGTCGGGGAACCGCGAAGGGGAACTGGTCATGCGCGTCAACGCCTCACTCGGGGGAAGAGGCGAGGGCGGCTTTGAGGGTCTCTGAGACGAGCTTCCCATCGGCTCGTCCTGCAAAGTGCGCTGAGGCCAGCTTCATGAGCGGCCCAAAACCGCGCTCCGATGAGGAAGCCAAGAGAGCGTCGATTTCATTGCGAAGCTGCGCCGCATCGAGCTGCCTGGGAAGGAAGGTTTCCACGATAATCATTTCGCGGCGCAGCGGCTCGCGGCGATCGGCGGGATACTCCGCGAGGGTTTTGCCGAGGTTCTTGTGGTAAGCGGCCACCGCCGCCACGACCTCCGCCTCATTGCGCTCGCGACCGGGCTCCTTGAGGTCGTTCTTTTCGGCGTTCTTCACCTCGGTGACGAGCATGCGCACCACGGCGAGCGTTTCTTTGTCGCCGTCGATCATGGATTTCTTCATGGCGGCCAAGAGTGCGGCGCGAGTCGCGGAAGACATAAGGTGAGGGCTCCCGATAAAATGCTCTGAGGTGGTGCAAGTGGCGCGGGCTTTGTCCGGAGGACCACCGTGTGTAACATGAAAGCGGAGGACCCGACAATGTTCCTGCCCCGCGCCACCCTCACCGTTCCCAGACTGCGTTTGCGTGTATCGCCCGCTCCGCTCATCGTCATCGCCTCGCTCGCCGCGGCGTTGTCGAGCCCGCCGACCAGGGCTTGGGCGCAAGAGAATGCCGACGACACCGCGTCGCGCGCCGCGAACCTCCAGGGGCAAGTTCCGCGCATGGACTTCGACCGCCTACGCCACGCTTTCGGGCGTCTCGCGCGCGGCGAGAAGGCCCTGCACAAATTCGAGTTCACCAACACAGGAAAGGGCACGCTTCAGGTGCGGAGCATCCACGCCGCCTGCGGCTGCGTGAACACGCGGGTGGAGCCCACCGACACGTTCGCGCCGGGCGAAAGCGGGCGCATCGTCTTCGAGTTCGATTCGAGCCTTTTCGTGGGGCCGGTGGTCCGCACGATTACGGTCGACACCAATTCCACGAGTCCTGCCACCCAGACGCTGACCTTTACCGCCGATGTCGCCCCCGAAATCGTGCTCCGTCCCAACGTCGTCACCATGGGGGAGATTCCCAAGGAGTATACGGGCACCTTCGTCATTGAGGCCGACGTCAGTGGGCGCGCCCCCACGGGCGGGAAGTCCATGGCGGCAGCCACCGTGAACAAGTCGACGCTCACACCTTCGCAAAAAGCACAGGCCCTCGATGAGTCGAGCCTCTTGCGCGTGACGCACGTTGCCACGAGTTCGCCCACACTCGTGGGTTCCATCGTGTCCTCCGACGACAAGAAGGCGCGTGTGGAGGTGAAGGTTCAAGGGCCGCTGCCCATAGGGCCGTTCCGCGAGCGCGTCACGTTGTGGAACAACTCGCGCCACATGAAGGAACTCGTGGTGGCCGTCACGGGAGAAGTCGTTGGCCACGTGAAGCCCTCGGCGGAGTACCTTGAGTTCGGCGTCGTGGGTGCGCCAAAATCGGTGCGTCGCAGTCTGACGCTCACGAGCGATGAGGCTTCCTTCCGCGTCAACGCAGTTGAAATCGACATGCGCCGCTCCGAGGCCCTGCGCGGCGTGAAGCCCTCCGAAATCGTGGCCTTTTCCACCGAAAAAACAAAAGATGGTGTTGTCGTGCATTTCGACATGCGGGTTCCTGGAAACCTCTCTGCACTCGGCGGCGAAACCGTAGGCAACGGAAAGGTGAACGCCTCTGGCGTCTTCGTCGTGCGGACGAGCGACCCCGACTATAAGGAAATCCGCGTGCCGTTCTTCGGAGTGCTCCGCACTCAGTAGCCCCTCGTCAGAACATATCGTGCCAACCGAAACCCTTCCCGGAGTTCCCATGCAAGGCCAATCGCCCTCCTCAGCGCTTCCTCCTGAACCCGCAAGCGCAGCCGCCGCGATGCCAGCGGCCATGCCAGCGGCGACGCCAGCAGGTACAGCGCGCACACATGGCGCCGACCGCATTTCCGATGAAGTCTATTTGACGGGCCACTCCGTGGCGCTCGTGCTCCTCGTCGTGGCCGTTGTCCTTATCGTCGTGGGCCGCGGGCCTCGCCGACGCGACGCGCTGCTAGACGCGCATGCTCAGGAGTCTACGCCTGAGGCAGCCTCGGTGGTGACGTCGCGGGCTGACGCCTGAGGCGCCCCACCCCCCGCATTGTCTGATTCTTCTTTCTGGCCCTCTTCGAGGGCGTGGGATATCTGCTCTTGCGGAGCAGTTCCTCGCTCGGGCGACCATCCTGGTCCCTCGCCTGATCCGTCAGTCCTTTTTTCCCGTTGGAGTGCAAGCACCGTGGGCATGTTCGACAAATTCAAGTCCTATCGCGAAACCCAGAACAAGAAGTCGGCCGAAAAGTTCGGCGAGACGCTCAAGCGCAAGTTGACCACCAAGGAGCAGCGTCTTGAGGCCATCGAGGCGCTCGAGGGCATGCCGCCTGAAATCTCGCTCCCGCACCTCATCAAGCGCTACGAGCTTGTGGTGGAGTCTGGAATCCAGGACATGCGCGAGAAGGAGATCGTCGAGGAGGCGTTCCTGCGCCACAAAGATGCCGCTCGCCCCGTGGTGATTGAGGCCTTGAAGAGCATGAGGCGCGTGTCATGGCCCGTTCGCATTGCCGAGAAACTCTTTCCACGCGAGGAGTACATTGGTCTCCTCTACGGTGCCCTTAATCTGGACGACGCCCTTTTCGATGAATCGGTGCAGGAGCGCAACTGCGAAATCCTGCTGGCCCTCAAGGACATCGATGACCCGGGCGTGGTGGAGAAGGCCACCAAGCTCGTGCGTTCGCGCGACGAGGGAGTTCGCATGGCCGCCATCGAATGCCTCGAGGCGCACGCGGCCCAGTCTGAACACGCCAAGGTGACCCTCCTCGAGCTTCTCAAGGAGGCCCCGACCGATTCCAACTCCCGCCTGCTGGGCATCGTGCGCAGCGTCGCGCAGCGTCACAACTGGGTGTAAGGTCGCGTCTCGCAAACCACGCGAGGAGGATGCGCCTTGACCTCGGTCGAACCCCAAGATGCCATTGATCCCCAACGCAGCCCTTTCGTCAGTGGGCTCTCCCATCTCGCGCTTGTCGTCGACGATGTGGAGCGAGCCCGCTGGTTTTTCGGAGAGGTTTTAGGATGCGATGTTCGCCTGTGGCGCGAAACACAGTTGCTCGTGCACGCAGGGGGCGACCTTATCGTCGCCAAGCTCTCCAAGGATGCCGTCGATAAGGATCGCCAAAGTGGCCCGCTCGGTAGGCAGGTCCTTGACCACTACGGCTTCATGGCTGAGACGCCCGAGCAGGTGGACTCACTCGCTGCGCGCCTTATGGATCACGGACTCACCATCGTGAAAGGTCCCTACGACCGCTCCGATGGACGGGCAGTGTATTTTCGCGACCCCTTCGGAAACCTCGTCGAGTACCTCTACTACCGCCCTTGACTGGGCTGCGCTGCCTGCCTGCTCATGCGTCGCGACGAGCATGGGTTAGTCCCTTAGGGAAAAGGGAGGCTCGTGGCGGGCGCGTGGACCGAAGCTCGCCCGCCTGCTAAAGCCTGCCGGTGTCGCATTGCTGTTGCCCGCACGTTCCCCACCCCTGGTGCGACTCCCGCCTGCTGTTTCTCGGAGGATTCCTGTCATGGATGGAAGCACTCTTATTGTCGTCGTTGCTCTCGCGCTCTTGGGGGTCTGCTCCCTCCTCGTGACGCTGGTGGTCCTCTTTGCTCCCCCTGCCGTGGGGACGTCCTTGCCAAAGGCTCCGACGCCCCCCGTCTTGCCGGCTCCATTGCCCGCTCCTGTTGCCCCTGTTGCTCCCGCCGCCGCTGCCCCAGTCGCTCCCGCCGCCGCTGCCCCAGTCGCTCCCGCCGTCGCAACGCGATCCTGGTTTGCGCGCCTCTCGGATGGTCTGACGCGCACCCGCGGGCAGCTTTTGCGGTCGCTCGACGATCTCTTCCTCTCCAAAGACGCCAAAGCCACGCGCGAGGAAACTCTCGAGCGCCTCTTCGAGAT
>JBIKVI010000139.1:0-11030 GCA_044356935.1 Silvanigrellaceae bacterium | reverse complement strand
GCGACCGAGGCGAGAGCCGACGCAGTGGACATGCGGGTCCATGAGGAGGCCGAGCCCGATGGGCAACGACGACTGGTCGGCCTCGTGACACAGGCCGAAGAACGCATGAAGCATCTCCTTTGTGAGGCGCGGGATTGCCGCGCGCATTGGGAAAAGTGGTATGGCGGCATCAAGGTGCAGCGGGACCCACGAGCTCCCACGACGGGTAGGACCCCTCGAGGGTCGCGCGGGTCAGCGTGTATCCCGCAGGCCTCGATGCACCGGCCAACGCGTCGAGGCGCACCGAAAGGATTCCGTCGCGAATGGCTCCGTCGATGCGGCCCAAGGGATCGCGAACCGTGGTGGAGCACGAGGAGTAGGCGGCCGGGAGGCGGACCTCGAAGGCATGTCCCTTGGACTTTGAGAAGCCATGGGTGCGGTAGTTGCTCTCGACGAAGGCCTGCGCGGCGAGGTGCTCGCGCACGATGAGCTGGGCTCCATCGCGTTCGCTCGTGGTCTCTATGCGAAGGTCCTGCGGGCAGGTTCCCCGCATCTCGTCGAACCGCATGGGAAGCGACGCGGGACTCTCTCCGGTGGCGAGCAGGCGCGCGCGAGAGAGGAGGAGTGGGCTAGGGTCGTTGTCGGAAATGCACAGCGACACGGTCACAGCATCGCTGGTGAGCGCTGTCGTGGTGACCCGTGCGCGCTTGGAAGCGTCAGCGCCTTCACCTACGGATTCAAGCCAATCCACAAGGGGTGCCGAAGCCCCCTCTTGCGCGAGACGGATGCGAACGAAACGCCACCAACCAGGTCGCGTATCGCGCGAGGCGAGGTCGACGCTGAAAGAAAGGCGCTCACCCGCGACCACCCCCGCAACGGTTTGGCTCAGGCAAGCCTCCTCGGCGGCATCGTCGCCGTCATTGAACGACAAGGTGTTCCCCGAGGCCGACACGTCGCTCGCGCTCGCCTGCCACGCGGCGAGCCCCCGAGCGAAATCTCCGTTCACCAGGAGATCGCGGGTCGAAGGAGCGCCCAACGCCGAAGGAGGAAGGCTCAACAATAGCCCGGCGCAGGCGGCGACCAGGCAGGAGGGGCGAAGTGCGAGTGACATGAAAGACTCCCCGTTTGTGCACGCACCAGGCAGGACCAACGAGCCACGCGCGGACGTGCGTTGCCGCAATTGCTAGCGCCCGCTCAAGGCCGAGGGCAATGTCCGCGCGCACGCCGGCGTTGACCGCGGTAAACGGGTTTGGTACGAGCGCCAAGAGTTTACGCTCGAAAAATCCGCTTTTTTGGAGACTCGCATGACCCGTCTCGTGCTCGCCGCCTCCCTCCTCCTGGTTGCCCCGGCGCGCGCGGGATTTGAAGTCGGAAACGGGGGAGACGCGGTGACGTGCGACGCCAGCGGAATTCTCCCGGCGGGAACGTACGCGTTGGATTTCCTCATGAGTTCGGCGGCCGCGGCACCACAGGGCTTAGCGCCCGCGAGCGACCTCGCATCCTCGGTGGCGCGCATCGAGCGTCTCCTCCAGGCAAAGCTCCCCTCCCTCGCGGCCGATTTTTCGGAATTCGCCACGAACTTCCTCAACACCGGCGACTGGAATCGGCGCCATGTCTGGGAGCCCGTGGCCGGAAAGCTGCGGGACCTCAAAGACGAGGGAGACCTTCAATCCCTGCCCACTGCGTGCGTCAGCGAAAAGGGCGCGCGTCTGCGTCAAGCCGTCATCCGAGCGCGATCCAACATCTCGGGGGCAATCCCGGGCCAGCGCGTGTACGCTTTCGACCCCAGGGTCCTCGAGGACATGCGCGTCACATCTCCCCTTCAGCTTTCCTTCCTGCTCGTGCACGAATGGCTCTGGGAGTATTCGCACGTCGTGGCTCGCAACCGACGCGTGGCGGCCTACCTTCACTCGGAAGTGTTCGACTCCGTTTCCTCCGCAGAAGCGACCAGCACTCTTTTGGGAATGGGCTTTCCAGTTCCCGATGCACCCATTGCGGAGGCTTTGGGAATGCCTTGCGACGACGCTCCCGTGAGCACGAATGCCATTCACGCCCGGTATGCTCGTCACTTCGGCCGTGCCAAGTTGGGGAGCGTACGATTCGATGTGGCCATCCGCGACATCTGTCCCGACTCCCTCCCCACGTGCAATCGAGGCTGGCGGCCCTTTCGTGTCATCCTGCCGGAGGTTCTCTCCGATGGCCTGCAGGCCCATGTTTGGTACCAGCTCTCCGATGCGTTCACGCCCGTGAAGATCATCAACCCGAGTTCCATTCGAGCGGGAACTTTCCCCTTGCCCAGCACGCGCTCACCCTTGTCTTGCACCACGGGCACCATCGACGATAGGCAGGCGCAATGCGCGTTGGACTCAGCCCTCGCCGCACCTCTGTTACGCCATGCCTTCGACCCCATCACGAAGGTCGTACTGCGGGGCACCGTGGCCGAGAACTGCATGAACGTGCACACCTCGTTCGCGTCCCCCTATGGATCGTTCATCGACGACACCGGGGCCTCGCACGATGTGGTGCGCGAGACACGATTGACCGTGTCAGGGACGTTGTCGTGGCCCGACTGACGCCCGAGGCCCGCTTCCTTGGGCGCGAATTCGACGAGCGGAAAGCCGCGGATCCGCGCTACACCCGGGGCGCGTTCGCGAGGGACCTCGGCCTTTCCCCTAGCATGCTTTGCCATGTGCTCAAGGGCTCCAAGCGCCTCTCAACCGAGTCGGCACTGCGCATCGCAACGAGCGTGCCCTGGACGCGACGGCGGCGCGAGGCCTTCGTGCGTTCCGTTCGTGAGCGTCAAACACAAGATGGCGCCGATGACGCCCTGAGCCCTGGCCGCGAAACCACGCTCGCGGCGGAAGCGTTCGCTTCCGTGGCGCAATGGGAGCATGGCGCTCTGCTCGAACTCTTGCGCCTCCGTGCCGTTGGCGGCCAGACCGACGAACTCGCACGCCTTTTAGGCCTCGCACCCTCGCGGGCCCGGGAGGCACTTCAACGACTCGCCGTTTTAGGGTTCGTGCAGACGAGGCAGGGGCGTTGGACGCGCGCCGATGTGGGACACGTCCGCGTGCCCGACGTTCCTTCCGCTGCGGTGCGCGACTTCCACAAGGGCATGCTCGACAAGGCATGGGATGCCATCGAGAACGTCGAACCCGATGCGCGCGACTGCACGGGGGTCGTGGTCGCCACCTCGCCAGAGCGGATAGCGGGCGCCAAGGCGCTCGTGGCCCGTTTTCGCCGGGAACTGCGCACCTACCTGGAGGACTGCGAGCCCACGGTGTTGTACCATCTCGCCGTCCAGCTCTTTCCTCTGTCCGCCGTCGCGGCCCCAAGCTCCCCCCACGCCACTCAGGACTGACCTCCATGGGCTCTCGCGCACCGCTGCCTCCCGATGGTCTTCCTGCGAGCCTCGCACCCGTGGTTACCTTACTCGAGGGAGCCGTGCGCGAGGGACTCTTTACGGCGTGGTCGGCGGCCTGCGGCGATTTCCATGTGAGTTCTTGGTTCACCGATGAGTGGGCTCCAGAGGGAGCGGCCCCTCTCCACCCTCGTTTCGATTTGGCCAGCCTCACCAAACCTCTCTTCATTCCCGCACTGATGCGACTGCGCCAAACGTCGGCGCAGGAGTGGTGCGAGCCGCGTCCGTGGCTTCGCGAGCGATCGCTCCTCGAATTGCTCGACCACGCCAGTGGCGCGAGGCCCTGGTTTTGGATGGGCCGCGGCGGCTGGGTTCATCGCGACGACTCGCCCAAGCTACCCTCTCCGGGTCATTTCGAGGGTGCCTCACGCGCGCAAACACGCACGCACGCCTCCGACATCCTCACGCACCTCGCGATGGGGTGCCTGGATGCTGGCCCGCGCGGCGAGCAAGCCTACTCCGACGTCAACGCGTTCCTCCTCGCACGCGCGTGGGAGCATCTGCACGGCGACGACTGGAATGCCGCGCTCTCCTCCCTGTGCGAACGCACGGGAGCTGCCTTCCACCATGCGAGCCTCGACGATCCCGCGCGCCGTCCAAGGGTTGTTCCTTATTACCCCTACGTCTCGGTAGACGAGGACGCCGCGTCGGGCGGCGGTTTTCAGATTTTCGGCCCCGCGCATGACACCAATGCCAACCTCCTCGCCGACAAACTTGGGGGCGTCGTGAGCGGACACGCCGGCCTTCTAGGCTCAGTGGCCGATGTCGACACATCGCTTCCCGTGTTGGCGCATGGACATGACGCGATGACGCGCACCCTCGCGGCAGGGGGAGAACCCTCCTATGCCACACAGCGCACGCCGTCTGGCGCCCTCGCGCGCTTCCGCTTGGGGCTCGATACGCCCTCGGGAATCGACTCCACCGCGGGGTTGCGGAATTTCCCGCCGACCGCGCCCGGTTCTATTCTCGGGCATCTGGGCTACACCGGCACGTCGTTCTGGTTTTGCCAGCGGGAGGGAGTCATCGCGCAACGCCACATCCTACTGACCAATCGCGTCGCCCAACGCACCCGCTATGGCAGCGAGCTTCCGCGTGTGCTCGTCGTCACCCATGCGAGGAGCGGCCATTGGGTGACCGGGGCCCAAAGGGGTGGGGGAGGCGCCCGCTGCGGCGAAGACACCCCGTGGCGTTTTGCCTCCGAAGACGACATTCGCGCCACTGTCCGCTCTTGCGCGCGCTCGTGCAGCATTCTATGGGACCCGGGCACCCTCCGAACGCCACCCGACCTAACGGCCCTACGCCGGTCGTATGGGAGGCTCGCGTGGGACACCTGACGTCGACGCGCCCCTGGCCGCCCTGCTGCGCTCACCCGTGCCTCGTGCCCACCCTCACCCACTCGTAAGGCGAATTTCGCATGGCATCTCGATCGCGTTCTGGAAAATGGCTCAAGGCCCTGGTGGCCCTGGTCGTCGTTTGCGCCGCCTTGGGCGGCGGATGGGTTTGGCTGCGGCAACGCGCGCAGGCCAAGTCGCAGGCCGAGATCGACAAGCGCAAGGTGAAAGTGGAACGCAAGGATATCCGAAAGGAGCTCACCCTCACGGGCAAAGTCCTGCCGTCGAGTTCCGTGGCCGTTTACTCGCCCGTCTCCGGTCAGCTCCGCGAGATTTTCGTGAAGGAGGGCGCCGTGGTGAAGGTCGGGCAAAACCTCTTTTCGGTGGTGCAGGACACCTCTGGACAGCGTGAGCTGGAGGCCGCACAAACCGAGCTGGAACGCGCGCGGCTCGAATTGGGCGTGGCTCAACAGGCCATCGAGCGTCGAAAGTCGGTGGCCGACCTCTTTTCCGACGCCGAGAACCGCCGAACAGAGGAAGAGGCCGACAGGCGCCGCCTCGATTTCGAAGCCGCGCAGCAGAGGCTCAACCTGCTGCGGGAGCGCCTAGGCCTCAGGGGCCAGTCCGCCGCCACCCGGCGCGACGGAGGAGACGCCATCATCTTCGTGAAGTCGCCCAAAGAGGGCGTGGTTACCTTCCTCAACAAATCGCCCGGAGAGAGCGTGCTCGCCACGGCGGAGTCGGCCGACGCCACCGGTCGCGAAATTCTCACGGTGTCCGACGTCGAGAAAATGATAGTCCGTTCGCGCATCCTCGAGTCCGACCTCGCCTCGGTCCGCATCGGAACCTCGGTGAAGGTGAAACTCGACGCGTTCCGCGAGAAGGAGTACGCGGGCACGGTTTCGCGCATCAGCCAGCAGGGCGTCGAGGATCGCACCGCGGGTTACACTTACTTCGTGACCGACGTCGTGTTCGAGCGCCCCGACGACGACGTGCGCGCGCAAATGAACGCGAGCATCAACCTGCTCGTCGACGAACGGAAGTCCGTACTCGCGCTGCCGTCGGTGTCGGTTGCCACCCTCGGCGGGCATTCCGTGGTGGAGCTGCCCCCGGAAAAGGGCGGCGCGCCGCGTTACCGCAAGGTCAAGGTCGGACTGGTAACCGAAAGCCTCGTGGAGATCGCCGATCCGGGCGTGAAGGAAGGCGATGAGTTCCTCGAGATCGACTTCTCGCGGCTCGACCTCAAGGCGTTGGCGGAAGGCAATTTGGGCGACAATGATAAACTTACGGAACGTCAGCTTTGAATACGCCCTCGCCACGGGGGGCGACGAGAGCCCACAAGGGGTGTTTCGCGCGCTCGATGGCGTCGACCTCTCGATAGGTCGTGGCGAGTTCGTGGCCGTGGTCGGCGCGAGCGGCTCCGGTAAAACCACGCTCATGAACGTGGTGGGTCTCATGGCGACGCCGACTTCCGGCGAAGTGGATCTCGCGGGGGTTTCCACGCGCGGTCTCGACGCCGACCACCTCGCGGCGCTGCGGAACCGATCACTTGGGTTCATTTTCCAGCACTTCAATCTGCTCGCGCGCCTCACCGCCCTCGAAAACGTCCTCCTCCCGGCGCAGTGCGTGGAGGATGGGCGAGTGGACCTGCGCGAGCTCGAGGTGCGCGCCCGTTCCCTTCTTGTTGAGTTCGGGCTCGCCGGCCACGAAGACAAACCGCCCGCGCTCCTGTCGGGTGGCCAGAAGCAGCGCGTTGCCATCTGTCGCGCGCTGCTGCTCGAACCCGACGTGATCCTCGCCGACGAGCCCACAGGGGCACTGGATTCCGCCAACACGGCGCGCGTGCTCGACCTCCTCGAACACCTCAACGCGCGCGGCAAAACCATCGTGATTATTACCCATGATCCGCAGGTCGCCGCCCGCGCGCGACGGGTCGTGCGTATCCACGATGGGCGCATCGTATCCGACGAGCTGACCACTAGGGGACGCGCCGAAGGTGAGGTCGAGGTGAACGCGTCATCGTCGTCGCTGTCGGCGTCTTCGCGTCCTTCCTCATCAAAACGTTCGTGGGTAGCCGCCGCTTTGCGATTCACGGCGTTCCGCCAGGCTTTCGCCAATCTTGCCGTGAACCCCGTGCGCTCCCTCCTCACCGTGTTTGGTTTGGCCATCGGCGTGAGCGCCATCATCATCATGCTCACGCTCACGGGCGAAGCCAGCCAAGCGTTCCGGAGGTTCTTCGACACCAAAGGCGGCCGTTCCGCCTGGATAGGTTTCGACGGGCGCGAGGCGGATAGGCTCGGCACCGGACGCTGGCGCGGCCTCCATCGCGACGTCGAGGTGCCCGCGCTCAGTCGTTTCTTCGCGCGCCATGGCCGCATAGATCCCCACACCGAAGAATCCGATTGCCGGTTCCGATCCCTCATGCGCACGGCCTCTGGTGAGGTCAAGGGCGTCAGCGACCTCGCCCAGTTCCGCGACGCCGAAATGCGCCTCACGAAGGGCCGCTGGTTCGCGCCTGCGGAAGTGGCTGAAAGGGTGGAAAAGGTGGTCATCCTAGGCAGCGGCGCGGCATCGGCGCTCTTCCCCGAACGTAGCGACGCCGCTTTGGGCAATCCGAATTTTCCGCTGGGGGAAATTCTCTCCGTGCGCGGCGGCTGTCCCCTCGACCTCACGCTCACGGTGGTGGGTGTGCTCGAAGAGCAGGACTCCTCCTTCGACGACTCCATCAACAACGCCGTTTGGGCGCCCACGCTCACCCTGCGCCGCGGCGGAATTTCTTCCTATACCCGATCAGTGGTTGTCGTTCCCCGCGAGGGCGTGAGCCCCACGTGGTTAGCCGAGAACGTGAAGACTTATCTGCGCGCCCATACGGGCGACCGCTATCCGTTCCGCGCCTTTATCCCGGAGCAGCAGATAGCGCGCGTGAATCTCATGCTCAACGTTCTGGGCGCGCTCACGGTGGTGGTCGGCGGACTGTGCACCATCATCGGCGGCATCGGGGTCATGAACATCATGCTCGTGAACATCGCTGAGCGGGTGCGGGAAATCGGCGTGCGCAAAGCCCTCGGTGCTAAAGGGTTCCGCATACGCAATCAGTTCATTGTCGAAAGCACGACGCTTTGCTTGGCCGCGGGCCTGGTCGGCGTGGCGGCGGGCGTGCTCGTGTCCAACGCGGCCGTCTTCGCCGCCGCCCGGCTCGCCCCCCGTTACCTTGAAGCGGGCTTCGCCTGGGATCCCGTGGCGGTCTTCGTCGCCTTGGCCAGCAGCGTTGCCGCGGGCTTTGGATTCGGCATGCTGCCCGCGCGCCGGGCCGCCGCCATGGATGTCGTCGAAGCGCTGCGGCAAGAGTAGAACCGGAAAGGAAACATGAAGCAAGTCATCGCCTTCGTCATCGTCACGACCTCATTGCACCCGTGGCCATTGGTCGCGTCGGCCCAGTCTGTGCCAGGTAAGCTCTCGTCGGCCCAGCCCGAGAGGTCAGCGTTAGCGTTCCTCGACTCCCTGGTGGCCGAGGCCGAGGGCGTCGACGAAGCCTTGGCTTTGGCTCGCGCGGGTGAAAGGGAACAGGAGGCGGCCATAGAACAGGCGCGTGCTGGATACCTGCCGTCAGTTACCTTCAATGCGCAAACCGGCCCCTCCAAAACCTGGCAGTGGAACGAGGCGGGGCGCGTGAACCAAGGGCAGGACGCCTCCTGGACCGCCACCACCGGCGTGGCCGCACGGCAGAACCTGTGGTCGGGTGGATTCACGCGGCTGCGCGTCTACGCCGCGCGGACACGCGGCGAGAGCTCAGGGCTCGAAACCGAGCGCCGCCGCGCGGAACTCAGGGTCGGGATGGCGCGCGATCTCGCCGCGCTCATCGCCGCGCGTCGAGCCATCGTCCAACGCGAGGAACTCCTCGCACAAGCGCGTGCGCTCGAGGACGTCGCCCAACGCAAAACCAAGAGCGGGTTCTTGGGTCCCAAGGAGCTGCAGGAAACCCGCCGCGAAACACTGAGAGCCTCCCTGGAACTCGACAGTGCGCGCCTGGAGTTCGAGGAGGCGCTCTCGGCATTCAACCGCGACTATCGTCAGCGGGTCGCTCCCATCGACGCCTCTCGCGTGGACGCTTGGGCACCCGATGTGGCAGCCGCGGCGGCCGCGGGCACCACACTTGTAGGCACCCCAGGTCTTGAAGTGGCCATCCTCGAACGCAACCTCGAATTGCGACAGCAGGCTCTCGCCGTAGAAGCGTCCGACACCGAGGCGCTCGCGGCGCGCCGTCAGGCCTGGGCTCCTTCCCTCGATGTGAACGCCGGCCTCACCGGCTCGCGCATCGACAATGGGAACGTCCCGCCGGCCGCGCGCGCGGCGGCTCCCGACTCGCAGCTCAACGCTTATGCGACCTTGTCCTTTTCCCTTGCCCTGTTCTCGCCCGAAGGAAGCGCCGCCTCTCAGACCGCGGCTGCCCGAAGGGACGTCGCTTTGGCGCGGCGAGCCCAGGCCGATCGCGCCGCGCGCGTGACTTCCGACAGGCTGCGTTCTCGGGAGGTCCTGCTCACCCGACAGCTCGAGAATCGACGCAAGCTCGTGGCCGCCTCCGAGGACCTCCGCGACAAGAATCGCAGGCTTTTCGAGGCAGGGGAGTTCGATGTCGTAACGCTCGTGCAATCTCAACAAGACGTGGCATTGCAGAAGCAAGCGGAGCTCGAAGCATCGTCGCGGCTCGAAGCGTTGGGCATCGAGGCGCTTGGGGCCGCGAAGTGGGGAGTTGTGGGCGGGGGAGCGACCGGTAACGGGGTCGGCGGACTATGACCGCGGTCTTCTCCCTCTCCGGCGTCGGCTACGAATACCGCGACGAGGGCGCCACCTTTACGGCGCTCTCGCAGGTGGATCTCGTCATCGAACGAGGGGAGTTCGTGGCCATCGTGGGCGCGAGCGGCTCAGGCAAGACAACCATGATGAATCTGTTGGGGCTCCTTGCCTCACCCACCCAGGGGAGCTTCCTTTTCGAGGGCGAGTCGGTCGACGATCTCGACGAGGACGCGCGGGCCGCCCGCCGAAATACTTCCATCGGTTTCGTGTTCCAGCACTTCGCCTTACTCCCTCGGCTGTCGGTGCTCGACAACGTGATGCTACCTTGCCGCTACGCGCGGAGGCTCGACGGTCCCGCGCTCCAGGCGCGCGCCAGGGCCCTTCTTGGAGCCCTTGGCCTCGGCGGCAAAGAAAACCGCGCGCCCGGCGAGCTCTCGGGCGGACAGAAGCAACGCGTGGCCATCGCGCGCGCACTCCTCATGTCACCCACCGTCTTGCTCGCCGACGAACCCACCGGCGCGCTGGACTCGCGCACGACCGACGAGGTCCTCACGCTCCTCGAGGCTCTCCACACAGGCGGGCAGACCATTGTGGTCATAACTCACGACCCCGCCGTGGCCGCGCGCGCCGCGAGGTGCGTCGTGCTCAAGGACGGCCGCGTGGTGAGCGACGAACGACGCCCGACGCCCACGGCCCGCTCCGAAGTCTCATCGGATCGCGCTCTTCCCGCCGCGCTCCTGGCAGCGTCCCCGCCTGCCGGTGAGCCTGGCGCGTTCGCGCGCGTCGCCGAGGACGCGCGACGTCGGAGCAAGGCGTTCGCGAGCGCCTACGCGGATCTCACGGCCCACAAGCTGCGCAGCTCGCTCACGGGGCTTGGTCTCATGATAGGCGTGGCGAGCATCCTCGTCATCGCCGGCCTCGGCGTCATCGTGGGCAATGTGTTCAATGCGCTCTTCTATAACGCGGGTACGAGCAAAATTTATCTTTGGTACGACAACGAACGATCGCGCGCGGCCGGACTCGCCCATTGGCGGGGCCTCGATCTGCGCACGGAGTTCCCGCGCTTCGCCGAGCAGTTTTCGCGTTACGGTAAGTTCCGCCCGTTCGTGTGGACGAGCAGCTGTAACGTGAGGAGCGAAAGCAAGCCGGGGCGCGCCGCGCTCACGGGCATGTTCGACCCCGCGGAGTTCACGGAGCTCGACGTCGGTGTGTCGAAGGGGAGGTTCCCCACCGCCCTTGAGATCGCCTCGGGAGGCAACGTGGTTGTCCTCGGTGCCGACACGGTGGACGCGTTCTTCGCCAGGGATCATTCGGCGCGCGCTTCGCCCGACTTTCCGCTGGGCCAGACGCTCGCGGTGGACGGATGCGAGGTCCTGGCCAACCTGCGCGTCGTGGGCGTGCTACGCGAGCGCGACACCACCTTCGGGCAGCGCGATGCCAACGATCGCCTCTACGTTCCCGCGAGCACGATGCTCAAGTCCATGGGCGCGCGCACCGTTTCCTTC
>JBIKVI010000424.1:0-3082 GCA_044356935.1 Silvanigrellaceae bacterium | reverse complement strand
TTCGATGAACTCCAGCGCTACATCGTTGTGCGCACAGAGGCATCCCAGGACCGAGCCGAGTCCTCAGTGACCAAGAGAGTCGCCCGTGAAAAGGAGGCGCTGGAGAAGGCGATCTCGAAAGCGAGGAAGCAAGGCTTCGCGTGCGTTCCCGACCTCGAGAAAGCCTCAAGGCAGCTCTTCTCGAAGGCGGAGTTTCACCAAGCCGGCGAATTCACTTTCAAGGAAGAGGCCAAGTCACGAGGCCGTGGTCGCCCTCGCAAAGACGATGAGGGTGAGTTCGTCTACTTCCTTGACGACCTGAAGATCAGGCAGCGGGTCGACGTCGTTCGAAGGGCGCGCCTCGAAGGCGCTTTTTTCGTCATCGGCACCAACGACACTACGGCGCCTGCGGATGAGATCCTGAGGCACTACATGAAGGATCAACAAGGCGTCGAACGCTCATTCCGGTTCCTCAAGGATCCTGAGTACTTCACAGATGCGTTTTTCCTTAAGAGCCCGAGCCGCATCGCGGCCCTGTTGTGCGTCATGACCCTTGCGCTCCTCCTGTTCGCGCTCGTCCAACGGCGCATACGGCTGAGTCTGGAAGCGAGCGGAAAGACGGTCCCCGACCAGAAGCGTAAGCTGACCAAAAAACCCACGCTGCGTTGGGTGAACCAGGAGTTCGAAGGCGTAGACGTTACGCGGGTGAAAAGTTCCTCAAGCGTACGGTACGTATTCCATCGCCTTGCCGAGTTCGAGACGACGATTTTGGATGCTCTCGGGGAACGATACCGACGGCGCTACACGGCAGCGTACATCTCGTAAGTGATGAAAGCGGGAGTCTAGGTTCGAGTCCTAGTTCCCCAACCAATTTCATTTGTTACATTTAGTTCATTTTGAAGCGGCTCATCGAAACCGCTGCTCGCCCTCAAATCCTCGGATTTTGAGACGTCGAAACGCTGGCTCGAGCATGTTCCGTGCGTGTGAACGAACCGCGTCCCTGTTCCCATTTTCCTCACGAAACGCTTGCGCCGTTTTGTGCGACCACACCCAGGGTTTGTCGAAAACAGGGTCTTTGCCTTTCGCTCCTTCGATCATGCCCCACTGCGCTTCGGGAACCATGACCTCTTCGGCCGCGCGGACATCCTCTTTTCCAACCCGCTTGGGGCGCTTTACGTTGTTTGTCGTGGCGACTTGAAGAAAATCCGTATCGTGGATGTACGCTCCAAAGTCGATGAGGTCGTCCGATTCCGTTCCCTGGATGTTGATGAAGTTGACGGGGACGTTTTCAACTCCGTAATGCGCTCCAGCAGAAGAGAGGGCGTATCTCCGAAGCATTCTCTCGACACTCACGGAGACGTCTGAGTCCAAATTCGACAGGAAATTTTTTTTGCGCGCAGTCGACTGACGGACGAGGATACCTGCGGGCTGCAGCTCGCCAGTCGCCGCGCGCACGCTGAACCCGAGATCGATGACGGCATAGTTGCCAACCGCACGCCTGGGCTGCTGTCCGCTTTCATCTTTGAAGGCACCCGCCCACCTGTTCTCTTTGAAAGTCGAAATGTCTCCGACTCCGGAGTTTTCTTCTTCCAGTTTGCGTGCTCCCGATCGCAGGGCCTCCTGCTCACTCGCAAGGACCGCACTGACGAGTTTCTCAAACAAGAACTCCCGCAGAAGCTCGCCCGTGGTGGCGAGACCGTTCTGATGTCCCTCCTGTAACGGATGCAGGCTTCCTGTTCCCTTGAGGTCCATGAGTCCAATTTGCCCCCGCGAGAGCTCGCTCTTCCCGTCCGCTTCGCGCACTGCGGCGTCGACGGCCGCGTTCACGCCAGCGACGAGGGAAGAGACCTCGGTTTCGACGGCAGACGACTCTTTTCCATTCATTTCCGTTGCCAACTCAATAAAATCGATGACTGAAAGGAGATTTCGTGCCTTCTTGGACGACCCCGGCACGTAGTTGAACGCGCCTGCGCGCGCGAGGTCCGAAATCTTCATTTTCGATTCACTCGCCTGTTCTTTCAATTCGGATAAACTCAATGCGGGATGATTCATTATCGCGATGAAGTCCAAACCCAAATAGGCGGCGGTGAGTTCAAACGGAGACTGCCGCGTGTAGAGTTTCGATTCAATGTCCGCGCGCACGGCCGCCAGGGCCGGATCGAACACTGGCATCACCGAAGCGCGTCGATACTCCGGCGGCCGATAACCCCATCGAGACCGATTCACCGTGGGGACCTGGTCGTTGACGACTTCCTGCGAAGCCTGCGGCGCCGAGACGTAGGCCACGTTATCGACGAGCCAGACGTCGATGTCGGCATCCGACAGATTCGAGATTTGGGGAAAGTCAGCGCGAATGAGATCGTAGTCGGCCACGAGGACCTTCGCCCTGTCGGGGCTGACCTTGACGAAGGTCTCTTTGAGCAGAAGAGGCGAAAGGACGGACGCGTCGGTCTGCGGCCTTGCGTACTCAATGGCCTGGAGGTCATCCGCAGCCACCGATTTCACCGCAGCTTCTTGCCTGCCTCCGAACAGAAGTTTGCAGCCTTGAGTCGCCCCCGAAACCAGCGACATGGAAACGACCACGCCGAACATTAGGTAAACTCTCACGCTTGACCCCAATCCACGACGAAGTGCCACGACGCAAAGGCTCGGGTCAGCGTAACATGCCCCCCTCGCGCCTTCTTTCGTAGCACTTTTGACGAATCCAACCCTGCCTCATGATCACAGGATCTTTTTGGGGAGAGGCCCGGATTGTTAGGGCGTTTTGAGGTTTTGGTCAGCCTCGAAAAATGTGCGGTCTCCGAGGGCATTTGGCGCGCGCGCTGACGTAAGTCCCGCAGGCACTGGGGAATCGTCTAATGGCAGGACGGCAGATTCTGACTCTGCTAGTCTAGGTTCGGGCCTCGTTCGCACGGCCGCCAGCTCTTGAGAACGTACCAAAGAGTTCATGACGCGTTCCGAAGAATGAGCCTCGGACGCCCTGCGGGTACGGACGAGATACGTCGACAGAGCCAGTCCACGAGTGGCTCCGGCTTTACGCCGCTCAGGCGTTCCGCCGCGGTCGTGCCGTCTTCGCGTGTGAGCACGTAGTTGTGCAGCGTGG